>PKUC01000029.1 GCA_002868865.1 Desulfuromonas sp. | reverse complement strand
ATACGGAGGTAGTTAGTAGCCTGGTGGCGCTCACGGTCTTCAAAACCGATGGGGGGCGTTCACGTCCCCGGTGGGTTCGATTCCCATCTACCTCCGCCAATTTATTAAGCGAAGCCGCTGTTTATGAGGCTTCGCTTTTTGTTTTGAGGCCATAAAACTGCATCAAGCGTACCCCCCCAATTTGTTACATCCAAGAAGGTTTAGGCTTCGACGTGATCTCTGCAAATTTTAGAAAACACCACCGTATCAGTTTTTCGTCAATGCCGCATTCAACACCTTAAAAATTGCTACGAGACAAAAGGAGCCCTCGCACCAGAGAATCATTTTATTTGTTTTTGTCAACAAACAGGTTCCACAAAACCTCAATTCACAACCGTTTCTATCGAGAAGATACTGGCAGTCCAGGTGTGTGCAAGCCCAGTGCGCCCATACAAACAGCTGATCGATTTAAATGTTGCTTCGTTCCTGCGCTTGGAGTAAACCGTTCGGACAGAATCCAAGGAGTCGCAACATGCCCGCAACACACATCACCCGCGGAAGCCGTGCTTACCTGAGGGCCAATTCGGCACTGTTTTTTGCCGGATTTGTCACCTTTTCGACCCTGTACACCTTCCAGCCCCTGTTTCCCAATCTGGTTGATGAGTTCGGCATCACCCCCACCGTCGCCAGCTTGTCGCTCTCGTTCGCAACCCTGGCCCTGGCGTTGACCCTGCCCGTATCCGGTTCGCTCTCGGACGCCTGGAACCGGCGTGGGCTGATGGGGATCTCCGTCATCCTCGCTTCACTGCTCGCCATACTCAGCGGGCTACACCTGTCGCTACCGACCCTGCTCGGCATCCGTTTGATCCAGGGGATTATCCTTGCCGGGGTGCCGGCGGTGGCGATGGCTTACCTCAACGAAGAAATCGAAGCACAGGCGGTCGGCAGCGCCATGGGGCTCTATATAGCCGGAAATGCTTTCGGTGGGATGACGGGGCGGATTTTGACCGCCTGGCTGACCGAACTGATGAACTGGCGCGCCGCGGTCATCGGCATCGGTCTTATCGGACTCGTTCTGGGGATGCTGTTTCTTGCACTGCTGCCACCATCCCGTAATTTTCAGCGCCGCCCGCTGCGAATCGGGCCACTCAGCCGCTCGCTGTGGACTCATCTGACCGATCCCGGCCTGTTCTGCCTGTTCAGCATTGCTCTGTGTTGCATGGGGGGCTTTGTCACCCTCTACAACTACATCACCTTTCGCCTGATGGGCCCGGAGTTCAACCTCAGTCATGCCCAAGTGGCGCTGATCTTTCTGGCGTACGCCTTCGGGGCATGTGGATCGACGGTCATGGGTGTGCTGGTCGACAAATTCAGGCGCAGCAACATCCTCTTTGTTTCGCTGTTGATTATGGGGCTGGGACTGTTCCTCACCTTGTCGGCGGCACTGCCCGCCGTCATCGTCGGGATCGTGGTCTTTACCATCGGTTTTTTCGGTGCCCACGCCATCGCTTCGGCCTGGGTCGGTCATCTCGCCACCAGTGCGCGCGCCCAGGCCGCATCCCTCTACCTGTTTGCTTATTACCTGGGCTCGAGCCTGTCCGGTACCGGCGGCGGCCTGTTTTATTCGGCGTGGGGCTGGCCGGGTGTTACCCTGCTGATTCTGATTTTGATCGGCTGCGCGGCCCTCGCTGGCATCCTGCTGAATCGCCGCAGCACACCGACCCCTTCCCCTTAAACGACAACACCCTCCCGCAAAGACGCAGAAGGGTGTCGAATATTATGCAGCGGTGGAAAACGGCGGATCAGTGCGACATCAGTACCGGGACAGTCATGTACTCGAGCAGGTAGCGTCCGGTCTCACCGAGGATCTGATGCCCCCGCCTGAACTGGGAAAAGGCCCCGATCACCAGAAGATCGATCCCTTCATCCGCGCAGCGGTTGAGAAGCAAATCACCGACCCGCAGCCCGCCGGTCACATGTTTTTCACAGGACAAAGATAGATTGTAGCGGGCCATGTGTGCGCAGATATCAGCGTCGTGAGCTTCATACGCTTCGTCACCACCCTGCCCTTGAATCGTCATGACTTGGACATGATCTGCAGTTCGAAGTAAGGGCATAGAATCGTGCAAGGCACGGGACGATTCAGGCCCGCCGCGCCAGGCCAGCATCACCTGTCGTCCGAGATTCTCAAACTGCCCTGCGTAGGGCACTATCAATACCGGCCGGCCACATCCGAGAACTGTCTTCTCCGGCAAGTTAGGCGGAATGGTTCGATCAGGGTGCGACAGATCGGTCTGACTGACCACCACCAGATCACGGTAGTGTCCGTACAAATTCAATGCGTTGGGGAGATCGAGGCCGCTGTTGACCACGTCGACACAGATCCATTCCCATTCGAGCTCGGCCTCTGTCACCTGAGTGATAAAATTCTGCCGCGCGGCCTCGGCCTGATCCAGAGGGTTGCGATGATGCGACGCATAATAGGGATGGGGTATTACATAAAGACCGGTGACGCGGGCGGACTGACGCTGTGCCAGCAGAATCGTCGTCTTCAGGCGTGACGTGCAGGTTGGACGATTGTCGATGTGAATCAGGATATCCTTCAGATTCATAGGTGCCTCCGCAGCGATCAAGCCGCTGTGCGCTTAATGCTTTTTCCCGAGATAGGCTTCCTGAACGCGCTCCGACGCCAGCAGTTCAGCCGATGTCCCGGACAGGGCGATCTTGCCGACATCGAGGACATAACCGCGATCGGCCAGTTTGAGCGCCGCCTTGGCGTTCTGCTCGACGAGCAGCACCGTGACCCCCTTGTTGGAAATTTCCTTGATCTGCCTGAAGATCGCCTTGACCAGAATCGGCGCAATTCCCAGCGAAGGTTCATCGAGCAACAACATTTCCGGATTGCTCATCAGCGAACGACCGATTGCCAGCATCTGCTGCTCTCCGCCCGACAGGGTGCCGGCCAACTGTTTGCGACGTTCCTGTAGGCGCGGAAACAGTTCATAAACCCACTCCAGGGTCGTCTTGTCGAGGCGACTCTGTGAAAACGCGCCGAGCATCAGATTCTCTTCAACGGTCAGAATCCCGAACACCCGCCGTCCCTCGGGAGAATGACTGATCCCCAGCTTGACGATCTTGTGCGCCGCAAGGCTGGTCAGTTCCTGCCCCTTAAAGCGGATCGAACCCGATTTGGCCTTCAGCAGCTGGCTGATGGTGCGCATGGTCGTGGTTTTTCCGGCACCATTGGCCCCAAGGATGGTGACTATTTCACCCTTATTGACCGTCAGCGAAATCCCTTTGATCGCGGCGATACTCCCGTAGGAGACCTCCAGATCCTTGATTTCAAACAGAACGTCGCTACTCATCGTCGTCATCCTCACTTCCCAGATAGGCCTCGATGACCGCTGAATCCTTTTGGATCTGTTCCGGCGTTCCCTCCGCGATCTGCTTGCCGAAGTTGATGACCGTCAGATAATCGGTGACCTCCATGACCATATCCATGTCATGCTCGATCAACAGCACGGTAACCCCCTTGTCGCGGATCTTAAAGATGGTCTCCAGCAGCACCAGGGTTTCTTTGTCGTTGAGACCTGCAGCAGGCTCATCGAGAATCAGCAGGGTCGGGTCGACTGCCATGGCACGGGCCATCTCCACCCGCCGCTGGATTCCGTAGGGCAAACTGCCAGTGGGGGATGCTGCATATTCACCGAGACGGAAAAAATCGAGCTGCTCTTCGACCTTTTTCCAATTTTCCAGCTCATCACGTCGCGAGCCCGGGGTATGAATAATTCCGTGCCACCAGCTTTGCCGACTCTTGATGTGACGACCGCTCATGATGTTTTCAGCCACCGACATCTGGCTGAACAAACGGATCGTCTGAAAGGTGCGGACGATGCCACGATCGACGATCTGGTAAGGCGTCATCCCGCGGATCTCTTCTCCACGCCAGTTCACCGAACCTTCTTCTGACTTGTAGATCCCGGTGATACAGTTGAACACAGTGGTCTTGCCGGCGCCGTTAGGTCCGATAATGCCGTAGATCTGGCCGCTTTCCACCTTGAGGCTGAGGGCGTCCACCGCGGTCAGACCACCGAAGCGCTTGGTCACATCGGTCAGGATCAGTTCGTTACGCGCCATGGCCGCCTCCCTTGATCAGAAACTTGGGAATCTTGCCGAAAGTGGCAGGCACAATGCCGCGTGGGCGTAAAATCATGGCGGCGATCATCGCTAAGCCGAAGATAAAATAGCGCCAGGTGGCAAACTCACGGAAGATTTCGGGGACGACAAACATCACGAAAACCCCGAGGAGAACCCCGGGGATCGACGACCCGCCGACGATAACGATGCTGAAGAACAGCACCGACTGGATAAAGTCGAACGCTTCAGGACTGACCGCCGAATACTGGACGGCAAAGACCGTCCCCGCCAGTCCTGCCAGCCCCGCACCAAGGCCGAAGGCGAAGATCTTATAGACACGCGTATTGATCCCGATACTTTCGGCAGCAAGCTGATCTTCGCGCAGGTAGTGAAGAGCACGCCCCGCCTTGCTGCCCTCGAGATTGCGCATCACCCAGAAGGTCAACAGCAGCACCGCGAAGGCGAAATAGTACACCGATAGCTGGCTCATCAGCTCGACGCCGAGCAGGCTCAGCGAATCGAGGCCGAAGATCCCGTTAGGACCGCCGGTCACACCGCCGAGGTTGTTCTGCAGCACCTGAACGAAAACGATATTAAAACCGATCGTCACCACCAGCAGATAGTCCCCCCGCAGATGAACAATCGGCCCCGCAAGAAGGATTCCGATCAGTGCCGGGACCAAGATCGCCACGGGGATGGTCGCGAGAATCGGCCATCCGAACTCATTATTGAGGATCGCAGTGGCGTAGGCCCCCATGCCGAAGAACAGACCCTGTCCCATGTGAAACATGCCGCTCTTACCGAGAATAATATCCTGCGACAGGGCCACCACGGAAAACACCAGGAAGGTGATGGCGACCTCCTGCCAACTGGAATCGAGCAGGTGCGGCAACACCGCCATAACCAAGATAAAACCAGGAAGGCTGAATCGTTTTAATTTTTCCATCAGACTTTCTCCGCGACCCGTTCACCGAGGATACCGGTGGGGCGAACTATCAGGATGACGATCAGCAGGATAAAGGTGAAGGCGTCGGACCAGGTGCTGGAGATATAACCGGCGATAAAGGCGTTGAACAGTCCGAGCAACATCCCTCCGAGCATCGCCCCGGGGATATTGCCGATGCCGCCGATGATCGCCGCGATAAAGGCGTAGAGACCGTACTGCCACCCCATATTAAAGGTAATCCCGCGGTAATAGAGTCCGATAAACAGGCCACCGACCGCGCCGAGGGACGAGCCGATGATAAAGATCAGAGCGATGATGCTGTTGACGTTGATCCCCATCAGTCGCGCCGCATCCTGATCGATCGAAGCCGCGCGAATCGCCGCGCCCATCCGCGTCTTTTCCACAAACAGGTAGAGCGTCACCATCAGCACCAGTGACAGCACCAGAATGATCACCTGAATCAGGCTGATGACGACACCGCCAAAGTCCCAGTAGATCTGTGGCACCAGCTCGGGGAAGATACGCATCCGCGGTCCCCAGATCAGCATGATACCGTTCTGGATCACCAGAGACGCGCCGAGTGCCGACACCACGGCCGAAAGACGGGGGGCGGTCCGCAACGGCCGGTACGCGATCCGCTCGAGAATCACGCCGATACAGGCCATGGCCAGCGCTGACAACAGAAAGATGATGATAACCGCTGGAAGCGAGGTCGCCTGTCCCATCACCTGGGTATAGATGGTCAAGCCGACAAATGCCGAGGCCGCGACCATATCGCCATGAGCAAAATTGATCAGCTTCATCACGCCATAGACCATGGTGTAACCCAGCGCAACCAGAGCGAACATGCTACCGATGGTCAAGCCGTTGGCGAGCTGCTGTAGAAAGATGTCCATAAAAGGTCTCCGGATAAGTGCAACGGTCTGCCTGTCAGACGCCAGCGAAGGATATACTCCTGCGCTCGCGCCTGAACGGCAGGTCCCGGAGAAGCTCTCGCAGGCACTCCGGGAAAAAAAAAGGGCGGGAGAATTTTCTCCCCCGCCCCCGTTCTTCAGTCTGCGATTACTGGACGTACTCGTTGACGTAGCTGCCGTCCGCCTGAATCCGCTTGACGACATATGCGCCACCCTTGCGGTTGCCATCTTTGGCAAAAGCGATCGGGCCGGTAATGCCGGGCAGCGGCTCAGTAAGATTATGGAGATAATCGGCCGCTTTTCTGGTATCGAAACTACCGTTCTGCTCCATGGCGTGGATAATTGCGCGCATTCCATCGATGTTCATAAGACCCCAGATCGACGGAGGCATTTCGCCATATTCCTTGACATAGTCGGCGATAAAGGTTTTGGCCACTTCGTAGGGCAGGACGTCTGGAGACGGAACGTTGACAATGAAAGCACCTTCAGCCGCGGAACCCGCCAGCTTGACGAAATCCGGGTTGTCGTTGGCGTCACCACCGTAAAAATCGGCCTTGATGCCGAGGGCCATCTGCTGGGCGCGGAGCTGGCCGCCGTCAGAGTAGTAGCCAGCGAAGAAAATCGCATCAGGGTTCTTCGACTTGATGTTGGTCAGAACCGGGGTGAAGTTCTGTGAATCGGCCTTGATCTTGTCGCGAGAAACAACGTTACCACCCATCTTTTTGATGGCCGCCTCCGCTGCATTGGCCAGACCGTCCGCATAAGTCGAAAAGTCGGAGAGAACAACAATCCGCTTGTACTTTTTAACATCCACCAGATACTTAGCGACAAACTCGGCTTCAGCGCTGTTGGGGAAAGAGTTACGCAGGAAGGTCCAGTACCCTGCTTCAGTCAAGCTGTCCGCGGTACCGTCCGAGGTCTGCAGAACGCCGGCCTTGTAGTAGGTTTTTTGTGCCGCCTGAGCACAGGTCGACGTGTAGGAGCCGATGACCATCTTGACTCCTTCGTTGACCAGCTTCTTAGCACAGATCGCTGCGGCCTGAGCGGTGCCCTGATCGTCGCAAGTGACAACTTCGATTTGCTTGCCGAGCACACCACCTTTGGCATTAATCTGTCCGGCGAGGAGGCGTACCCCGTTTTCAATACCCTGACCTTCATTGGCGTAGCTGCCGGTAATCGGAGCCTGAACACCGACTTTGAGGGTCTCCATGTGACTGTCCGCCATCGCCGGAACAACCAGCAGACAGACGGCAAATGAGGCCAACACCATCTTCATCACTTTTTGCATTGTTTTTACCTCCATCATGTAAATGTTACGACCACGTCGTACTCCCACGGGGAGTCACCGGACAGTAGCGAAAAAACCGGATGAGGGTTCGTCTCGCCAAACATCAGTTTGGTAAAAGGGTACACCGATTTTTCCGGCCTGCCTAGAAACAAATGATTTTCAACCTTTACCGCGCAAAATCTGGAGCAGTGCATGACGCGCGATGTTAGGGTTTTCCTTTAAGCGCCGTTTGGAATACGGCAGCCACGACTCGCCGAAGGGGACATAAACCCGCAATCGATGTCCCTGATCCACCAGCATCTGGCGCAGCTCGGAATCGACCCCCAGCAGCATCTGAAATTCATACTGCTCGGGGGTCAGATCGTATTTTTCGATCAGCTCAAGGGCCTCAAAGACCAGCTTTTCATCATGGGTGGCGATCCCGACATAAGAGCCGTGCCGGAACATCCGATCGAGCACCGAGGCAAAATTCCGGTTGATGATCTCCATATCCTTCCAGGCTGCGATACGCGGTTCGTTGTAGATTCCCTTACAGAGTCTAAAATGCATCGGTTTATCAGCCAGCGCCTCAACATCGCGCGCAGTGCGCCGCAGATACGCCTGCAGCACCAGCCCGACATGCTGAGGATAATCGTCACGCAGCTGCCGGTAACATTCGATGGTCGCATCCGTGCATTCGATATCTTCCATATCGATTCGCACAAAGTTGTCCAGTTCGGCCGCTTTTTCAACGATCTCGCGGATATTGGCAAACGCAAACTCCTTGTCGAGCAACAGGCCCATCTGGGTCGGCTTCATCGACAGATTTGCATCCAGCCCTTCATCGTAAATGGTCTGTAGAATATCCAGACACTGGTTTTTAAAATAGGTCGCCTCACCCTTTGTCTTAATAAATTCCCCGAGGATATCGATGGTCGCCATAATTCCCTGCCGGTTAAAATCGCGGGTGACGCGGACCGCATCCTTCAGCTCTTCTCCGGCGATATATCCCTTGGCAAACAGACCGACGATCGAACCGGGAACGTGCATAATGGTCTTGGAGACCAGCCAGTTGAATAGAGACATAGTGGTTCTCCCTGCGCGCTATTCCTCTTCCATAAACGGATAGTCAAACCGGGAAGGAGCAACAAAAGTTTCCTTCACGGTCCGGGGAGAGACCCAGCGCAGCATATTGGTGTAGGCACCGGCTTTGTCGTTCGTACCGGACGCACGCCCGCCACCGAACGGTTGCTGGCCGACCACAGCACCTGTGGGCTTGTCGTTGATGTAGAAATTGCCGGCGCTGTGCTCCAGCTTGGCCATGCCGAGACTGACCGCTTCGCGGTCGAGGCCGAAGATCGCGCCGGTCAGGGCGTAGATGCTGGTCTGATCGCACAGCTCGAGGGTTTCTTCGTACTTGTCGTCGTCATACACATAAACGGTCAGAACCGGTCCGAAGATTTCCTCGACCATGGTGCGGAACCGGGGATCATCCGCCAGAATCACCGTAGGTTCGATGAAATAACCGACGCTCTGGTCGTAACCGCCACCGATGATGATATCGCCGCCGTCATTCTCCTTGGTGTAGTCGATAAATTCGGTGATGGTATCGAACGCCGCCCTGTCAATCACCGCGTTAAAAAAGTTGCGGAAGTCGTCGGTCGGGCCCATTTTAATCCGGCCGATCTCAGTCTCCAGACCCTGCTTGACCGCGGGCCACAGACTTTTTGGAATATACGCACGGCTCGCAGCAGAACATTTCTGTCCCTGATACTCAAAGGCTCCGCGGACCATACCGGTCACCAGCTGATCGACGTCAGCGCTGTTGTGGGCAAAAACGAAGTCCTTGCCACCGGTCTCACCGACGATGCGCGGATACGACTTATAGCTGGCAATGTTCTCACCGACCGTCTTCCACATCTGCTGGAACACTTCGGTCGATCCGGTGAAGTGAATACCGGCCAGATGGGGATCGGCCAGACAGATATCGCCAACAGCGGCGCCGGACCCCGGGACAAAGTTGATGACGCCGTCAGGCAATCCGGCTTCCCGCAGGATCTCCATGAACAGCCACGGCGTATAGACGCAGGATGAGGCGGGCTTCCACACCACGCAGTTGCCCATAATCGCCGGAGCGGTGGGCAGGTTGCCGGCAATCGCGGTAAAATTGAACGGCGTCACCGCGAAGACGAAACCTTCGAGCGGGCGATGTTGGACATAGTTCCAGACACCGGGTGAAGACTCGGGTTGCTCACGGTAAATCTGCTCGGCAAAGCTGACATTAAAACGGAGAAAATCGATCAATTCACACGTCGCGTCGATCTCGGCCTGAAAAGCGCTCTTGCTGCAGGACAGCATCGATCCAGCGTTCATCTTGTAACGATATTTGGTGGCCAGCAGCTCAGCAGCCTTGAGGAAGATCGCCGCGCGCTCTTCCCAGCGCAGCGCCTGCCAAGCCGGCTGCGCGGCAACCGCAGCATCGATAGCCATCTGTACCTCGGCCTTACCGGCCTTGTGATAATCCGCCATGACATGCTGATGATCGTGCGGCATCACGACTTTTCCCAGATTGCCGGTACGGATTTCACGACCGCCAATAAACAGAGGGATATCGAGCGTCTCCCCCTTCATCTCGGCGATAGCCGCTTTCAACGCAGCTCGCTCCGGCGTCCCCGGTGCGTAGCTATTGATCGGTTCGTTGTACGGTTTGGGGATGCGAATGATGGCATTGTTGATCAGGTTCATTTGGGTGACTCCTCAACGATATTCAAAAAATGCGGGAACTGAACGGCGTGAGCGGTAAAAACTGTCTGCTGAAATAGTACCAGCTCAGGCCGCGACTTCAATTTGGCGATGAACGATCTATCAACATCTAGAGCAAGCCCGGTGCCAGCGCCTGGCTCTGCTCCATTTAAAAGGGCATTAAAATCGGTAGATACGCTCCGCAGACAGAACGCAACACCCTGAATTGGCGCCAGAAGAGAAAGAAAAGACATTGTGTGTCGTGCAGGATTTTTTTCGGAAAAGAAAAGATTTGGCAGGAAAAACAGCGCAAAAAAGCTGTCGTTAAGCTGGTGGGATCAAAATTTAATGCAATACCGCATAAACCAGTCAGAGCAACCCGTAGCGCTTCAGTTTACGGGCCACCGTCGACTGGTTGACACCCAGCGCCTCAGCAATCTCAGCCTGGCTGGAATAGCGTCCTTGTGCCGCGCTCAGCACTTCGCGTTCGACTTCGGCGACGATCTCACTCAGTGACACTCCGCGCTGCCAGTGGATCGGCAGCACATTGCTCGCTTCACTCTGCGCGACGATCGACGGCGGCAGATCTACCAGCCCAATCATTTCGGTATCGGACATCACCACCAGTCGCTCGCACAGATTCATCAATTCACGCACATTGCCCGGAAAAGAATATTCCAGCAAGGCATCAACAGCGGCGCGACTGAGACGCCGGTGCACCCCGGTTGCTTGGGCGAAGTGATCGATGTAATGACGCAGTAGCGGCAGCAGGCATTCTCTCCGTTCACGTAGCGGAGGCACGACAATCGGAATCACGTTGAGGCGATAGAAAAGATCGAGACGGAAGATGCCGTCCTCAACCATTGCATCGAGATCGCGGTGGGTCGCGGCAAGGATGCGGACATCGACCCGCCGCACCCCGGTACCGCCAAGGCGAGTGATCGCACCATCTTCCAGAAACCGCAGCAGCTTGACCTGAGATGAGGGCGGCAGCTCGGCGACTTCATCGAGGAACAGTGTCCCGCCATCGGCCATCTCGAAATAGCCCGGTTTGCTCCCCATCGCGCCGGTGAAGGCCCCTTTTTCATAACCGAACAGCTCAGATTCGATGAGGGTTTCTGGGATAGCACCACAGTTGAGCTTGACCAGCGGACCCTTGGCACGACGGGAATTCGCATGGATCAGGTCGACCAGCACCCCTTTTCCACTGCCCGACTCACCACGGATCAGCACCGTCGACTCAGCGCCCCCCACCCGTATCGCCTGCCCCAAAGCGGTCATCATCTTGGGGCTGCGCGCTATAATCTGATGTGAACTGAGCTGATCGTGCTGCAGCGCGAGAAGCTGCTCTCGAATCTGGCTGTTGATCACCTCCTGCTCTTCCAGGTTGCGCTGCAGACGATCCATTTCGGTCACATCGCGGACCGTGGTCACCGCGAGAATCAGCGCCCCGTTCTGATCGAAAACCGGGGTTCCGGTCGACATCAGCTTGCGGCCATCGTGATGCTGCAGAACGCTGACCTGCTGTCTGCTGTTGATCGCCTCCAGGGTTGCGCTCCGCTCGACAAAGCCGCTGGCGACGAGATCCTTGATGTTGCGACCGATGATCTCTTCGGCCCGAACCCCGTGCAACCGCTCGGAGGCCGGGTTGACCCGGATTACGGTGCCATCGGCCCGACAGACGAACAAGCCATCGGACGAAGAGTTGATAATCGCCGACAACTCACGGGCAAGATCTTCTGTTTTTTCGGGGAATTGATCCATAGATTACAGCCTGCTCCCTTGCCCTCCACAAATCATACACAAACGGATATCTCAATGCGAAAATACATCATACACCAAAATGTCTACAGAGAGACAAACCCTCATTCCGACGCAACGGTAGGCAGTTTCTGGCCCTGCAGACGGATCAGCCACTTACAGAACTCGAGCACGGGGATGATGGTCATGGCCACCGGCAACACGATCAGCCAGTCATCGACACGTAACGCATAGGTTTTAAAGGGTACCTGAAAAACCGGGAGATAGATGATCAGCAGCAGCAAACTGCACTCCCAAAGCATCGCCAGATTCAGCCAACGGTTGGCAAACGGCCGACGCAGCACAGAATGACGATCCGAACGGAACAGGTAGGCCTTGATAAACTCAAGCAGAACCAGCGAAACAAAGGCCATCGTCATCGCCTCTGGGACACTGCGCCCAGAATCGAGGGCCCAGCGAAACAGTGACAGATTCACCAACATCGACCAGAAACCACCGACCAGCAGCAGCAGAATCACCGGCAACGAAAAGATCCCGCGATGGGGATCGCGGGGAGGCTGCAGCATCAGGTCATCGTCCTCCGGATCCACCGCCAGCGCCAGCGCCGGCAGGCCGTCAGTGGCCAGATTGACGTAAAGAATCTGCACCGCGGTCAGGGGCAGCGGCCAACCGAGCAGCGCGGCCCCGGCCAGCAGACCAATCTCGCCCAGGTTCGACGACAGCAGAAACATCAGATACTTTTTGATATTGCTGAAGATCGCGCGACCTTCTTCCACTGCACCGACAATTGAGGCAAAATTATCGTCGGTGAGGGTCATATCCGCGGCCTGTTTGCTGACATCGGTTCCAGTGATTCCCATGGCAACACCGATATCGGCTCGCTTCAGCGCCGGTGCATCGTTGACCCCGTCGCCGGTCATTGCCACCACCCGACCGGTATTTTTCCAGGCTTCGACCACGCGCAATTTATGTTCGGGAGAAACCCGGGCATAGACATCAATTCCCTCAACCCGCTGCGCCAGCTCAGCATCACTCAATCGCTGCAGGTCAAGTCCAGTAATAACTTCGCCGCCACGCATCAGACCCAGTTCGGTCGCGATCGCCACAGCAGTCTGCGGGTGATCGCCAGTCATCATCACCGGCCGGATTCCGGCCCGTTCGCAGACACGAATAGCCTCTTTAACTTCGGGACGCGGCGGATCGATCATGCCGACCAGTCCGAGAAAAACCAACCCCCGATCGATGTCGTCCAGCGTTTCGCCATCACGGCACGCCACCGCAAGAACCCTCAGCGCCTGTGACGCCATCTGATCGACTTCTGCATTGATCTCCTCACGACGTCCCGGTGACAAGTCCATCGATCCCGCTGCGGTCATAATCTGGCTGCAGCTCTGCAAAACGACTTCGGCAGCCCCCTTCACATACGCGATCGCTGCACCATCGGGGGTGCGATGCAGGGTCGCCATCCGCTTACTCTCAGAGGTAAAGGGGATCTCGTCGATACGTGGAAAATCGACTTCGAGGCTGCTCCTCGTCCATCCCGCTTTGACCGCCAGCACCACCAGTGCTCCTTCGGTCGGATCCCCCCGAATATCCCATCGGCCATCCTCTTCGATCAGCACGGTATCCCCCGCAAGGGCAGCTGCTCGAAACAGTTCGGCCCAATACGGTTTCGGCCCAATCTCCCCGCCATCGCACGTAAACGTTCCCACCGGATCGTAACCACTGCCGGTCACCCCGATCCGCTCGCCATTGAGCCACAGCTCACGAACCGTCATCTCATCTTTGGTCAGGGTTCCGGTCTTGTCCGAACAGATAATCGAAGTACAGCCCAGGGTTTCCACCGTCGGCAACCGATTGACCAAGGTGTTGCGCCCCACCATGCGCTGCATGCCGATCGCCAGTGAAATCGTGACCACCGCCGGCAACGCCTCAGGCACCACAGCAACCGCCAGAGCGATGCCGAAGATCAACATCTCCAGCAGTGGCGATCCACGCAGAATGCCGAGAACGATGATCAGTGCAACGATAACCAGCGCGACCAGACCCAGCATGCGCCCGACACGATCGAGGCTCTTCTGCAGCGGCGTTTTATCGACCCTCACCGCACGCAACAGTCCGGTGATCCGGCCAAACTCGGTGTCCATGCCGATAGCAACCACCAGCGCTCGACCGCGACCGTAATTGATGTGGGTTCCGGCGTAGAGCATATTGCTGCGATCAGCCACCGCTAGCTCTTCCTCCGCCAACGCAGCCGTCTGCTTGCTCACCGGCAACGATTCCCCCGTCAGCGAGGACTCATCAGCCTGCAGATTGACCGCCTCTGCCAAACGCAGGTCAGCGGGCACCCGGTCCCCGGCCTTTAACATCACCACATCGCCCGGCACCAGATCACGTGCAGGGATGATCGATTCTTGTCCATCTCGCAGCACCCGTGCCATCGGTGCCGCCATACGCTGCAGCGCTTTTAAGGCGTTTCCGGCCCGGTATTCCTGAACAAATCCGAGCAGCACCGCAAACAGCACAATTACCGTAATCGCCGCCGCCTCGATACCGTGGCCAAGAAAAGCAGACACGCAGGTTGCAACTAGCAGAATAACGATCAGGATATTTTTAAACTGGGCCAACAGCAGGGTCCAGGGGCTCACGCCACCAGTTAATTCCAATTCATTAGGGCCATAGCTGACCAGTCGTTGCTGGCTTTCTTCAGAAGTTAACCCTGTCAACTCAGTAGCAAGTTTTTCCAGTACCTGCTCCACAGAAAGACAGTACCAGAGAACCGATGAAAAACCCTTTTTCACCATTCAATTCCTCCAGAAGGAAGCATCAGAAAAGCACACCAACCTCAGCTGAATTATACCTGTTCAGAACAAGTCTGCTTTTTGCGACCCTGTATCTAATGAACAAAAAAAACCGGACCCCGAAGGGCCCGGCTGAAAAGAGATTAAAGACGTGTCTGATCACGCTAACGTCTCTGGATACCTGCCGTCAGACCATTACCATCGAGATAACCGGCAGCATTGGCCACAATCTCTTCACTGGTCAGTCCAAAGAGATCATCGCCCTCAACATACGAAGACGTGTCCACCGCAACTTCACCAAAAGTCACATCGGCCATTTCCAGCCAAGGAGCAGCCGGTACGCTTCCGATATTCAACAGATAGAACATGCTGTCAAACAGCAACTGCTTAGCCTGATACCGATTGTGGACATAACCGCTGGTGTGATCCTTCAACAGCTTGTAGTTGAAGGCAGAACCAGCCAGATCCAGATCAGTCGTAATAACACCGTCGACCTTAACGCCATCACCACCGATAGTAATCCCCTGATCCGCCATGATTTGCCCCAAAACGGCCAATGCGGAGGCATAGTTCACTTCACGAGAAGCAAGGCCATCGGCAGTCATGGAATCTCCGTGGCATTCTGCACAGATGCTGACCAAGCCAGTATCGCTTTCCTCGTCAAACGGCAGGAACGTATGGGTACTCTCTTCCATATGGCACCCTACGCACGGCCCGGCGCCATTTCCGATCGATCCATGGCCAGTTGAGTCATAAACCTGACCCGTAAACTGATAACTGATCTTATTGTAAATGACCCCCGCAACTGCGGCATAATGCGAAGTGACTCGCGCTTCAAGCACATTGGTCCCATCTTTAATGTCCTGCCCGCTGCGCTTACCTGAGTGACAACTAACGCAAATATTGGAAGTACCAAGATCATCAAACACAGCGGCTGTCTTTGCGGTCCCTGCGGCGGCGTAATCGGCAACAATCGCACCAGGAGCATACGGCTTCATCCCGAAGCCATCGTCATTGGCCACATCACTGTGACAGGCATAGCAATAATGTGCATCACCCGGATCCGCTGCAAATCCTTCAGCTTCAAAGGTATCATCGATCAACTCGTTAAAGTGATTTCTGGCGCCTTTGGCGGTGTGGCAATAGTTACAGCTGGAACTACTCTGTGCAAACCCCGAGTTAAAGGCTCCCGAGGTTGAATCACCATGACCCGAATTGGACCAGTCACGGATGATGAGGGTGCCATTGTCTTTCTCACTCTCATCGCTGAGGGGATCGTCTTCGCCGCCACCATTATGACAACGGTTACACGAATTGGGCATACCGGAGTTAACAACCGACAGATTCGGCCAGACAATCTCGAAGGTATGGGCCGACACATCACCACCAATCACTTCCATAATTGGTTCACCCGCATCATCGACTTCACCGGTATCCTTTTCAACCCAGATCGCCGATTTCGACATCTTTGGCATATGGCAACCGGTGCAGTCCAAGTCTTTCGTACGAGATTTTCCAGACTGTTTGGCCATATGCGCAATCACAGCCTCTTCAACCACATCTGCACCGGTCTTGACATCAAACGCATCTATCTCTTCGAAATCTCCATGGGTCGCATGACAAGAGAGGCAAAGATCGTTGTCATCCGGATCCTCTACTTCAATCTCAAGCCCATCAGATTCAATGGTTGAAACCACCATACTGGTATCCGGCTTGTGCATATCATGACAGACAAAACACTCATGATCGTAGGATTTGTCCGGTGCGTGGGGCCCTTTGTCGAGATCTTGCTGCTGCTGATGATGCTGTTTGGACGCTATAAACCCGGTCGAAGGTGTTCCTCCCCAATAAGAACCGGTACTTTCTGTCACGTTGTAATATTCTCTCCAGTCCAGTCCCGGGATATACATCGTAATATTGTCGTCGCTGCCGCCCTTGCTCGGATAGCCAAGCGAGGTGCCAGCAGCAGCACTGGCATATCCACTACCCCGAGTATGACAGGCATAACACACATAGTTACGAATAATCAGGTTGTCTATCTGATCAACTTCGCCATCGTCGTTAAGATCGGTGGCGGCAATCATCGTGGCAGGGTTAATGATGTTCTCTTTGCTCGGAGTGGTGGAGTGCTGACCACCCGGACCGTGACAGGCTTCACAGGCGACAGAAATATCTGAAAACTTCATCGTCCATTCGTCGCCGTCCAATGCAACCTGAAGACCGGTCACATGACAACCAGCGCAACGGCGTTCGTAGGACTGATTCTTGATACGCTCAGCAAGTGGAGAATTTTCGTCATCGTACCAATCTTCGGCGTGGTAGGTCACGTATTCCTGAGTCTGTTGATTGAACTGAACCGGGAGAATATAATTACTCTTTCCATCGGTAGTAATATAACGCTGCTTCCAGGTGGCTTCATCGTTCAAAACGAAACCATCACCATCTCCTCCCAGCGGTACATCATCATGGCCTCCACCGCCCAGTGTGTAGGTAATGGCATAGCTGTCATCGCCGATCTTTACGTATGCTTGTCCACCTTCACTACACAGAATGGGGGCATCGGCTCCGAATTTAGCAAATGCTGTAGAGAATGCGGCTTCACCAAGGTTAAGCCCATTTCCCTCGGAACAACCATCGTCAAAAAAATCCGAACGGCCTGAAAAATCGCCGTCATTGGAATAGTTGGCCTCAAGGCTGCCATCTCGCAGCTTCTTGGTGTGAGCAGAATCAGCCCAACCTTCATGGAGTGTTTCATGGCATCCACTACAACGATCAGCACCGACATAAGCGGTAGCGCGCAGAACATCCTCAACTGTATCTGCTGCTGCAGAGATGCTATCCGAATCACGATTACTACTGCAGCCTCCAAGTGTCAGTAGGGCCACCGTAACCAGAGCGAGCAAACCAAATAATTTCTTTCGCATGGTGTAACCTCCTTATAATCGTCTATTTAGTGGCACTTGCGACAACTTTTGCCGCCACTGGCTTTTTGTAGTCTGCTGCTAAGATCTCCCCAGTCATCAGGATGTGGGTTGGCCTTGAGCCCACTCCTTGCACTGTGACATGGCAAGCAAACGTCTCCTTCCGGATGACATGCCTGACAGGTTGCTAAATTTTTACGCGCTTCCCGGGCATGATCTGACGTCCAATGTCCGCCAAGAACCGTTGAGCCGGGATGACACCCGACGCATTGAGCATCCGTAAAGGACTCATGGGCAGCATTAACAGCCCCAGCCGTCAAACGACTCCACCCTTTGCGATGCGAATCGAAGGCCAGATCATTCCGATTGAAGCTGTCATGACATTCGCTGCAGAATTTATTTTCGTGACAGCTACTGCACAACTGCGGATCGGTCCGTGCGGCAATCGGATGACTGACCTGAAAATCTCCGCGATGAACATTCGCTAAATTATTGCCAAAAGACCCTTGTTCATCGGCAAAACCGGCCTGATGACACTCTAGACAATCTTTCTGTTGATGACAGACAGTGCAATCGATACTGTTGCCTTTTGCCACAGTTCGGTGTTTAAAAGCCCACAGTGGCCTATGGGTCTTCAACGCCGGATACTGCACGTCTTTGGCAAAAGAATCATCATGGCACGCCGTGCACACTTCCTTGTCAGGGACGATACTGAAAGCGTCCTCTACATGACAGGTCGTACAGGGGGAATCCATCGTGTATGTGTTGTGTTCCGAATGATTAAAAGTAACAGCCAGCGCCGGGGCACTCCCCAAAAGAGCGAAGGCCAGGATGACGAAAAGAATACGAAGCATTCTGTACCTCCTTATCAGAAGAGAATGTTCAGGCGAACACGGCCGCGAGTATATTCATCCCAGAGATCGCTCTGGACATACTCCAGTTTGCCCTGCACATTCAGTTTGGGGGTTATGTAGGTTGTTGCATCGATCCAGTACCGCTGACTGGTCGTATCATCGACACGAGAGTCTGTCCCATCAGAGATAAAGCCAAGCTCTCTTTCAAGCACGTCATAATGAAAACCAATACCCGCCTCTGCCTTAGGAGAAAACAGGTATGCGGCATAGGCCTTGGCACCGTAAAGATCCTGTCCATCATCGTCACCACGGTAGGTCCCGATCAAATAGCCAGAGAAATTCAAAGTACGCAATTTTTCGATACCCGCCTCAAAGACATTGGCATCATCCACGCTTTCGTAATATTCATGAACATAACGCCCAAAAGCATTGAAACCATTGTCGATTCGGAAGTTTGCCTCCAGAGAGAGCTCTTGATACTCATCAACAGCAAACACCGAATAGATTGATGTTGATGAGAAAACCGGCAAAGAATAGAGATATTCCGTATTGAGGGTCCACTTTGTATTTGGCTGGTAGTTTCCACCCAACACAAAATAAGTTACTTCGTCCGTCAACCAGCTAAATTGGGTCTCGCTGTAAACGTCAAGCTCTCTCACGTCATACTCAAGGTCCAAACCAAGAAGTTCATGGGACAGATCTCCTTGATCCCACTTTTGCATGTACGAAATACTGGCAGCCAACGTTCCGAAGAACTGACCATAGAGTTCCCCACCAATGACCGTATCATCAGCATGGTATCCATCGTAAAAAGTTGCATCCCCACCACCAAAAAATGCCAGATTAACCAATCCGAGATTCCGATAGTCAAGATAAATTCCGTCCACCAAACTGGCACCTGCTGCCGTGATGATAAATTGGCGGCCCAGCTTCAGATCAAGCTTTTTCAGCAAGTTACGCTTTTGAAGATACACGTAATAAAGTCTGGAGTCCGCATCAACCTCATCGTTGAGATCGCCAGACAACCGGCCGTAACTACGAAGATGCCATCCCTTGTCCGCAATATTGGTGACATTCAAATTCAGATACTGATAGAGCGGCACTGCCGTCTCTTCCTCTGCCGTGTCGAACCATTCCAGAACAGTACTGGTCCGCCCCGACACCGTGACCGCCAGTGCCTGTGAAACGAACCCAAAAGTCAGACACAGGGTGACCAGCGGCAAGGCTGCCTTCAGCCACATTCTCATACATACCTCCTTTCCGAAAACGAGCCAGCAACACACAACGTGAACATCGGAATCAAATCTTCTTACCCCCCCTTTCCTTTCGTTGTAAGAGCACACAAACTCATCACGAATAAGCCGTAATGGTCAGGTTGCTTGCCAGATAGAAGTCGATCCGAATCCGCTGAACCGACGATAGAAGAGGACAACAACAATCGAATGCACAGAATCGATAATTCGCCGCAAACTTTGCAGCCAAAGCGTCCGATTCAATTCTAATTTTTAGAGGGTAGCGCTTTTATGCGCAGTTGCAAGTCGTGCTAACCTACTTTTTTACATAGTGTTTTTTGAATAAAGAGGGGTTTTTTAATTCTGTCAGAAAGGGGTATTTTTACAGGCGGGTCGTGGCAAAAACAGAGCCATGATAATCGCCGCTGCGGTCAGTGCGGCGGAACAGAGATAGCTGGTCGCAAAACTGCCGGTGGCATCGGCGATCAAACCAGCGGTGCCCGGCCCCAAAGTCTGGCCGAAGGCAAAGAAGAAGGTCACAGTTGAAAATGCCGCGGCAGCCTTGCTGACCCCCATGTAGTCAGCCACCGCAGCGCCCATAATCGCAGGAATAGCCCAGGCGGACAGCCCATAGAGGACGACCGAGGCGAGCAGCGCTGCTGTGCCGAAATCTGAGCCGGCCAGCAGATACGCGCAGGTCTGGACACAAAAGACCGCCATTATACCGCCACGTCGGCCGATGCGATCAGACAGCATGCCGAAGGAGACCCCGGAGAAGAGGCTGAAGAATCCGACCCAGGACCAGAACATGCCTGCGGTGGCCTCTGCAAAGCCGAACTCCTCGACCATCGTCGTCACGATAAAGGTACCGTACACCATGTAGGTGGCACCAAACACCAGGTACAACACCCCCAGAAACAGGACAATGCGCCCGCCATTACTCGGTATCCCGATGGTCAGGTCTCCGACATCGACCGCCTGTTTGTTCCCCAGCGGAGTCAGTTCCATATCCTGCGGATCGTTCCGAACCAGCGTGGCGACAACACAAGCAACACAGAGCGTAATCGCCGCCAGTGCCGCCCAGCCGATCCGCCACCCCTGTGCGGCAAACATCTGATTCAGGTAGGGGATAAAGAACCCGGAGAAGACGATTGCTGCACCATTGCCCACCACCATCAGGCCGGCGGCCCGCCCGCGCCGCTCACGACGGAACCAGTGTGACACCAGCACCATCACCGGAATATTGGCAAAACCACTGCCGACTCCGGTCAAGCTGTACAGCAACACAATCGTCACATACCCATCGCTTTGCGCAATCCCCGCCATACACATTGCAATCAAGGTCAGAGCTAGAGCCATCAACATCCGTGGTTTAAAACGGCGCAGCGCAAACGGGGCCAGACCGACGGCCAGCAGATAGCCGACAAAGTTTCCAGTGCTGATGTAACCCATCTGATCATAGGCCAGCCCCAGTCCGGCACGCATCCCCGGCAGCAGCATTCCGTAAGCGAAGCGGGCCAGCCCTAAACAGGAAAACAGGGTGAGGATACCGCAGCCGACGATCACCCAGGCGTAATGACATGGCAGACGCGAAGAAAAGGACATCGGGCTATCGCTCCAGAGCCAGTCGCAGCCCGAGCAGGGTCAGCACCCCACCGGACAGGCCGGCAATCACCCGGCCCGCACGATCCTGCTGCAACCAGCGATGAGCACGCAGCACCAGCAACGCCAGCACCGTCTGCCAGAACATCGCCACGCCGAAGTGGATGGCGGCCAGACGCAACGACTGCGGCAAGGCCGCCTGTTCGGGCAGAATAAACTGCGGTAAAAACGCCATATAAAAAATGATGGTTTTGGGATTAAGGACGTTACTGAGGAACCCTTCCAGAAACGACCGTTGCCATTTAAAATCGATCCCCTGCGCAGCACCGGCATGCAATCTTGTCCCGTTGCGGCGGGTGGCCCGGTGCAGGCTACTCGCCCCCAACCAGATCAGATACCCGGCCCCGACCAGTTTGAGCAGAGCGAATAGGTATGCGGACTGCAGCAGAATTAACGCGATGCCCACCGCCGAGAGGGTGGCGTGCACAAACAGCCCACAGCAGATCCCGCCACTGCTCACCAGCCCATCGGCAAAACCACCTCGGGCGGTATTACGGATCACCAGCAAGGTGTCAACGCCGGGCGTTATGGTCAGCAGGGTTATCGCAACCAGAAAGGTCCAAAAAGAATGATCCACAATCTACGTACTCCGCTAAAAACCGAAAAGGAAACCATTTTGCCACAGATACAATCCCGTTGTCGTCCTGAAAGCCATGCCGAACAGTGACAAGGGATCCGCTTCCCCTCACCCCTCACCCCTCACCGATCATTACCAGTTTCGTCATAGTTCCTCAGCTTTTTTAATTTTTTGTTGTTGACAAGCGGGGTCAGGTTCGTCTATTTTGAAAATGGTTTTCAATATCGCAACAAAATCTGATCGACAGGAGCACGACCATGGAAACACATCTGGGACAACTCTCCGTTGGCGAAAAAGCCGTTGTCAGCGGTTTCACAGAGGGCAAACGCGCCTATCGCGCCAAACTGCTGGCCATGGGTCTTACCAAAGGGATCGAACTCCAGATCACGCGGGTTGCCCCCTTAGGGGACCCGCTCGAAATCAGCGTCCGCGGTTTTTCCCTCAGTCTGCGTAGAGCAGAAGCCGCCACCGTCCTTGTCGACAGAAGGAATTAAGCCCATGCAGAAACAACGACTCAAGATCGCCGTGGCCGGCAATCCCAATTGCGGCAAGACCACCCTGTTCAACGAACTGACAGGGTCCCGTCAGATGGTCGGCAACTGGCCCGGCGTAACCGTCGACCGCAAAACCGGCGCCTATTCCTTTGAAGGGCACGACTTCGAGCTGGTCGACATCCCGGGCATCTACGCCCTGTCGGCCCATTCCAGCGACGAAAAAGTGGCCCGCGACTTCCTGCTGTCAAAGCAGTACGACCTGATCGTCAACATCGTTGATGCCGCCAATATCGAGCGCAACCTCTACCTGACCACCCAATTGCTAGAGATGCGCGTGCCGATGATCGTCGTCCTCAACAAGATGGACGTCGCTAAGTCCCGTCAGATCAAGATCGATGTCGACGAGCTCTCCGGTCGATTGGGTGTGCCGGTCATCCCGGTCTCGGCATCCAAACGGAGCGGTCTGGCATTGTTCAAGCGCACCGTGCACACCTGCGCCGAGCAGAATCCCGACCCGGCCACCGACGTAGTCTATCCTGTCGAAATCCAGGAGGCCGCCACACAGCTCGTCCCTCAACTGGACGAACCGGCCCGCCGCCTGTCCGTTGACCCACACTGGCTGGCGATGAAGCTGCTCGAAGATGATGCCGAATTCGTTTCGATCCTCGACCCCGAAGTCAAGACACAGCTAACGACCCTGCAGGACAATATCGCTGCGGCACTGGATGAAGATGCCGATATCGCCATCGCCGACGCCCGTTACGGCTTTATCCACTGGCTCACCGAGCAGACCGTCACCCACACCACCAAGGTCGGCAGAACCTGGACCGACCGGATCGACAAGGTGGTGCTGAACCGCGCCCTCGGCCTGCCGATCTTTCTGCTGATGATGTACCTGACCTTCATGTTTACCATCAACGTCGGCGGGGCCTTTATCGACTTTTTCGATATCGCCGTCGGCGCCGTCTTCGTCGACGGCATGAGCGAGCTCCTCACCGGATTGAACGCCCCCGCCTGGATGATCGGTGTCCTCGCAACGGGGATCGGCGGCGGCATTCAAACCGTCTCTACCTTCATCCCACCGATCGGCTTCATGTTCCTCGCCCTCGCAGTCCTGGAAGGGTCGGGCTACATGGCCCGCGCCGCGTTCGTCATGGACCGCTTCATGCGGATGCTCGGCCTGCCGGGCAAATCGTTCGTCCCTCTGCTGGTCGGCTTCGGCTGTAACGTCCCGGCGATCATGGCGACCCGTACACTCGAAAACCAGAGAGACCGCACCCTGACCATCATGATGAACCCCTTTATGAGCTGCGGAGCCCGACTGCCGGTCTACGCCCTGTTCGCCGCGGCCTTCTTTCCGGTCGGCGGTCAGAATGTGGTCTTTCTGCTCTACCTGGCCGGCATCGCGTTTGCGGTCCTCACCGGGATGATCCTCAAGCACACCCTGCTCAAAGGCGACATCACTCCCTTTGTCATGGAGTTGCCACCCTATCATGTCCCCACACTCAAATCGGTCCTGCTGCGCACCTGGGACCGGCTCAAGTCGTTCCTGCTCAAAGCCAGCCGGATCCTGATCCCGATGGTCGCTCTCCTCGCTCTGCTCAATACCATGTCGATCGACGGCACCATCGGTCACGACGACAGCAAAGAGTCATTGCTGGCATCGGTCAGCCAGACCATCACTCCGATCTTTGCCCCGATGGGCATCTCGCAGGATAACTGGCCGGCCACCGTCGGCATCTTCACCGGTGTCTTCGCCAAAGAAGCCGTGGTCGGCACCCTCGATGCGATCTATCTGCAGAACGAAACCCAGCAGGCTGCCGCCGACGGTACAGAGGAAGCCTTCAGCCTTTCCGAAGCATTACGCGAAGCGGTGCGAACCGTTCCCGATAATCTGATTGCAGTCTCCGACACCCTGACCGACCCCCTCGGCCTGAGTATCGGCGACACCAGTTCAGCCGACAGCGCCGCCGAAGAATTAGCAGTCAACGCCGGCACCTTCGGCGCCATGGGGCAGCTGTTTGACGGCAAGGCCGGCGCTATCGCCTACATGCTGTTTATCCTCATGTACTTCCCCTGCGTCGCCGCCATGGCCGCGGTCTACCGTGAAACGAATCTGCGCTGGACCCTGTTTATCGCTGGCTGGACCACGGGGCTGGCCTACACCGCGGCCACCGCCTTCTATCAGTTCGCCACCTTTGCGCGCCATCCGACCTTCTCCGCAACCTGGTTGACCGGCTGCGCCCTGGCTCTGCTGATCACCATCATGGTCATGCGTCAGCTGGGCAAGGATCCGGCACCCAAGGGCGTCACCGCCCCGGTCCGTTAACCACAAAACCACAACACGGGAGACCATCGACATGACCCCCAGCGATGTAAAACGTTATCTGAGCGAACGGCGCGTCGCGCCCCTTGACGATATCGCCACCCACTTTGACCTGGAACCGGACACGGTCCGCGGCATGCTCAGCCTCTGGGTACGCAAGGGCAAGGTCCGCAAGCACCAGGACGATGGCTGCGGTGGCAGCGGTCAATGCTGTGGCGGCTGCGGCTCGCACGCATCCAAAGAAATCTACGAGTGGCTCAACTAAGTCGCGACACCACCGGATCGAACGATGCACACACAGACTCTCAAAAACTGGCAGCACGACCACAGGTTCTTTATCCACCAGAGCCACAACGAAAAAAGAACCCTACAGGTGATGATCCTCACCGCAGTGACTATGGTGCTGGAGATTTCGGCCGGAATCGCCTACGGCTCGATGGCGCTGCTGGCCGACGGGTGGCACATGGGCACCCATGTCGCCGCCTTTCTCATCACCCTGTTCGCCTATCGCTATGCGCGGCGCAATCAGAACAATCCAGATTTCAGCTTCGGCCCGGGCAAGATCAATGTCCTCGGCGGTTTCGCCAGCGCCGTCGCACTGGCAGTGGTGGCGCTGATGATGGCCATCGAATCGGTCGGTCGGTTTTTCTCACCGGTGGAAATCCACTACACACAATCGCTGATGGTGGCCGTTATCGGATTAGCGGTCAATATCGCCAGCGCCTTTCTGCTCCACGACGGCGGGCACGACCACCATCACGGCCATGGGCACGAACACAGCCATCACCACGACCACAACCTCAAGGCGGCCTACATGCACGTCATCGCCGACGCACTCACCTCGGTGCTGGCGATCGTTGCACTGATTTTGGGGGGACTTTACGACTGGCGGATTCTCGATCCACTGATGGGAATCGCCGGAGCACTGGTAATCGCCCACTGGGCACGGGGACTGATCAGGGAGAGCAGCGCCATTTTGCTCGATGCCAGCATCGACAAAGACCTGCGCGCACAGATCAAGACGGCCATAGAAGCCGACGCCGACAACCGCGTCAGCGACCTGCACGTCTGGCAGGTCGGGCCGCAGCACCTGTCAGCGATCATCACCCTGGTAACCCATCACCCCCGTCCGGCAGGCGAGTACCGGCACCTGCTCGCAGAATTCTCCCAGATCAAACACTTGACCATGGAGATAATCGGCTGTGAAGGGCCGCCCTGCGTCACCACCTCAGAACAGAAAAGTGGCTGACCGCGAAGCGGTCACAAGAAACGTTGATCGCATGTTCACCGGGCAGACACAATCTTCCGCCAGCAGGAGATCGGTTCCGCCAACAAAAAACTGGCATTTTCTCATATTTTATGGTGTATAGAAGACTTCAAACCATGACATCGAACCGATAAACAAACTGTCCAGTTATTCAGCGATGCGGGGCGGGGGCAACAGACCATGGAATGCAGCCGACAGTGCCTGCGATTTGGCGAACTGGCACTGAAAATGGGATACATCACACCGGAGCAACTCAGCACCGCGCTGGCCAGACAAGAGCAGGACAATCGCTCGAATCACCACCGCGTACTGGGCCTGATCCTGTATGACGAGGGGTGGATGACCACCACGCAGATCGAACAGGTGCTCAAAGGCGTCTTTCTCCTCCCCGAAGCGGACGTTTCAGTTCGCTGAAGACGACAGCCTGACCATCACAGACGCACCAGCACCGATCTCGCTCCCCGACAGGCCGCTCTTTCTTGGCCGCTCTAACCCCAGAACTCACCCGCGCAGCGCCTCTTCCGCCGGAACGTAGTCCAGATCCTGCGCGACAGACACCGCCTCATAGGTCACCTGACCACGATGAACGTTCAAGCCGTTGAGCAGATGCGGATGGGCCAGCAGAGCCTCGGTGCCGTAATTTGCCAGCGCAATCGTATACGGCAGGGTGCTATTATTCAACGCCAGAGTCGAGGTCCGGGCGACCGCGCCGGGCATATTGGCGACACAGTAATGCACTACGCCATCAACATTGTAGGTCGGATGCTGATGGGTCGTCGCCCGCGAGGTTTCAAAACAGCCGCCCTGATCGATCGCCACATCGACCAGCACCGATCCGCGCAGCATCCGCGCCACCAGACCTTTCGACACCAGTTTCGGGGCTTCAGCTCCGGGGATCAACACCGCACCAATCACCAGATCGGAACTCAACACATGGGTTTCAATGGTCGTCGCCGTCGAAAACTCGACCCGCACCCGCCCCTGAAACAGATCATCCAGATACTGCAGGCGGTGGATCGACCGATCGAGGATCAATGTCTCCGCCCCCAGCCCGATCGCCATCCGCGCCGCATTGGTGCCGACCACTCCGCCACCGATAATCGTGACTTTTGCCGGCGCCACCCCGGGCACCCCACCCATCAGCGTTCCCCGTCCCCCCTGCGCCATCTCCAATGCATGCGCTCCGGCCTGAATCGACATCCGCCCCGCCACCTCTGACATCGGCGCTAACAGCGGCAACCCGCCAAAATCATCGGTCACCGTCTCATAGGCCACCGCTGTACAACCGGAATTGATCAACCCCCGGGTCTGCACCGTATCCGGGGCCAGATGCAGGTAGGTGAACAGGATCTGCCCTTCACGCAGCATGGCGCATTCTTCGGGCTGCGGCTCCTTGACCTTGACGATCATTTCGACACCGTCGAAAATCTCCTGCGCATTCTCCGCGATCCGGGCACCAGCAGACGCATAGAGCTCATCGGCAAACCCGATCGCCAGACCGGCATGCTTCTCAACCCACAGCTCATGACCATGATCGATCAACTCTCGCACCGACGACGGGGTCAATCCAACCCGATACTCCAGATTTTTTATCTCCTTGGGGACTCCAATACGCATCGCTGGCCTCCTGGCGCAAAAGTCAAATACGAACGACCGTCTCTATCGGTCAACACCTGCGATTGTAACCGAAGTTTATCACCCGGCAAAAGAGCATAAAACAGACCCAAAAACATTTTCAGTCATCGACAAAACCAGATTACTTCAGATTGTATCCTTGAACTGCTGAAAACTTACAGCTGACAGCTTATAGCTTAGCCCTCCGCTAATCCGCCCTGATCAGACCTTATCCGTGTCCCATAAACCCCTCTCGCGGCGCCCCAAAACTTGACCTCCAGAAAAAAATCGCTATAGTAACGGGTTTGTTAGAGACGATTGGATGGCCTCTCGACTTTCATTAAATCTTACAATTGACTGACAGGGGCGGGGACAGACCTTTCATGCACGCCAGCACCAACACAGCAGGAACACTCCTGACCGGACTGCGGGTTCAACGCCGCGTAATCTGGGCGCTGATGCTGCGCGAAACCAAGACCCTGTTTGGAAAACATAAGCTCGGCTATTTGTGGGCCCTGATCAACGCCTCATTTACCATCGGCATTTTCTGGGGGATCCGCGCCCTTGCTGGCGCCCATGCCCCCCATGACATGGCCATGCCGGTCTTTCTGGTCGGCGGCTTCATCCCCTGGTACCTGTTCAACGAAACCATCACCGGCGCCATGAACGGGGTCAGCGGCAACCGCGCCCTGCTGGCCTATCCCCAGGTTTTTTCTATCGACGTCATCCTCGCACGTACTCTGCTGCACGGCTCCATGTACAGCTGCGTTATGGTTATTCTACTCACAGCGGCGGCGACTGTCGGCCACAAAGTCCCCATCCATGATCCGGGATCCGTCCTGACCGCTCTGGTGCTGGCCCTATTGCTCGGACTCGGCATCGGCTGCTGCTGCTCAGCATTCAACCTGATGTGGCCAACAACCCGGCAACTGGTCCCAATGGTCCTGCGGGTGATGTTCTTCACCTCCGGATTGTTTTTCTCGGTCGAGCAGGCTCCGGCCTATGTGCGCGATATCCTCTTCTACAACCCGCTGTCGCACCTGATCGAGCTGCTGCGCAACGGACTGTCCGCCGGTTATCAGAGTCAATTCGTCTACCTTCCTTATGTTGGTGGTTTCGTTTTGACCACGTTGGCGATCGGCCTTCTCCTTGAACGTTACTCGCGCAAATATATCAACGAGGACTCATGATCGAGCTGCGCGGGGTCACAAAACGCTACCGAACCACCCGGGGGATCAAGACAGTCCTGAACGACATCAGTATCGACTTTCCGCCGGGAACCAACATGGGGATCCTCGGTCGCAACGGCGCGGGCAAGTCGACCCTGATGCGCATGATCAGCGGAGCCGAACTCCCCACGGCCGGAGAGGTCTTTCGCAAAGCCAGTGTGTCGTGGCTGATCGGTTTTTCCGGTGGATTCCATGGCAGCTTGACGGGCAGAGAGAACCTGCGCTTTATCTGCCGGATCTATAACGCCGACATCCCCACCGTCACCGCTTTTGTGGAAGATTTTTCGGAACTGGGCGACTATATGGAGATGCCGGTCAACACCTATTCTTCGGGAATGAAGGCCAAACTTGCTTTCGGCCTGTCCATGGCGATCGATTTTGATTACTATCTCATCGATGAAGTCACGGCAGTCGGGGACTCGAAATTTCAAAAAAAAAGCAAAGAGGAATTTGATCGACGCAAAGACCATTCCACCCTGCTGGTCGTATCCCATAGCGTTTCCACCATCAAAACCCACTGCGATGCGGCGGCGGTCCTTGAAGAGGGAACGCTGACGGCCTTTGACAATGTCAATGATGCCATCGGCTACTACGAGCGTCATTAACCATATTCGACACCAGGATCATTAAGACTGTGCCTCACATAAAGATGACATTTCGTAACAAATATTTACTGTTTGTTCTGCTCCCCACCCTACTGGTCGCATTTTACTACGGCATATGGGCAACAAACATGTATGTGTCCGAAGCCCGTTTTTCTTTGCGCGGTCCAGAAGGGGGCGGCAGCACCGATGTTCTGGCCCTGCTCGGACAGAGCGGTGGTTCGACCACAGCCGACGCCTATGTTGTGCAGGACTACATCCGCTCCATGGGCCTACTGCAGACTCTTGATTCGCGGCTCGATCTCAAAACCCACTATCAGTCTGACCCGGGCGATCTGTTCTCCAGGCTGTCCAAAGACGCTTCGGCCGAAGAGTTTCTGCGTTACTACCAAAAAACCACTCATATCGCCTTTGAACCGACAACAGGCATTTTCACCCTCACTGTCCGCGCCTACGCACCAGAGGTTGCCCGTGACATTTCCCAGGAAATTCTGACCCTCAGCGAAGGCCTCGTCAACCAACTGCGTGACCGCGCCCTCGATGATGCCCTCGAACTGGCACACACCGAACTGGACCACGCGGAACAGCAGGTCTCTACCCTCCGTGAAAGGATGAAACAGTTCCGCCAGAGGAGTGAGCTGCTCAATCCCGAAGCCGCCGCGGGAGCGCTGGTCTCCCTACTGGCAACCCTCGAAGCCGAAGCCGTGAAAACCCGGACCGAAATGGCCGAAGCCCGCTCCTATATGCGTGAAGACAGCGCCCGCATCAATGCCCTCAAAGCCAGAATCGCGGCCCTCGAAGGCCAGATCGATGCTGAAAAAAACCGCCTGACCGGTCCAGACCAGCAGGTTCTCAACGACGTCATGGCTGACTACGAAAAGCTGGCCATAGAGCGCGAGTTTGCCGAAAAACGCTACACCTCGGCCCTGACATCTCTTGAAGCGGCCCGCATCCGCGCAGAGAGTCAGAGTCGCTACCTGGTCGCCTTTTCACCGCCGACCCTGCCGGACGAATCCCTCTGGCCACGTCGCAGCAGATCGGTCATACTGGCCTTTGTCTCCGCCAATCTGCTGTTCGGAATTGTCTCCCTGATTATCGCGGCCATCCGCGAGCACGCTGGATTTTAATATGCGCCTGATCTTACTTCTTTTTATTCTGTTTGCACCGCTCCACGCTCTGGCCGTTTCCCCTGCCGCGCCAGCCCCCTTCGGCGCCGACCTGTTTCAGGGCAACTTCGCTAAAACCACCTACGATGAGCTCAACAGCGACTACCGCATCATGCCCGGCGACCGGGTCGCGGTCCGCCTGTGGGGCGCACGCACCTTCGAAGGCGTCCTTAATGTCGACGCCCGCGGAAACCTGTTTCTGCCCGAAGTCGGGCCGGTTGCCGTCGAAGGGCTGCGCCACGCCGACCTGCAATATGCCGTCCTCGACAAAGTCCAGTCAGTTTACAAACAGAACGTCGAAGTCTACACCAACTTACTCAACAGCCAGCCCGTCGCAGTGTTCGTCACCGGCTTTGTCTCCAACCCCGGACGCTACGCTGGCGGCTCAACCGATTCGGTCCTCTACTATCTCGACCAGGCCGGCGGCATCGACACCGAGCGCGGTAGCTATCGCAACATCCGCATTCTCCGCGACGGCAAACAGCTGCAGAGCATCGACCTCTACCCCTTTATCCTCGAAGGCGTTCTGCCCCGCCCCCGCCTTGAAGATGGCGACCTGATTCTGGTCGGCCCTCGAGGTGCCGGAATTGTCGCCGAGGGCCAGGTCCGCCATCATGCGCGCTTCGAATTTTCCACAGAGGATCAAATCAGCGGGCAGCAGCTTACCACTCTGGCGATGTTGCAAAACAAGGCCTCTCATGCCAGCGTTATCGGCACCCGCAACGGGGCACCCCACAATGCCTATCTGCCACTGGATGAGTTTTACGGTATCACCCTGCAGGACGGCGATCGAATCGAGTTTCACGCCGACATCCCCGGCGAGACCATTATGGTCGCCGCCAGCGGTGCCATCGTCGGCGCATCGCGCTACCCGGTCCACAAAAGCACCCGCCTGCAAACCGTCATGGAGCTGATTCCCGTCGAGCCGGAATTGGCCAACCTAAGCGGTGTCCACATCAAACGGCGCAGCGTCGCCAAACAGCAGAAAAAAGCCCTCGAAGAGGCCCTTCAACGACTCGAGAAAACCGCCCTGACCGCCACGTCACAGGGAGTCGAAGAAGCCAATATCCGTGTGCGCGAAGCGGAACTGATTACTCAGTTTGTCGCCAAGGCAAGGGAAGTCGAGCCGGACGGAACCGTAGTGGTTGAACAAAATGGCGAGCTGGCCGACATCTACCTGGAAAATGGTGATGTGGTTGTCATCCCGCCCAAAAGCGATGTCATCCTCATCAGCGGCGAGGTCCTTGTGCCACAGGCTGTGGTTTATACCGCAAAAATGGACTATAAAGATTACATCGACAACGCCGGAGGCTACACCCGCCGAGCGGACAAAAAGCATGTTCTGGTGGTTAAACCGAATGGGGCGGTCCTGAATGCCGGTGACAGCGACATCTCTGCAGGTGATCATCTGCTGGTCCTGCCGAAGATCGACACCAAAAACATGCAGGTATTGAAGGATATTTCGCAGATTTTGTATCAGGTCGCGGTGGCGGCGAAGGTGGCGCTTGATCTCTAGCCATCCACCTCTGGCGTCACTTAAGGGATAAATTTTGGGCGATTCACCGAAAGGTGGTGTCGACTCTCAAACCTGGCTAGCGATCGCAATCGATACGCCAGAAGACAATTCACTTAATGCAGCAAGTTCGCATTGCTTTGTTAGTACTGTATTCGTTCACATTCAATCAAGTTGTAAACCTGAAAACATCGTTAGGAGGAGCCTAATGCGCACAGTTCTTACCTATGGAACTTTTGACCTGTTCCATGTCGGTCATTTAAATCTTCTGAACCGTGCGCGAGCACACGGCGATCAATTGATCGTCGCGTTGTCCACTGATGAATTCAACCTTAAGATGAAAAACAAGGTGACAGCGATCCCCTACCCGGACAGAAAAAAAATCCTGGAGGCGTTACGCTGCGTGGATCTCGTAATCCCTGAAAATAACTGGGAACAGAAAATTGAGGATGTCTTAAAACACCAGGTAGACACCTTTGTCATGGGGCACGACTGGGAGGGTAAGTTTGATTTTCTAAACGAATACTGCGAGGTCGTCTACTTACCTCGAACCGAAAATATTTCCTCCTCAGAAATCAAGACTCATATCTCGAAGGGACGTACCACACAGATCAAGGCAGCTGTTTAACTTTTTATGCAGAAATACAGCTTTTTCTTGATTTTATGGCGCGATCTTCTCATCAGAGGAGATCGTCATGCTCTTAAAATGGCCTGGTTCAGGGGACTGCGTGTCGGATCCCGGTTCAGTCTCAAGTCGAAAATGTATGCCCTGCTCGCTGAGCTCGAACTGACTCGCGGCGATCACGAGGCATTGACTAAAGTCGCCAACATCTTGCTCGATGGGTGTGACTCCCCACACGGGTATTACTATCTCGCACAGAGCCAGTTTCTGTGCGGCGATTATCACGCATGCAGACAGTCATTGCTTTTTTTCCTGCAGCGCAAACCGAATCATCCTGATGCTGTCTATCTGCTCGTCAACGCATATGAGCTGCTCGACAAGCGAGAAGCCGCCTGGAACTCTCTGGAGCAGCTTGCGCTTGTTTCTCGGCGCCTGAAAACTTGGCTTGTCATGGCCAATCTTGTCCGCACAGCGGAAGATTATGACCGCCTTGTCGAAAACTGGCGACGGGCCCAAAAAACCGGCCAGGCCCCTTTATTCCACAAGGATGTCAACGAGTACATTGCCAACGGCGCACTGCGGAGTGGAAACTATGAGGAAGCCCGCAAGATATGGCGCGAAACCCTACTTGGCTTAGCCAGCGCCAAAGATGGCTTTTCGAAGCTGAAACCGGCCAAAGTGAATTATTCAACAGGTCGGGCTGAGGCGGCCCTGATTGCTCTAAGGCGAGTCCTTCTGGATGCCGGCATCCAAATGTTCCTGGTCAGCGGCACGTTGCTCGGCTGTGTCAGGGAAGGACGGCTTCTCGGGCATGATAAGGATATTGATGTCGGTATCTGGGAAGACGTGCCACAAGACTTGCTGTTGTCGAGCCTGCGCACCAGTGGATTGTTTTATATACAGGCGTCGCGCTCACCAGAAATCATTCGGATCAAGCATGTCAACGGTGTCGCCATCGATGTGTTCTATCACTACCGCGAAGAGGGTGACTGCTGGCATGGCGGGGT
>PKUC01000102.1 GCA_002868865.1 Desulfuromonas sp. | reverse complement strand
CAGAATCTTGTTGTGGCAGCCCCGGTGGTGGTGACCCGCGAGCGGATCGCGTCCGGGACCTGTCAGGCGATTTTGATCAACAGCGGCAATGCTAACGCCTGTACCGGATCGGACGGAATGGGTGCCGCTTTGCGTACCGGTGACACTCTGGCCCGGCAGCTCGGTGTGCCGGACGAAGATGTTGCGATAGCGTCCACCGGAGTGATCGGCGAGCCGTTTCCGACAGAGACTCTACTGGCTGGAATCCCGCAACTTGTAGAAGAGTTGAAGGCTGATGCTGCGCCGCACACTGCCGAAGCGATGATGACTACGGATTGCTTCAGCAAGCTGGCCTCTGCGCAGGGGATGGTGGGGCAAAGCAGTTACCGTATCCTCGGCCTGGCCAAGGGGGCGGGAATGATCCACCCCAACATGGCGACGATGCTCGGGTTTGTCGTGACCGATGTGGCTTTTTCACCTGAACGCCTTGATCGGGCGCTGCGCCGGGCGGTGGATAAAAGTTTTAACGCGATCACCGTTGACGGTGACACCTCAACCAACGATATGGTGCTGCTTCTGGCCAATGGTGCTTCCGAAATCGACATTGCTGCTGACAGCGCCGAGGAAGAAGCATTCTGTGAGCATTTGGAGCGGGTTCTTATCGATCTCGCCAAGATGATCGTACGTGACGGTGAGGGGGCGACAAAGCTTGTTGAGGTGCGGGTCACCGGTGCACAGGATGATGCCAGCGCCAAGCAGGTCGCCCGTAGTGTCGCGACCTCGTCGCTGGTAAAAACCGCGTTTTTCGGTGAAGATGCCAACTGGGGTCGGATTATTGCCGCGGTTGGATATTCCGGGGTTGCCGTCGACCCGGGGCAGATCGATATCTTTTTTGATGATGTGTCGGTTGTGCGCGACGGTCTCAGTACCGGTAAAGAGCTGGAAGCGCAGGCGACAGATGTCCTGAAACAGGAAGAATTTCGCGTCACGATCGACCTGCGGAAAAGCACTGGTGTTGCCAGTTATTACACCTCCGATCTGACCTACGATTATGTTCGGATCAACGCCGACTACCGCAGTTGATATCCTGATGTCGAATCCGATTCCCCTGATCGATCACACCCTGTTGAGCCCCCAGACGACGGAGGGCGATGTGGCGACTCTGTGCGAACAGGCCGTTGAATACGGCTTCGCCTCTGTCTGTGTCCCGCCGCTGTATGTTCCCCTGGCGGCTGCAGCGTTGTACGGCTCCGAGGTTGCGGTCGGCACCGTTGTAGGGTTCCCTTGCGGGTATGCGACGCTGCGCCATAAAGTGTTGGAAGCCCGTGAATTGGCTGCCGCCGGCGCGAATGAACTGGATATGGTGATTTCAATCGGGCAGGCTGTTGATGGCAAGATTGAGGCGGTCGCTGAGGAGATCTCTCAGGTCGTGCTCGCTGCCGATCAGGCCCGGGTCAAGGTGATTCTTGAATGCTGTTATCTCTCTTCGGAGTTGATGACGCAGTTGACCCACCAGGTGGCCCGCTGTGGGGCGGCCTATGTCAAAACGTCGACTGGTTTCGGTCCCCATGGGGCGCGCTTGGATGATGTCGCGACTCTGGCGACTGCCGCGGCGGGACGGATCGGTGTCAAGGCGGCCGGTGGTATTCGAGATCTTGCGACCTGTGAGCTGATGATGGCGGCCGGTGCAACCCGGATCGGTACCAGTTCTGGTGTGGACATCGCCGGAGAGTGGGCTCGCCGCGGAGAACGTATCGGCTGATGTTTAATCGTGTTGTACTGATTGTGCTCGATGGCGTCGGTATCGGTGCGCTGCCCGATGCGGCTGACTATGGTGATGCTGACAGTGCGACCCTGCAGCATGTGGCGCAGGCAACAGGGGGGCTGAACCTTCCTCATCTGCAGCGCATGGGCTTAGGGAATATCGCGGATATCCTCGGGGTTGCTCCTGTCTCTGCTCCTGCCGCAAGTTGGGGGAAAATGCGCGAGTGCTCCGCCGGAAAGGACTCTGTGGTGGGTCATTGGGAGTTGACCGGTGTCATTCAAAGGGCAGCCTTTAAGACCTTCCCGCACGGTTTCCCCGCCGATGTAATCGCAGCCTTTACCGCAGAAACGGGACTGCCTGTCCTCGGAAATATCGCAGCCAGCGGTACCGATATCCTGGTGCGCTACGGTGAAAAGCATCTTGAAACCGGCTGGCCGATTGTTTACACCAGTGTCGACTCTGTTTTGCAGGTCGCGGCCCATGAGGACCTGATCTCCCGTGAAGAGTTGTACCGGCTTTGCCGCGTTGCTGAGCGGATTGTCGCGCCGTATCGGGTCTGCCGGGTGATTGCCCGCCCTTTCCGTGGCCGTTCTGCACAGACCTTTGAACGGACTTCCGGCCGCCATGATTTCCCCTACGCACCGCCGCAACAAACCCTGCTGGATGCGATGCGGGTGTCGGATCAAACCGTCTGTGGGGTGGGCAAGGTAGTTGATCTGTTTGCCGGTCGTGGATTCTCGCGCACTGTGCCGACATCCGATAATGATGAGGGGATGCGTCAGGCCCTGACGGAATTAAAAGGAATGCGCTCCGGTTTGCTGTTTGTAAATCTGGTCGACTTCGATATGGTTTACGGACACCGTTGCGACCCGACCGGTTTTGCCAGAGCCCTTGAACAGTTTGACGCCTGGCTGCCGGAACTGCAGAAAGAGTTGGGTGTGGACGATCTGTTACTGATTACTGCTGACCATGGTTGTGACCCGACCACGCCCGGTACCGATCACACCCGCGAATATGTGCCGTTACTCGCCCGCTCACTAGCAGTGTCACCGGGCCGTGATCTTGGTATCCGGTCCTGTTTTGCTGATGTCGGCGCAACGCTGGCGGAAAACTTTGACGTGTCCGTTCCGCAAGGACAGAGTTTTCTTGCCCGGCTCGAGCCATAGATTAGTGCTTTGGAAGGATATATCCTGCTTGTTTTGGCATAAATCGGTTTTATGATGATCGTTTGAATATCGAAAGGATTGATTTGATGAAGAAATTTATAAGCGCATTTTTAATCATACTGTTGTCGGCGATTTCTGTTTCAGCCGCGGGTCTTCGTGTTGCTGACGGTGTGGTGACAACGCAGGTGGTCGATCGGGCACCGGTGGATGAAATTACGAGCTATCCGGCACAGGATGGTCGTCTGTTCTGTTTTACCCGAATTGTCGGTGCGAACACTGAAACGCAGGTGACCCATGTGTGGCTCTATGGTGAGCGGGAAATGGCGCGGGTGACGTTGCCTGTCGGATCGGCATCGTGGCGAACCTATTCGTCCAAGAAAATTCTTGCCGTCTGGAAGGGTGCGTGGCGTGTGCTGATTCTTGACGAGGAGGGAAATGAAATCGCAACCATCCCTTTCACTCTGCTGTAATGAATCAAGCGAATAATATAGAGCGTCGTAATAGAAAAGGCACCCGCGAACAGGTGCCTTTTCTGCTGACCTAAAAACTGCGCGGGCCGGTTACTTTTTCTTCTTGGCCTCACGGGCTTTAGCGAGGTTGTCCGCGAGGCCCCGGTCGACCGCCATCTGGCGACGGCTTTCAGAGTAGCTGCGTGCGGCCAAAGACTGGCTACGGGGGATGTCAAACTTTTTGCGGTATTCTGCCGGTTTCATGTCGTGGGTGGTGTTCAGGTGACGGGACAGGGTTTTGAATCCCTTTCCGCAGATCATGCAGTACACCTTGTCTTTACCAAAGGCTTTTTTGCGGGAGACGGCGGGCTCATCGTTGTCCTGTGCTTCGGCAGTTGCGAGATTTTCGCCCTTCTCCAGAGCAGAGAGCGCAGAATGAACTTCGGCGAGTTCGGCGATCAGTTCGTCTTTGCTCATAGGAGTTGTTGATGCGTGTGCAGCAATTATTTCTGCAGCCATTTCCATTACCGTTGCCATACTGTTGTTACCTCCGAAAGTAGTTGAATAGAATGCGTCCCCTATGACTTATGTCGTGGAACACTCTATCTAAATATCTTATTTTAGAAAAAAATCAAGACGAAAAACAAAATATAACGTATTCTTTTAAAAATAATCGCGAAATAGCTTTGATTCGATCTGCTTTAACGCTTTTGGGGTGGTTTGAGTGAGTATCAGAAAACAGCTCGAGAATAAAGAAAAGCAATTTCTCTCGCCATATGCCTGTTTAAGTTTTAACTCAAGGGGTAGAAAAGTTTGTGAAAAGAAATGCACGGTTAGAACAGTTTTTCAGCACGACCGTGATCGTATCCTGCACAGTAAATCGTTTCGTAGATTAAAGTACAAAACACAGGTTTTCTTTTCTCCAGAAGGGGATCATTATCGCACCCGTTTGACCCATACGCTTGAGGTTTCTCAGGTAGCACGAACTGTGGCCCGTGCCCTCTCTCTGAATGAAGATCTCACCGAAGCCATCGCCCTCGGACATGACCTGGGGCATACACCGTTTGGTCACGCCGGAGAGCGGGTTCTCGACGATCTTGTCGATGGGGGGTTCCGCCATGTCAGGCAGAGCTTGCGAGTTGTGGAGTCCTTGGAGAAGAATGGTCAGGGCCTCAATCTTACCCACGAGGTGCGCGACGGTATCCTTAAACATTCCAAAGGGCGTGGTCCGCTGCTGTCCGCTGATGAAGAGACGAGGGCCGTCACTCTCGAGGGGCGGATTGTCCGACTGGCAGATATCGTCGCCTATGTCAATCATGATCTGGATGATGCCATCCGTGGCGGGTTGATCCATGAAGATGAAATTCCGCAGCAGATTATCGATGTCACCGGGACGACCCATTCTGGACGGATTCATCGCATGGTGTGTGATCTGATCGATCAATCGCTGAGGACAGGTGGGGCGGATGTCTGTTTGTCGGAAGAGATGGATGAAGCGATCTGCGCGCTGCGCAGCTGGTTATTCGACCGGGTCTACCAGGTCGATCATGTCCATGTCGATTTCATCAAGGCCTCGCGGCTGTTGCGGGAACTGTTTCTCTATTATCGGGACCATGAGCAGGTTTTTCTGTCCCATGGCGGTCGCAGACTACCGGGCGACCCGTTGGATACCTCTATTGCCGATTTTATCGCTGGTATGACCGACCGGTTTGCGCTGACACTTTATCAGCGGGTGTTTTTGCCGCAGCCATGGCGCAGTTGATATCTGTCACTAACATATTGATTTTCCCAGCACAAACCTTGACAGAAAAAACGTGCCTGTGCTAGTTTTGCCCCTATTTAATGGGTTTTAATGACAGTATAGAGTACGCATGACAACCCGCCTTATGAACCCTGTTTGCATGGTGAGACGAATCTCGTTTATAGCGGTTTTAATCTGACGCTGTTGATTGATTGCTGCATGTCGCTCTGGGGTGACAGAGATGCGAGGAGGCACCGATGACCAAAAAACTGCTTTTAGCTGACGATAGCTTGACGATCCAGAAGGTTGCAGAAATTATCTTTGCAAACGAAGATTATCAGCTGTTGACCGCAGACAATGGCGACGAAGCTCTTGCGCAGGCGGTCGATGAACTTCCCGATCTGATTATTGCCGATGTGTCGATGCCGGGCAAAGACGGCTTCGAGTTGTGTGAGGCGATCCGTCGCACACCGGGGCTTGAGAAGACGCCGGTGTTGATGCTTCCCGGCACGTTTGAGATGTTCGATGAAGATCGTGCTCTGTCTGTCGGTGCCAGCGGTTGGCTGACCAAGCCGTTTGAATCTCAGGCATTGGTCTCCAAGGTCGAAGAGCTTCTCGCCGCGGTTCCGGAAGTATCCGCCGCAGATGATGTGTCGCCCGTCATAGCAGATGCTCCTGTCGTTGAAGAGTCTCTACAGATTGAGGATGAACCGCTCAGCGATGACGTTTTTTCTCCCGTCATGGATGAGTCGGCCACCGTCGATGAGCCGTTTGCTGTAACTCCGGTGGACAGCGCCGATGCGGGCGACGATGACATCTGGGATGCGGTCTCTTTTGACGACGAAGATATGCTCGGGGTCGCGACAGAGGATGCTGTATCGGAGAACGCAGCAGCTCCTGCCGATGATTTCAGCGACGTGTCGGCCGAGATCGATGCCCCGCCGCTGATGGATCCGGTTGTTGAAGAAGAGCCGGTCAGTGACGTTCTTCAGCTTGACGATGAAGACATTACCGAATTGTCGGACGATGCTCCGGCGGATTTTACCAGCAATACCTCTCAGGATGACGCTTTTAGCGCTGCAGCCTTTGGAACCGCCTTCGAAGAAGAGCCGGTGAATGCCGATCCTGCGCCTGCCGTCGATGCTGACTCGTTAGAAACAGAGGTCTCCGATTTCTTTGATGAAGATGCCTTTGCAGAAGAGCCGCAACCGATGTCTTCTGTATTCCCGGCAGTTGAACCTCTTGACGCCGCAACTCAAGAGGTCGCGATTCCTGAGGACGAGTTTGTCGTAGAGCACGAAGCCCAAGACGTTAAGGAACCTACAGTACCTGCGGCTGTTTCTCCCGAAGAGGTAGAAGAGAAGCTCAGCCAGTTGTCTGAAAAAGATCTTGAAGAGATCGTAGAGCGGGTTGCCGGTCCGCTGATAGAAAAACTCGCTGGTAAGATGCTGGAACGGATTGCCTGGGAAGTTGTGCCGGATATGGCGGAGAATATCATTCTCGAAGAGATCCGTCACATCAAGGATGGCGCCGCTTAAGTCCTTGATTTTGCTCCACCCGTAAAGAACTTCGGGGAGATGGCTCGTCCATCTCCCCGCTTTTTATTTCCATGGGCAGTGACCTGCCTTTGTCACATTGTCTAAGAAGGAACCGAACGTATGAATACGCAGTTGCCGAAAGGTTACGATCCCGCTCAGATCGAGCAGAAATGGTATCAGACCTGGGAGGACAGGGGAGACTTTCACGCTCAGGACGATTCTGAAAAGCCGCATTACTCCATCGTCATTCCGCCGCCCAATGTCACCGGGGTGCTACACATGGGGCACGCTCTCAACAATACCCTGCAGGATATCCTCTGCCGTTGGAAGCGGATGACCGGCCACGAGGTTTTGTGGATGCCGGGCACTGACCACGCAGGGATTGCGACCCAGAATGTGGTGGAGAAGCAGTTGGCCTCAGAGGGTCGTGACCGGCATGATCTCGGACGGGATGAGTTTGTCGAACGGGTCTGGACATGGCGGCAGGAGTCGGGCGGACAGATCATCAATCAGCTCAAGCGTCTCGGTGCCTCCTGTGACTGGCAGCGCGAGCGCTTTACCATGGATGAGGGGTTGTCCAAGGCAGTGCGTCAGGTGTTTGTCAAGCTCTACGAAGACAAGCTGATTTATCGCGCCAACCGGCTGATCAACTGGTGTCCGCGCTGCCATACCGCGCTGTCAGACCTCGAGGTTGAGCATGACGACAAGCAGGGTAACCTCTGGCACATGCGTTATCCGGTTAAGGGCACCGACCTGACCCTGGTGGTTGCGACCACACGGCCTGAAACGATGCTCGGTGATACCGCGGTAGCGGTCAATCCTGAGGATGAGCGCTATACGCACCTGATCGGCAAGACGGTGTTGTTGCCGCTGGTTGATCGTGAGATTCCGATTATTGCCGACGATTATGTCGACAGGGAGTTCGGCTCCGGTGCGGTGAAAATTACCCCGGCTCATGACTTTAACGACTTCGAGATGGGCAAGCGTCACGATCTCGAATTTATCAATGTCCTCGACGAGTCAGGTGTTATCAATGAAAACGGTGGCCCCTATCAGGGGCAGGATCGTTATCAGGCCCGCAAAAATGTGGTCGCAGATCTGGATGCTCTGGGGCTGCTGGAAAAAACAGACGATTACGCCAACTCGGTCGGTGAATGCTACCGTTGTAAGACCATTATCGAACCCTACATGAGCAAGCAGTGGTATGTCGCCGTTGGGCCGCTGGCAAAAGAAGCGATCGACGCGGTGGAGGGTGGCGACACCAAGATCGTTCCTCCCCAGTGGGAAAAGACCTACTACGAGTGGATGTATAACATTCAGGACTGGTGTATCAGTCGCCAGATCTGGTGGGGCCACCGGATCCCGGCCTGGTACTGTGACGACTGTGATCACATTACTGTAGCGATGGAGGATGCAGCAAGCTGCGCCAAGTGCGGCAGCGGCAATATCCATCAGGAAACGGATGTTCTCGACACCTGGTTCTCTTCGGCGCTGTGGCCGTTTTCGACCATGGGCTGGCCGGATCAGACTGCCGCGCTGCAGAAATTTTATCCGACCAGCTGTCTGGTGACCGGTTTCGATATTCTGTTTTTCTGGGTGGCTCGGATGATGATGATGGGACTGAAGTTCATGGATCAGGTCCCATTCAAGGAGGTCTATATCCACGCTCTGGTACGGGACGCCCAGGGTCAGAAGATGAGCAAAAGTAAGGGTAACGTCATCGACCCTCTGACGATTGTTGATGAGTACGGTGCGGACGCCTTCCGTTATACGCTGTGCGCATTTGCTGCAATGGGCCGTGACATCAAGTTGTCTACCGAGCGGATCGGCGGTTACCGCAATTTCGTTAACAAGCTCTGGAACGCCAGCCGGTTCGCGCTGATGAATCTGGAAGATTTCGATCCGCAGACGGCGGATCTGGCTGCTCTGGAACTGTCGCAGGCTGACCAGTGGATTCTTGACCGGTTTGCGACCACCGCCCAGGAGATGAATCGTGCGCTTGCGGACTACAAGTTTAATGATGCTGCAGGCTGTCTCTATTCGTTTACCTGGCATGAGTTCTGTGACTGGTATGTCGAGCTCAGCAAGGACGATCTGTACGGTGATGATCCACAGGCTAAAAGGCGCGCTCAGACTGTCCTCTTTACTGTCCTTGAGGGTCTTCTGCGGCTGCTGCATCCACTGCTGCCGTTTGTGACCGAAGAGATCTGGCATGCACTGCCAGGGAAACGCCCCACTGTTTCGATCATGCAGGCCGATTACCCCACCGGCGGTTTCTGCACGGTGGATAAAAAGGCTGTCGAGCGGATGGAAGTGCTGATGGAGGTGATCCGCGCCATCCGGAATCTGCGTGGGGAGCTGGAGGTGCCGCCGAGCAAGCGGATCGCCGTTGTTCTGGACTGTAAATCCCAGGCGTCTCTCGATGCCATTACGGCGGGGGAGGCTTACCTGAAGTCTCTGGCGCGGGTCGATGACCTTTCTGCCGGGATCGACATGGTGCATCCGAAACAGACCTCGACGCAGGTTGCCGGTGATGTCGAGGTTCTGATTCCGCTGGCGGGATTGATCAATGTTGAAGAGGAAGAGACCCGCCTGCAGAAAGAGATCGCCAAGGTGCAGAAGGACGTCGATTTTTTCAACAAGAAACTGTCTAACGAAAAGTTTGTTGCCAATGCGCCGCCGCAGGTTCTGGAGAAGGACCGCGGTAAGCTGCAGGCCGCTGAAGAAAAATTATCGATTCTTCAGCAGGGATTGGAAAAGATCCGGTCTCTGAAATAGCCCTGAGATAATTCACAACCGGAGTGCTTTTTTGTGCTCCGGTTTTTTATTGCCCGCTCCGGAGGTGCGCCGATGTCGATTGATGCCCGATTTGCCCCCTTTGCTCAAAAGATGACCGATGAAGGTCTCCCCGATGTTGTGATCCGGAGTTTTGCCCATTCTTTCGCGCAATTGCTGCAGGGTGAAACAGGTCTGATCCGCGAACAGGACATTCGCCCGGTCCAGTCACTTCCCGACGCAGAGACCTTCGGAGTTGATCTTAGGGAGAAGGGTCGGGAACTGCTGTCGCAATCCGTACTGATAAAGCTCAACGGCGGGTTAGGGACAGGGATGGGGCTCGACAAGGCCAAATCTCTGTTGCCGGTTAAGCAGGGGTTGTCGTTTCTCGACATTATCGCTCGTCAGGCGATCAGTGCGAAGATTCCGCTGGTGCTGATGAACAGTTTCAGTACCCAGCAGGACTCCCTTGCAGCGTTGGAGCCTTATCCTGAGCTTGAAGGCTCGATCCCCCTTGATTTTTTGCAGCATAAGGTCCCGAAAATCTGCGTGGACGGTTTTGTTCCGGCATGCTGTGAGGAGCACCCGGCTTTGGAATGGAACCCTCCCGGTCATGGAGATATCTACCCGGCCCTGTTGACCAGCGGCTTGCTCGATACGTTGCTGGACGAAGGGTGCCGATATGCGTTCGTATCCAATGCCGATAATCTCGGCGCGGTGATGGATGAAGCGATCCTTGGCTATTTTGTCGAAAGCGGCGCACCGTTTCTGATGGAGGTGGCCGATCGGACCGACGCCGACCGTAAAGGAGGGCACCTGGCCCGCACCGCCGAGGGGCAACTGTTGCTGCGGGAGGTGGCGCAGTGTGCCGACGAAGACGAGGCCTGTTTTCAGGATATTACCCGCCATCGTTTTTTTAATACCAACAGCCTGTGGATCGACCTGCGGCAGCTTAAGGATATTCTCGATAAAAACCACGGTGTGTTGGGCCTTGCGCCGATCTACAATCGCAAAACCGTCGATCCACGCGATCCGCACTCGGATGCCGTCATTCAGGTTGAGACAGCGATGGGCTCCGCGATCGGTGTCATCCAAGGTGCCGTAGCGATTCGGGTGCCGCGCAGCCGTTTTGCTCCAGTCAAGACCACCAACGACCTGCTAGCGGTGCGTTCTGATCTGTTTCTGCTCAATGATGACTTCTGCGTTGTCCCTAACCCGAAACGTCTCACACCTGCTCCTGGAATCGATCTGGACGGGCGTTATTACCGCCTCATAGATGGTTTTGAAGCCCGCTTTCCCCATGGGGTGCCGTCGCTGTTGGCGTGTGACCGACTGGCGGTGAAGGGGGATATTGTCTTCGGGGGCGATGTGGTCTGTCGAGGGGATGTCGCCCTGGAAAACCCCAACGAACAACCACTGTTTATTGACGATTTTACTCGGCTTGGTGGGGGGTAATTCCCCTGCTTCCGATACGTCCCTGTCGCGCTGTTTTTAAGACTTTTTTGCGGGATGAAAACAGTGTTCCGATAGCTTTTTTTGTTTTCATTTGGTCTGATTTTTAGTATACAGTATGCGGTTATAAACCCATGGCTTGGCCTGTAGGGCGTTGTGTTTTTCTACAGATCCTAAAGCCGTTTTAGGGATAAAGCTTTTGTATGTTTCACTCTTTACTACGAAGGAGGTCAGACAGGAACAGTAACACCACAGGATAGCAGGCTCGCTTTAAGGAGGATTGCGTGCGGGGTCTGAGTCGCCCTAGCAGCCACGCAGGATTGACGTCAGCGGGATTGGCCCTCTGGCTTCCAATCAGTTCACATTCTGAGGGATATGAATTATGCATTTGATTACAAGCACTGTGGGAAGAAAGCTTCTGATGGCAGTGTCCGGCCTCATGCTGGTCGGGTTCATTACTGTTCATCTGATGGGTAACCTGTCGGTATTCGCAGGTGCCGATGCCATCAACATCTATGCAGAGAAGTTGCATAGTCTCGGACCGTTGGTCTGGGTTTTCCGTCTGGCGATGCTGGGCCTGTTTGCCGTTCATATCGGTTTCGGCATCCAGCTGTCGATGGAAAATCGCCGGGCGAACCCCGAAAGCTATGCGATCAAGCAAAAGCTTAAGACGACTTTTGCCGCCGAGTCGATGCTCTACACCGGTCTCGTTCTGCTCGCGTTCTTGATCTACCACCTCTTGCACTTCACCGTGCAGATTACCAATCCTGAGATCTCAGCGCATCAGTTGCCTCTCGATGCCGCTATGCGTCTTGACGTGTTCTCGATGGTGGTCATGAGCTTCCAGAAGGTCTTTATCGCCCTTGTCTACATCGTCGCCATGTGTGCTCTGTTCCTGCACCTGAGCCACGGTCTTTCCAGCTGGGTTCAGACCCTGGGTTGGAACAATGGTGAAAGTCAGGACAAAGTTGTTCTGATCGGGCGCCTGGTTGCTGTTGTTTTTGGACTGGCGTACATCGCTATTCCGTTCCTTATCCTCGTTCGCTTTGTGAAATAGGGGGTTTATTGTGATTCTTGACGGAAAAACACCCACTGGACCTATTGAAAAAACATGGGACAAGCACCGCTTCGATATGAAGTTGGTCAACCCTGCCAATAAACGTAAATTCAAAATTCTGATGGTTGGTACCGGTCTTGCCGGTGGCGCCGGTGCAGCTTCCCTCGGCGAGCTCGGCTACAATGTCGAAGCGTTCTGCTATCAGGACAGTGCCCGCCGTGCACACTCCATCGCAGCACAGGGTGGTATCAACGCGGCCAAAAACTACCCGAACGACGGTGACTCCATCTATCGCCTGTTCTACGACACCATCAAAGGCGGCGACTTCCGCGCCCGTGAAGCCGACGTCTGGCGTCTGGCGCAGGTCTCGAATAACATCATCGACCAGTGCGTCGCCCAAGGCGTTCCCTTCGCCCGCGACTACGCAGGTTATCTTGATAACCGCTCTTTCGGTGGCGCACAGGTTTCCCGGACGTTCTACGCCCGTGGTCAGACCGGTCAGCAGTTGCTGCTCGGTGCTTACTCGGCCCTGACCCGTCAGGTCAAAGCTGGTACCGTTAAACTGCACCCACGCACCGAAATGGTTGATCTGGTTGTTGTTGATGGGGTTGCCAAGGGTATCACCGTTCGGAACCTGATCACCGGTCAACTCGAGTCCCACTGGGGTGATGCCGTTGTCTTGGCGACTGGTGGTTATGTCAACGTCTTCTACCTGTCGACCAACGCTATGGGTTGTAGCGTTACCGCGGCATGGAAAGCAGCTAAAAAAGGTGCTTTCTTCGCGAACCCCTGCTACACCCAGATCCACCCGACCTGTATTCCGCAGCACGGCGACAAGCAGTCTAAGCTGACTCTGATGTCCGAATCCCTGCGGAACGACGGTCGTTGCTGGGTACCCAAGAAGAAAGCTGATTGCGACAAGGCCCCTGCGGATATTCCGGAAGAGGATCGCGATTACTATCTGGAGCGGAAGTACCCCTCCTTTGGTAACCTGGCTCCGCGGGATATCGCGTCTCGTGCTGCTAAAGAGCAGTGTGATGACGAGCGTGGTGTCGGACCTGGTAAGCGTGGTGTCTACCTCGATTACCAGACCTCGATCGATCGCGTCGGTGAAGACACCATCCGCGAGCGCTACGGCAACCTGTTCGAAATGTACGAAAAGATCACTGCTGAGGATGCCTACAAGCGTCCGATGCGTATCTACCCCGCTCCGCACTACTCCATGGGTGGTCTGTGGGTCGATTACAACTGCATGAGCAACGTTCCGGGTCTGTTTGTCCTCGGTGAGGCCAACTTCTCGGTTCACGGCGCCAACCGCCTCGGTGCTTCGGCGCTGATGCAGGGCTTGGCCGATGGTTACTTCGTTATCCCCAACACCATTGCCAACTACCTGGCCGGGATTACACCGGGAACCGTCAAAGAAGATCATGCTGAGTTCAAAAAGTCGATCGAAGAGGTTGATGCTTCTGTTAACAAGATGCTCAACATCAACGGCAAGAAGACCGTCAGCGAGCTGCACCGCGAGCTCGGTTCGGTCATGTGGGAAGACGTTGGTATGGCCCGCAGCGACGCCAGCCTCAAGAACGCTCTCAAGCGAATCCCTGAGATCCGTGACGAGTTCTGGAACAACTGCAACGTTACCGGCGAAGCGGGTGAGCTTAACCAGCAGCTCGAAAACGCCGGCCGTCTGGCAGATTTCCTCGAGTTTGCCGAGGTCTTCGCCAAGGACGCCTTGCACCGCGAGGAATCCTGCGGTGGCCACTTCCGGACTGAGCACCAGACCGATGATGGCGAAGCGATGCGTGATGACGAGAATTTCGCTTATGTCGGAGCCTGGGAATTCAAGGGCGTAGGCAAAGAGCCTGAACTGCACAAAGAGCCCCTGAAATTCGAAAACGTCAAACTTGCTGTGAGGAGTTATAAATAATGAACCTGACATTGCACGTATGGCGCCAGAAGGGGCCACAAGATAAGGGAAAGCTGGAAACATATCCGGCTAAAGGAGTGAGTGAGGATCAGTCCTTTCTCGAAATGCTGGATGATGTCAACGAGGAGTTGATCAAGTCGGGCAAAGATCCGATTGCGTTTGATCACGACTGCCGCGAAGGAATCTGTGGAATGTGTTCCCAGGTCATCAATGGCAAGCCTCACGGCGGTCAAGAGCGTACCACTGTCTGCCAGCTGCATATGCGTGAATTCAATGACGGCGATGAGCTGTTCATCGAGCCGTGGCGCGCACGTGCGTTCCCGATTCACAAAGACCTGATCGTAGACCGGACAGCGCTGGAAATGGTTATGCAGGCCGGCGGTTACACCTCCTGTCATACCGGTGGTGTTGCTGATGGTAATGCTCTGCTGATTCCTAAGCCGGTTGCTGATTACGCAATGGATGCTGCTGAATGTATCGGTTGTGGTGCTTGTGTTGCATCTTGCCCTAACAGTTCGGCAATGCTCTACACAAGTGCAAAGGTCTCCCAGCTAGCGGTTCTTCCGCAGGGCAAAGGCGAAGCTAAAGCACGCGTTAAAGAGATGACCGACGCGATGCAGAATGAAGGTTTCGGCAACTGTACCAATCACTATGAGTGTCAGGAAGCCTGTCCTAAAGGGATCAGCGTTAAGTTTATTGCCAAGCTGAACCGTGAGTACATGAAATCGATGGCATAATTGTCGATGTCTATTCTGTTGTAAGTCAAAGAGGGATGATCGTCTGTGATCATCCCTCTTTTTTTATCGTCGAAACAGGACCGCACTTAGTGATATGAGGTCCTACTGACCCCTGGAGATGATTCGATGAAGAAAATCTGTCTGCTGTTCGTTTGTCTGCTTTTCGCTGTTGGCAGCCCGGCCGTGGCCGACGAGATGGTATCTGTTAAACTGGGATACCAGATGCTTTCTCCCAGTGGAACCTTTGCGGGTGAAACGGCCGGTGTCGGTACCGCCATCGACATGGAGGACGATCTCAATTTCGATGACAGCAAGGACATGACCGCTGAGGTAGCGCTGCAGTTTGGTAATGGACGCCTCTCTTTAGGGTATACACCGCTTGACTTCAGCGGGACCGGAACCGGAACGTATGATTTTAATGGAAAGAATTTTACCGGGGCTGTCAAGGGCGAGGTTTCAGCCGATATTTACGATATCGGCTTTACTTATTATCTGCTCAATTTGGATGATATCCCGGCCCGTTTGCAGCTCGGACTGGAGCTTGCTGTCAAAGTCTTTGATGGCGAGGCCAGTCTTGATTCATTAGTTTTGCCAAAAGAGGTGGTGTCCGGTACTGCGCCGATCCCGACTGTTGGGGTCCGCACCCGCGTGGCTCTGGCCGATTTTATCGGACTCGTAGGGCGGATCGGCTACCTGGAGTATGACGGTAACAGCTTTCTTGACGCCGAAGCGCAGGTTGAGATTTCTCCGTTACCGCTGGTGGGCATTTACGCTGGCTACCGGATCTTTGATCTATCCGTCGATGAGGCCGATCTGGTCCTTGATGTTGAATTCTCCGGGCCCTTCGCTGGTGCACTGGTCCGGTTCTAATTTGTTACTGACATTATCACTGGATTTGACGGGATGTGCAGGGTCTGCACGTCCCGTTTTTAATCTGTCTTCTGTAGCAGGACTGAACTGAATTCATCCAGGAGTCTGTTCTTCAGGACGGTACAGCCGTGTTGTTCGTAGCGGTTTCTAACGTCAAAGTTGTATTCCCATAAAATTCCCGATAACAGCAGGGTGCTGCCCGGTCTTGCCGCATGACAAAGGTTGCTGGCGACGTCGATCAAAATGTCGCCGTAGATGTTGGCGAGGATCAGATCGAATTGGGAGCCGGAAACCTTGTCGAGAGTTCCGCAGATATGGTGGACGGTCGCATCTGCTATGTTATTGCGGCGACAGTTGCGGCGGCATGCGTCAACCGCAGACGGTTCGATGTCCACGCAGGTGGCGTGTGCCGCGCCCTGCTTTAAAGCGGCGATCGACAGGATGCCGGTGCCGCTGCCGAGGTCGAGGACCTGAGCTTGATCTATCTTCAAGTTTTCGAGGAGCTTCAGGCAGCTTCGGGTCGTTTCGTGTTCGCCGGATCCGAAAGCGCCGCGGTCCATGATGAGGTTGGTGCGGTGGTCCAGGGGAGGGCGGCAGTCGGGGGGCAGAATTCGCCAGGTGTTGCCGATCTCGAACGGTTGGTATTCTTCTCTCATTTATATCTCGCAGGTTCAGATCAAAAGTTTCGGTTTCAGGTGACGCACAGGTAGTGCTCTCCTTCGATGAGTCGGTGCTGGTCAGCCCAGTCTCTGATCTGCTGCCGTGCTCCTCTGGCACCGACGGTGATCAATGTTTTTGCCGGATGTGTGTTCAGATCGTCCGGTTCGCACACCGGGGCACCGTGAATCCGTTGTCCGATTTTTTTGGGATCGACCTCGATCCAACGATTCACGTTGATGCCGGCGTCGCGCAGTGCCCTGGCCCATAGCTTCCCCTCTTGTCCTGCTCCCCACAGGGTTACCTGCTGACAGTTGCATAGATATGATTGACTGAGGAAGTGAACCTTGCATGCGCGAAATGCGTCCAACGTGCAATTTTCTGCAGTACGGGTCAGGCGTTCGGGACGGTCGCGCCAGTAGAGCAGAGTTTCGGGGCAACGGTAGAATATGGATCCGGAAACAGCCAGGCGAATCCAGAGGTCGTAATCTTCTGCCCACGGCATTTTACGATATCCGCCGGCAGTTTGAACCGCTTGTTTTTTGAACATTACTGAAGGGTGGACGAAGGGGGATTCGACGAAAAGATTACGCTGGATGTCGCAGTGGCCGATCAGCCGGTTCTGCCACTTCTCATAGGCCAGCATCCCCCCTTGGATGTGCGGGCGTGGAAAGTGGCGGACCGCACTGGCACACAACGTCAGCTCTGGCTGTTCTTTAAAGGCGTTCAGCTGGGTGAACAGCCGCCGTGGGTGGGCGATATCGTCGCTGTCCATCCGCGCCACAAGAGGAGCGTTACAGGCCTTAAGACCTGAATTGAGTGCAGGAACCAGTCCCAGTGCAGGTTGAGTGATGATGCTAAGTCGCCGGTCTGCTTCTGCTGCACTCTGCAGCCATTGTGTGGTGCCATCGGTGGAACCATCATCGACGACAATCAGTTCCCAATCGGTCAGTGTTTGGCGCTGAATCGATGCAATCGCTGCAGGCAGGTGTGTAGCGTCGTTTCGGACCGGCAGAAGAACGGAAACCTGTGGTGTGCTCATAGACCGAAGCTGCGTAGCAGAATCAGGATCAGGGTGTAGCTGAAGGCAGAGCTGAAGGTCGAGAGCATGACGATCGATCCTGCCAGTTCGGCATCCCCTCCGAGCTGATGGGCCATGATGTATGTTGCGGTGGCCGCAGGGGTTGCCGCGAGCAAAATGCCGATGGCCAGATCGGTGCCGCCAACGCCCATCAGGTGCAGAATTACTGCCGCCAGCAACGGGAGTAACAGCAGTTTGATCGTGCTGGAGAGTCCGGCGTGAAACAGATCTCCTTTGAGGCGCTCCATCGAAAAGGATCCGCCGATTGCGATCAGGGCCAGTGGCAGGGTCAGCCCGGTGGTGATCTGGATACCCCGGTCCAGAAGCGATGGCAGGGGAATTTGAAAATAGCTCCAGAAAAGGCCGATGAACGAGGCGATAATGAGCGGGTTGAGCGCAAGCTGGGTCAGCCAGTTTGGAGTCTTTCGATTCTTATCGTTCTGTTTGACGGTAAAGACAAAACTCAGCACGGCAAACAGGTTGAGAACAGGGACGAGAAATCCCATGAGGATTCCGGCCCGGGTCAGTCCGTCGTCGCCGTAGGCATTGAGGCAGATCGACAGACCGATGTAGGCCAGATTGCCGCGGAACGCCCCCTGACAGAAGCTGCCGCGGCTGCTTTGCGGGACATGGCGCAGCCCTGCATACGCATAGCTGATGACAAAGCCGAGTAGGATGACCAGTGAGGAACCGATGACCAGCGGCGCGTTGAAGTAGTTGAGAAAATCAGCGTGACTGATCTTGTGGAACAGCAGCAGTGGCAGAAACACCACGTAGACCAGGCGATTGGTTTGAAACAGGAAGGCTTCGTCCAGTAACTGCAAACGGCGCAGCAGATAGCCGAGGGCGATGACCAGAAAAACCGGCAGTACGATCAGGATGGTATCGGTAAACACAGCCATGAACAACTCCACGAAAGCGGGCAGAATAGAACAGTTTCCGCCCTTTGTCCATGGTTCCCTGCGGCATCAGTATTAATGCAGAACGATGCGCATAAAGCAGAAAAGATGATGGACGAACGATTGAAATGGTCTGTAGAATATCCTACAATGACCAAGCGTGTAGAATGGACGACATGAATCGTAAAGGGAGATGATGTGACGCGATCGACGTTGATAAAATGGGTGTGTCTGCTGGGTATGGTCGCCGGTATCAGTCTGATGCACTACGGCACCGCGACCCATCATGCTCATGCTCACGATGTCTTGCGGCGGTTATATTATATTCCGATTATCCTCGCGGGCCTCTGGTTTGCATTGCGCGGTGGTTTTGGTGTGGCGGTGTTGGTGTCGTGCCTGTATGCGCCCCATGTCGTCTTTCAGTGGGGACGCCTGCCCACGGTTCATCCTGAGCAGTATCTCGAAATTCTGCTCTACAACGTCATCGGTATCCTGACCGGTTTTCTGGCGGGACGTGAGCACTCGCAGCGGTTACGTGCGGAGGACACGGCAGAGCATCTGTCCGCAAGTTATCAGAAACTGCGTGAGCAGGCCGATATGATCCTCGATATCGAAGATCAGCTCAGGCGAGCAGATCGTCTGACCGCTCTCGGGGAGCTGTCGGCCGGTATGGCCCACGAAATCCGTAATCCGCTGGGATCGATTCGTGGTACGGCTGAGATCCTCCGTGATGCCTTTGCCCCTGACGACAAATATGCTGAATTCACCCGGATCCTGATCAGCGAGGCCGATCGCCTTAATCAGGTGCTGGAAGATTTTCTCCGTTTTGCACGGTCTGAAAAAGGGAACAATGACCGGTTTTTCCCTGGAGAGGTTTTGCAGGATGTGCTGCAGTTAACGATGCGCCAGGCTTACAATGGTGCGGTGGAAGTCACCGGACCACCTTCTGATCTTCCGGCGGTGGTCGGTGATGCCGGTCAGTTTAAGCAGGTGTTCCTCAATCTGGTGCTGAACGCTCTGCATGCGATGCCACAAGGGGGATGTCTGCAGATTGCCGCCCAGTGCGAACAGACTTATCTCGTGCTGTCGTTTCGAGATACCGGTGACGGTATCGCCGAAGCTGACCTAGATCGGATCTTTAACCCCTTTTACACCACAAAAGAAGAAGGCACCGGCCTCGGCCTCGCGATCACCCATCGTATCGTGCAAAACTCTGGCGGTAAGATTACGGTGCGCAGTACACCAGGTGAGGGCAGCGAATTTATTCTGCGATTGATAATCGCCGATGATCCTTCAGTCCAGGGAGAACAGAGCCATGCCTGAACCGATCCTGTTAATCGATGACGATGCGTCGCTGCGTCGGGTGGTGGAATTTACCCTGGACGAAGCCGGATACCAGGTGGCGACGGCGATCAATGGTGAAGATGGTCTGCGACTGTTCCGCCAGATGCGTCCGTCACTGGTGATTACCGATGTGCAGATGCCGGGTATCAGTGGATATCAGGTTCTCGAGGAGATCCTGCGTATCGCACCACAGACTCTGGTGATTATCGTTACTGCGTTCAGTACCGTAGAACAGGCGGTCGGTGCCATGAAGTCCGGCGCATACGACTATTTGACCAAGCCCTTCAGTCGTGACCATCTGTTGCTGACTGTTGCCAAGGCGGTGGAATACCGTGGTCTCAAACAGGAAAATGTCCGGCTCAAGGATGCTCTGGAAGAGAAGGCACAGCAGGGGGGACAGGTCGTCGGTCGCTCAGTGCAGATGACGCGTTTGATGGAACGGGTTGAAAGGGTTGCCGCCAGTGAGGCGTCGGTGCTGATTACCGGTGAGAGTGGCACTGGTAAGGAAGTGATCGCCCGTGCCCTGCACCGAAAATCTTCCCGTCAGCAGGGTCCTTTTGTTGCGGTGAACTGCGCTGCCATCCCGAAGGATCTGATCGAAAGTGAGCTGTTCGGGCACCTGAAAGGGTCATTCACCGGCGCGCTTAAGGATCGCCAGGGGAAGTTCCCGCAGGCCAGTTCTGGGACACTGTTCCTCGATGAAATTGGTGAGTTGCCCATCGATCTGCAGCCGAAATTGCTGCGCGCCCTGCAGGAACAGGTTGTCGAGCCGGTGGGGGGAAGTCCGGAATCGATCGATGTCCGGGTCGTCGCTGCCACCAATCGGGATCTTGAGCAGGCGATGAATGCCGGTCAGTTTCGTGAAGACCTCTATTACCGGCTGGCGGTCGTTCCCATGGAGTTGCCGGCGCTACGTGAACGACCTGATGATATCCCGGATCTGATCGAACACTTTCTGCACAAGCATCAGGCCAGCGCCGAGGTGACGATCGATGCCGCGGTGGTCGATCAGCTCAAAGTGTATTCCTGGCCGGGGAATGTGCGGGAGCTGGAGAATGTTATCGAACAGATGCTGATACTGCGACAGGGGGACTGCATCGGTCTGTCCGATCTTCCGCCCCGCTTGGGACGCAGTACTCCTGCAGTGTGTGGAGTCCTCAACCTGCCTGAAGAGGGGTATTCTCTTGAAACCCTCGAGCGTGAGGCTGTTGAGCAGGCTCTGGTCCATTGTCAGGGTAATAAAACCAAAGCGGCCGCTTTTTTGCGGATACCGCGCCATACCCTGCTGTATCGGCTGGAAAAATATGACATCCGCTCACCCTCCTGAGCCGAACGAGGTCGTCAGTCTTATGATCCGTTTTTTCTTTGTTTTTTTTCTGGTATTTGTCCTCCTGTCGCCCGCGCCGGGACAGGCTGATAATCGCAGAACTCCGGTTGTCGAAGCGGTTGCTAAGGCGCGACAGGCGGTGGTGAATATCCGTACCGAGAAGATCGTGCAGCGCAGCAGTTCGCCTTTTTTCGGTTTTGGTCAGTCGATTTTCGATCAATTTTTCCGGGACATGATGGCACCGCGCAGCTACAAGACCCAATCCCTCGGCTCCGGTGTGGTTATTGATGATAAGGGCCATATCCTCACCAACGCTCATGTCGTGGATAAGGCGTCCAAGATCTTTGTTGCTCTGCCTGATCGCCGCACGGAACTGGAGGCGAGTCTGATAGGTCAGGACAATCGTATGGATCTCGCGGTGCTGAAAATCGCGGATGCGCGAGATGTTCCTTATCTGCCTCCGGCACGCTCGGACAACCTGCTGCTGGGTGAAACGGTGATCGCCATCGGCAATCCGCTCGGGCTGGGCCATTCCATAACCACCGGCATTATCAGTTCGACGCAGCGCCGCATTCAGCTCGAGCCGGGTCAGGCGACGGTCTTTATCCAGAGTGATGCCCTGATCAATCCCGGAAATTCCGGTGGACCATTGGTGAATATCAACGGCGATCTGATCGGTATCAACACCGCGATCGCCAAGCAGGCTCAGGGGATCGGTTTTTCTATTCCGATCGATACGGCGAAACGGGTCGTGGATGACCTGATCCGCTATGGCCGGGTACGCCACGCTTTTTTGGGGATAATCCCCGGTGATGTCGGGAGCGAGTTTGTGCGTTCACGGGGTGCAGGTGGTGTGCTGGTTGAAAGGATTGTTCCCGATTCTCCCGCAGATGACTGCGGTCTCAGGGTGGCCGATGTGATCGTCGCGATCGATGGGGTTCCTTTGACCTCTAAGGAGGATTATTATTCCTTTCTGGCGACCTACACTCCCGGCGACGAGGCCCGGCTGACTGTGGTGCGTGGCCTCGATGAGCGGCAACAGGCTGTTCGCTTTACGGCCTTGCCCGCAGATTATGTGATGGCCTATACTCGCAGGACTTTTGGCTTCGGGGTCGAAGAATCGCGTCGAGGTCTGGTTGTCGACCGGGTGGAGAGCGGTTCGCCGGCGGCGCATGTCGGGATTGAGCCGGGGGATCGCATCGCCAAGGTTGCCGGAGTCGAGCTGGGCGACCTGGAAGATTTCAATACGGTGATCGCCCAGCTGCTGGGTCGCGAACCACTCGAATTTCTAGTGATCCGCAACAACCGCGGCTATCTGGTCGATCTGCCCTGATCCGTGTTACAGTAAACAGCACATTCCCTTGCAACAAAGAGAGGACTCTGATCTTGAAACTATCGATTAAACTTATCACGACCGTCTGTGTGTTTCTGTTGATGCTGTCTGGTTTGGCTCTGGCGGCTGACCAGCCCGTTAAGAAGGCTCCCAACTTTACTCTGGAAGACGTTCAGGGGAACAAGGTGTCTCTGGCCGATTACAAGGGGAAGGTCGTTATCCTGAACTTTTGGGCGACCTGGTGTCCTCCCTGTATAGAGGAGATGCCGTCGATGGAGAAGCTTCATCAGCGTTACAAGGGGGATGATTTTGTCCTGCTGGCCGTGAATGTCGAAGAGAACAGCCGCAAGATCGTACAGAAGTTTCTGAAAAAGAACCCTTACACCTTTCCTGTCCTGCTCGATCTGGATGCCAGAGTCCAGCAGATGTATGGGGCCTACCGTTTCCCTGAAACCGTCATTATCAACCGCAATGGCGATATTGTCACCAAGGTGCTCGGCGGGCGTGACTGGATGGACCCTGAAATCGTCAGTGTGATCGATTTTATGGTCAAGGGCTAACGACTGAGGATCTTTTACGATGGAATACTCAGCTGACGTGACCGTCTGGATCGCTTTTACTGGCGGCATTCTGTCTTTTTTTTCTCCTTGCGTTCTGCCGCTGATCCCGTCCTACCTGACCTACATCTCCGGGGTATCGTTCGGTGAACTGAAGGATGCGCATCCCGGGGTCAAGGTGCGGATGACCGTACTGCTGCACTCGCTGATCTTTATCCTCGGGTTCTCACTGGTCTTTATCACCCTCGGTGCGATTGCCGGGTTTGCATCCGCGTCCTTTCAGTCCACCCTGCGCGAGGGGTTGGGGATCATCCAGAAGGTGGGTGGGGTCCTGATCTTTCTGTTCGGTATCCATCTGAGCGGCCTGTTTCACTTCGGCATTCTGCTGGGCGAAAAGCGGATCCACCTTGGGAATAAACCCACCGGTTTTTTGGGCACCTTGTTGGTCGGCATCGCTTTTGCTGCCGGCTGGACGCCCTGTATAGGACCGATCCTTGGCGCGATCCTGGCCCTGACCGCGGGCAGCGCGGGTGGCGCCAGTCACGGTGTGGTCCTGCTGTCGATTTATTCTCTTGGACTCGGTGTCCCGTTTCTGCTCGCAGCGGTGCTGTTTCACTCCTTTCTCGGATTTTTTGAGCGGTTTAAAAAGCACATCCGGCTTGTCGAAATTGCGACCGGCGTTCTACTGATGGTGGCTGGTGGCCTTCTGTTCTTCGATCAGTTCACCCTGATCACCCGTTATCTCTACCAGTGGCTACCTTCATCGCTCGGTTGATGGAGCAATAGCTGACAATAAAAACCAGCCGGTCTGATCGGGCTGGTTTTTTTGTGTTTGACGAACTGTGATGGTCTGTTTATATTGACAACCATTTTCAATTATGTCGGAAACGATACAGGGGCTTGCCGTGGAGTTGAAGCAGACGTTTTTAGACTATCTGGCCAGTAAGGGGCTGAAAAATACCACCCAGCGGATGATTATTCTGGAGGTCTTTCTTGAACAGAAATCTCATCTGTCGACGGAAGAACTCTATCTGAAGGTGCGCGGTAAAAACCCGAAGGTTGGTTATGCTACGGTTCACCGTACCCTCAAGCTGTTCGCCGAGTGTGGTATCGCAGCAGAGCGTCATTTCGGCGACGGGCAGGGGCGTTTTGAACTGGTCCATGGTGAAGATCATCACGATCATCTGGTCTGTACCGGCTGCGGTCTGATCCTCGAGTTCGAAAATCCCCAGATCGAAGAACTGCAAGAAGACGTCGCCCGGCAGCACCGCTTTACCATTGAAAACCATCGTCTTGAATTGTACGGTCTCTGTCCCGCCTGCGCGTCAAAATAAACCGATCCGCATGTTTCTATAAGAAAGTGCCTTAATGTCACAGCAGCAAAATGCTCTTCCTAAAATTATTCTGGTTGGAAACCCCAATGTCGGCAAAAGCGTCCTTTTTAATGTGTTGACTGGGGCCTATACGACCGTTTCCAACTATCCCGGCACATCGGTTGAGGTGTCCCGGGGACAGTGTGAGATCGACGGCCAGAACTATCAGGTTCTGGACACGCCCGGAATGTATTCGATCTTGCCGATTACCGAAGAAGAGCGGGTCGCTCGCAAGATCCTGCTGGAAGAGACTCCGCACCGAGTCGTCCATGTCATCGACGCTCGCAATATCGAGCGGATGCTGCCGATGACGATGCAGTTGATCGAAGCCGGCCTGCCGGTCGTGCTGGTGGTGAACATCCTCGATGAGGCCAAGCGACTCGGCATGGAACTGGATCTCGCCAAGTTGCAGCAGCGGCTGAATGTCCCGGTTATCGGTGCGGTTATGCGACGCCGGCAGGGGCTTGAAGAATTACGCCATGCACTTTCACCGGCTCCGGTGACACAACAGGGAGCGGCGTATGATTCTGTTCTCGAAGCCGCCATCGGTCGGATAACTGATACGCTTAATGGCTCATATCGCCTGGATAAGCGCGCCCTGGCGTTACTGCTGATGCAGCGTGATGAAGAGGTCGCCGCTCTGGTCGGCAAGATCGAGGGTGAAAATACTGTGGCCGTTGAAGAGACTGTTCGGACGGTGATCTTTGAGAAACGCTCCGATCTGAATCTGCAGATCAGTCTTGAGCGTAAACGGATTTGTCGTCAGGCCCTCGACGGTGTTGTTCAACAAAAAGTGCTGAATGGCCTGCCGTGGTCTGAACGCCTGTCGCGTTGGACGATGAAGCCTGCTACCGGGATTCCGATCCTTCTGCTGGTACTCTATTTCGGGCTCTATCGGTTCGTCGGCGGCTTCGGAGCGGGAACTGTCGTCGATTATCTCGAAGGACACCTGTTCGAGGGATATATCAACCCCGGGGTGATTGACTTTGTCAGTCAGCACGTGCAAGCCACCTGGCTCTGGGAACTGCTGGTCGGGGAGTACGGGCTGTGGACTCTCGGGGTGCGCTATGCAGTTGCGTTGATCCTGCCCATTGTCGGCACGTTTTTTCTGGTGTTTTCTCTGCTTGAAGATACCGGATATTTTCCGCGGTTGGCGATGCTGGTGGACCGCCTGTTTAAGATGATCGGTCTGAGCGGTCGTGCGGTGATCCCGATCGTTCTCGGTTTTGGTTGCGACACCATGGCGACAATGGTGACCCGCACCCTGGAAACCCGCCGCGAGCGGATCATCTCGACCATCCTGCTGGCGCTGGCGATTCCCTGTAGTGCACAGCTGGGGGTGATTCTCGGGCTGCTTTCGGGGGTGCCCGGGGCGCTGATGGTCTGGCTGTGCAGCATGGTCTTCATATTTTTGTTGATCGGCTTTCTTTCGTCTAAAATAATGCCGGGTGAATCCCCGATGTTTTATATGGAAATCCCGCCGCTGCGCCTGCCGCAATTGCGCAATGTGTTGGTGAAAACCCTGACCCGCATGCAGTCCTATTTTCTGGAAATTTTTCCGCTGTTCCTACTCGCTTCGGTATTGTTGTGGGCGGGTAAGATGAGCGGAGCGCTGCAGGGTCTGGTGTCATTGCTGTTGCCGGTGATTTCGGCCATCGGTCTGCCGGGGGAAGCGACCTCGGCGTTTATCTTCGGTTTTTTTCGTCGTGATTTCGGTGCGGCAGGACTCTACCAACTGCAGACGGCCGGACTGCTCAGTCCGGTTCAGTTGACGGTCGCGGCGGTCACCATGACACTGTTTGTCCCGTGCATCGCTCAATTTCTGATGATGAAGAAGGAGCGTGGACTGAAGGTGTCGGCAGGCATTTTTATGTTTGTTTCGGTCTTCGCCTTCAGCGCCGGGTGGTTGTTGAATATTCTGTTACTGGCGACCGGTCTGCTACAATGATCTGCGGATTTTGCGGAAAAGAGATTGCAGACGAGATGAGCAAGGAGTCGTGTGGCCTTTGCAAGGGTGGTTGCCGTAAGATCCACTGTCCCGAATGCGGTTATGCCAATCCAGCTCCGGGAAAACTGCTGAGCCGACTGTTGAAATCGAAAGAGGAGACGAAACCCTGATGTCGAAATTATCCCCGAAAGCTGAAGAGGTTTTGGAATCGCTGTGGGTGGCCGTGGAAGAGTTGGATCGGGTCGCCTGCCTGCTGACCGATCTGGATCTGACGCCGGGCGATGAGACCCTACGTGAACTGGAAGCGCTGGCCTATACAGAGATCCGTGGTGAACGCCTCTATCTCCGTAAAGAGGGGCGCCACGAAGCAGAGATGACTGTGCGCCGTCATCGTTTGGCCGAGCGGTTGATGATGGACATCCTTGACATACAGGGTGAAGAGGGCAACGAGCAGGCCTGTGAATTTGAACATCTTCTTCATCAGGGGGTCGACACCAAAATCTGCACCCTGCTGAATCATCCCACCACCTGCCCGCACGGTAAGCCAATTCCGCCGGGGGCCTGTTGTGACGAGGCCCGACGAGCGGGCGAGGTCGGGGTCGTTCCCCTTACTGAACTCTCTTCCGGGCAAAGTGGCGAGATCGCCTACCTGGCGGCCAACGATGATAAAAAGATGCAGAAACTTATGAGCATGGGGGTGCTGCCTGGCAACCGGCTCGAGGTGATCCAGACCTATCCGACCTATATCTTTAAGGTGGGACATTCTCAGTTTGCTGTGGATGATGCGCTGGCGCGGGAGATCCATATTCGTCAGCGGTAATGCCGTGGTCGTTGCGTTCCGGCTGTAGAATCGGTGTGAAGCGGCTTTGTTCTTTGCTGTATCACCGTTTTTGGGTATACTCCGGCACCGATCTGGTCTGCCTGTGTGACCGTTTATATACCCCTTTAATTTCAGGAGAAACAGATGTTCCGCGAACCGAAAGAAGCGATCAGCGTTCTGGAGAAAACCCTGGCCGAGCTCAGGAGGTATCTTTGACGTTCCGGTCAAAAAAGAACGGGTCGCTGAACTCGAAGCTGAAATCGCTCAGCCCGATTTCTGGGATCGCGGCGAACAGGCGCAGGAACTGCTGAAAGAACGCACGAGCCTACAGAAGATTGTTGAAGACTGGGAGAGCGCTGCGCAACAACTCGAAGACGCCCAGGTTCTGATCGAACTGGGAGAAGAGGGCGAAGATCAGGATGCGCTGGATGAAGTGAACGGCCTGATCCCCGATCTGGAAAAACTGATTGGGAAGATGGAGTTTGCTCGCATGCTGTCCGGTCCTCACGATACCAGAAACGCGCTGTTGAGTATCAACGCTGGTGCCGGCGGGACCGAAGCTCAGGACTGGGCTGATATGGTGCTGCGCATGTACCTGCGTTATTGCGAGCGCAAAGGATTCAAGACGGAGTTCACCGATTACCAGCCCGCGGATGAGGCGGGCATCAAGAGCGCAACCTTCACCGTCACTGGCGACTACGCCTACGGTTATCTCAAGGCCGAAATCGGCATCCATCGTCTCGTGCGGATATCTCCCTATGACGCCAGTGCCAGACGCCACACCTCCTTCTGCTCGGTTTTTGTTTTTCCCGAGTTGGACGATTCCATCGAGATCGATATTGAGGAGAAAGACCTGAAGGTCGACACCTTTCGCGCCAGCGGCGCCGGTGGACAGCACATCAATAAGACCGATTCCGCGATCCGCATCACCCACATCCCGACGGGGATTATCGTTGCGTGCCAGAACGAGCGCTCGCAGCACAAGAACCGCGCAACCGCGCTCAAACAACTGAAGGCGCGTCTGTACGAACAGGAGATGCGGAAAAAGGAGGAAGAGGCTGCAACCTTCTCCGAAGACAAAAAGGAGATCTCGTGTGGCAGTCAGATTCGCTCCTATGTGTTGCATCCCTACCGGATGGTGAAAGATCATCGAACCGGCCAGGAAACCGGCAATACCGATGCCGTCCTCGACGGAGAGCTGGACCCTTTTGTTGAGGCCTATCTCCTCAGCGGAAAGTAATCTGAGACGTCTCGGGACTGGAACATGACCGGGACGTTTTTTTTAATCATGTAGCGCTTGACTGGTAGAACGGATTCGGCTAGATTCGCCGGTTAAAAAACGCCCCCCTATCCCTTTGCGAGGAGATGCCGATGAAAGATGCGGAAATTCAAGTTGGCCTGACGTTTGATGATGTTCTGCTGGTTCCTGCACACTCTCAGGTTCTGCCGAAAGAGGCGGACTTGACCACCCAGTTGACCCGCAGCATCACCTTGAATATTCCGCTTCTTTCCGCCGCGATGGATACGGTTACCGGCTCACGTACCGCGATCTGTATGGCCCGCGAGGGCGGCCTTGGCATCGTCCACAAAAACATGACTCCAGCAGAGCAGGCGCGGGAAGTTGATCAGGTGAAAAAATCGGAGAGCGGCATGATCGTCGATCCGATTACCATGCATCCCGACCAGAAAATCTACGAAGCGCTGGAGGTGATGAAGCAGTACCGTATCTCCGGTGTGCCGGTCACCCGCCGTGGTAAACTGGTGGGGATTATGACCAACCGCGATCTGCGTTTTGAGACCAATCTTGAACAGCCCATTTCCAATGTGATGACCAAGGGAAAACGGAATCTGGTGACGGTCCCGCCGGGTACCACTCTCGAAGAAGCCAAATTTCATCTGCACGCCCACCGCATTGAAAAATTACTTGTTGTCGATGACGATTTTGTCCTGCAGGGCCTGATTACCATTAAGGATATCGAAAAGGTTCGTAAGTACCCCAACGCCTGTAAGGACGATCTGGGTCGTCTGCGGGTGGGGGCTGCAGTTGGCGTCGGCACCGATCTCGAAGAGCGGACCGAGGCGCTGGTGGCGGCTGGTGTCGACCTGCTGGTTATCGATACCGCTCATGGCCACTCACAGGGAGTCCTCGATGCGGTCAAGCGGGTGCGTAACGAATATCCTGACCTGCAGCTGATGGCCGGTAATATCGCCACCGGTAAGGCGGCTAAGGCGCTGATCGATATCGGTGTTGATGCGGTCAAGGTTGGTATCGGTCCCGGATCGATCTGTACTACCCGGATCGTTGCCGGTGTCGGCATGCCGCAGATCAGTGCGATCAGAAGCGTCGCGGAAGTGACTCATGCCGCCGGTATCCCACTGGTGGCCGATGGCGGCATCAAGTTCTCCGGTGACCTTCCTAAGGCGATTGCCGCAGGAGCCGATGTGATCATGGTTGGCTCGCTGTTCGCCGGGACCGAAGAATCTCCCGGAGATACGATCCTCTATCAGGGCCGGACCTATAAGGCCTATCGTGGTATGGGCAGCATCGGCGCGATGAAGCAGGGCAGCAAGGACCGTTATTTTCAGAGCGGAGAAAAGGACGTCAAGCTGGTTCCTGAAGGGATCGAAGGGCGGGTTCCGTATCGCGGGCCGCTGTCCGATAATATTCACCAGCTCATCGGCGGACTGCGGGCAGGGATGGGTTACACCGGTTGCCGGACGATCGCCGAACTGCAGCGCGACGGTGAATTTGTCCGCATCACCAACGCCGGCCTGCGCGAATCACACGTCCATGACGTCACCATCACCCAGGAAGCGCCTAACTACAGACTGGAAAAGGGAAGCTGATTCCTATGACGGATATTCACAGCGAAAAAATTTTGATTCTCGACTTCGGGTCACAGTACACCCAGCTGATTGCTCGGCGGGTGCGTGAATGTCACGTCTATTGTGAACTTCACCCCTTCGACCTCGACCTCGAGGAGATCAAAGCCTTTGCGCCCAGCGGGATTATCCTTTCCGGTGGACCGAAGTCGGTTTATGAAACCGGCGCACCGGCCATCGAGGAACAGCTGTTTGAGCTTGGTGTGCCCGTTCTCGGCATCTGTTACGGGATGCAGCTGATGAGCCGTCACTTCGGCGGTGAAGTGATTCCGGCCGGTAAACGGGAGTACGGTCATGCCGACCTGTTGTCTCAGGGCAATCCCGGACCGCTGTTTGACGGATTCTTTGTCGAAGGGAAAAGCCCGGTGTGGATGAGTCACGGCGATCATGTATCGACGATGCCGCAGGGCTTTGAGGTCGTTGCCTGTACTGATAACGCCCCGGTCTGTGCCATTCAGAACGTCGATCGCAACCTTTACGGCGTACAGTTTCATCCCGAGGTCAATCATACCCCGCATGGGGCGACATTTATCAATACCTTCGTCCGCCAGGTCTGCGCCTGTAGTGGTCGCTGGACGCCGGGACAGATCATCGACGATGCCGTAGAGCGCATCCGTCAACAGGTCGGGACCGATCAGGTGATTCTTGGCCTGTCCGGTGGGGTCGATTCCTCTGTTGCTGCCGCGCTGATTCATAAAGCGATCGGTGACCAGCTTCACTGTGTGTTTGTCGATAACGGCCTGTTGCGTCTTGATGAGGGCGATCAGGTCATGGCGACATTCGCCAGCAATATGGGCGTCAAGGTGACCCGAGTCAACGCCCAGCGCCGCTTCTACGATGCGCTGGCCGGTGAGACCGATCCAGAGAAGAAGCGGAAGATCATCGGCAACCTGTTCGTCGATATCTTTGAAGAGGAGTCGCAGCAGATCAAAGATGCCACCTGGCTGGCACAGGGGACGATCTACCCGGATGTTATCGAGTCGGCGGGAGCCAAGACCGGTAAAGCACACAACATCAAGAGCCATCACAATGTCGGCGGTTTGCCCGATTACATGAAGCTGCAGCTTTTGGAACCGCTTCGTGAGCTCTTTAAGGACGAAGTGCGTGCCATTGGCGAAGAGCTGGGCCTGCCGCATGAGATGGTGTGGCGACACCCGTTTCCAGGACCGGGTCTCGGGGTCAGGATTCTCGGCGAAGTCAAAGAGGAATATTGCGATATTCTGCGTCAGGCGGATGCCATCTACATTGAAGAGTTGTATCAGAGTGGCCACTACCACAAAATCAGTCAGGCCTTCGCGGTTTTTCTACCGGTCAAGAGCGTCGGTGTGATGGGAGACGGACGCACCTATGAATATGTCGTGGCGTTGCGTGCCGTCGAGACCAAGGATTTCATGACTGCGGGATGGTATCCGATGCCCTACGCAGATCTGGCGCGGATCAGCAGCCGGATTATCAATGAGGTTAAAGGGATCAACCGGGTGACCTACGATATTTCCAGCAAGCCACCGGCGACGATCGAGTGGGAATAGCGGACAAATAACAATTGGCACCAGCCCTGTCGAGAGTGTCCATCCGTTTCGCATCGTCCTACTCAAAAGGCGCGTAGCGACTGTCGAAGTCACTCGGAAGCCGATGTTTCGGTTGATGAAAGCTGTTGTCAGCTCGATGGAAGTCCCGTAGCAGGGGGCTGATGCCAATTTCCAAAGTCGCTCCAGAGTGCCGCAACAGTGACGATAGACTGACCGTGTTTGAAAAACTGTGCTGCCGGAAATGACATCAGGCGTCCCACTCGTTGGCGGGCTTGCTCACCGACATTTCCCAGCGCGGCCGAAAACCTCAACGTTGGTCAAGGTAAAGCCACCGTCACGCACACCCCAGAGATTTAAAGAGCACATCTTGTTGTTTCATGCTAACAGGCCACTTCGACCTGTCAAGCACTCCCCGTAAAGATTTTTTACAGGCGACTATTCCCGTGGCAAAACGTTGGACAATTCATCAGTTGACCGTTTCGGAACAGTCGGAAGGTCTCCGTCTCGATCAATTTCTGGCAGCTGAAATTCCCGATTTGTCACGCGGTCGTGCCAAGAAGATTATCGATCTGGGCGGGGTACACCGCAGTGGCCGCAGAACGCGCAGCTGCTCTAGTGCCATCCGCCGTGGAGAGTCGATCGATGTCTATCTGGACCACCTGTCACTCGATCCTTTCCGTTTTCAGACAAGCGATATTCTTTATCAAGATAAATACCTGATCGTTCTGAATAAGCCAGCCGGTATCGATACTCAGCCGACCCACGCCCGTTACAAAGGGACAATTTACGAAGCATTGCAGGTCTATCTCCAGGACCCGCAACGCCCGCAGCAGAAACCCGAGTTGGGGATGGTGCAGCGTCTTGACCGCGGCACCTCCGGGTTGATGGTGTTTTCTACTCATCCTCGTTCTCATAGAGGTCTGAGTCGATTATTTATGGAACATCGGGTCGAGAAACGCTATCTTGCACTGGTGGACGGTCGTCCGCCGCACGATACGGGTGAAATCCGTTCCCTGCTGGCACGTTCTCGTCAGCAGAACCGGGTGCGATCAGTTCAGCGTGGTGGCAAAGAGGCGATCACCCGTTACCGGGTGACGCAGCATTTTGTTGGGGCCTCGCTGGTGTCGATCGAACTATTGACCGGACGGTCTCATCAGATTCGTGCGCACATGTCAGAGCTGGGCTGTCCTCTGCTGGGCGATTCTCGGTACGATGGGCCGACCACAGCCGGAGGGATCGATCTCGCGCGTCCTCTGCTGCATGCTGCTGAACTTTCGTTTGTTCACCCTGTGACGGCGGACGGGCTGACGTTTTCCCTGCCGATGCCGGACGATATGGCGGGCTTGATCCGTATCCTGTAGGTCTATCATGAAAGAGGTTGATTGCTGTGCCTTTTCCCAATTTTGATCCGGTTATTTTCAGTGTCGGTCCTTTGAGCGTGCGCTGGTACGGTCTGATGTACCTGCTCGGGTTTTTGCTGGCTTACCTGGTGATTAACCACCTTGCTAAATACCGGGGATTGTCCCTCGACAAAGAGGGCGTTTCGGATCTGCTGTTTTATGCCGTCATCGGCGTGGTGGCAGGTGGCCGACTTGGCTACACTCTATTTTATAATGCTGGATACTACCTCAGCCATCCTCTGGAAATTTTTTACGTCTGGGAAGGGGGGATGAGCTTCCACGGTGGGCTGCTGGGGGTTGTTGTTGCGTTGGTCCTGTTCTCGCGCCGGCGCAATATTCCGACGTTGATGGTCGGCGATATTGCTGTGACTGCCGCTGCACTTGGTTTGGGACTCGGGCGACTGGGAAACTTCATCAACGGCGAATTGTGGGGTCGGGTGACCGATGTGCCTTGGGCGGTGATCTTTCCGACGGCTGGCCCAGACCCGCGACATCCCAGTCAGCTGTATGAGGCGGCTCTGGAAGGCCCGCTTCTGTTTTTCTGCCTGTGGATTCTCCATCGCCGCAAGGTACCGGCCGGTGTGCCTTTTTTCTGTTTCTTTCTGCTGTATGGCGTCTTCCGTTTTATGGTTGAGTTTGTCCGTCAGCCGGATGCTCACCTCGGATTTCTGTGGGCCGGGGCGACGATGGGACAATTACTTTCCGCACCGATGGTCCTGTTCGGTGTCGTCGGCTTATATGTCCTCCGCCGCAGGAGCCTGTCATGAGTGGATTTCAGGGCATTATTTTCGATTGTGACGGGGTCCTGTTTGAAAGCCGTCAGGCCAATCTGGCCTATTATAATCAGGTCTTTGTTGCTTTTGGTTATCCACCGGTGACCGCTGAGCAGACCGAGAAGGCCCATCTCTGTCACACCGCCTGCAGCGCCGATGTCCTTGCACAGTTGCTGGCCGAAGAACATCGCGCACCCGCACTGGCGTTTGCGGCCGCGCTTGATTACCGTGATTTTATCCCTCACATGGAGCCGGAGCCCCACCTGCGGGAGATGCTCGAAAACCTGTCCAAACGGTTTCCTCTTGCGGTGGCGACCAATCGAGGAAAGAGCATCTGTGCGATACTGGAACATTTTGGGTTGGACCGCTATTTTACCGCAGTGATCAACAGTCAGGATGTTGCAAGGCCGAAACCGGAGCCTGACATGGTTCTTCTGGCGGCACGGCGGCTAAAGCTTGCTGCCGCACAGTGCCTGTTTGTCGGAGATTCAGAACTGGATCACCGGGCGGCGCAGAGCGCCGGCGTACAATTTGCCTGTTATGGTGGCGGCGTCGATGGCGGGTATCGCCTGAGAGATCATCTCCATCTGGTTGAATGGATCGACCAGATGGAACCTTCGCAGCCCTGAACAGGGTCGATTACTGAAAATTTTTCACCATTTCGAGGACATACCCGTCCGGGCTTTTGCGATAATCGACGGCGTCCATCAAGCGGCAGATCAGCTGAACTCCACGCCCCTCTTCATCGGTTTCTTTAGCCACAGAACCGGCCAGTTTGGAGAGGTCGAACCCCTTGCCCTGATCGAAAACCTGGAGAAACAGGCGTTCCTCTGAGATGGAGATGACGACCCGGAGCTGCTTGT
>PKUC01000085.1 GCA_002868865.1 Desulfuromonas sp. | reverse complement strand
TGCCGTTACTGTATGCCGAGTAGCGGGATCGAGCAGGTACGCTGCGATGACATCCTCCGTTTTGAAGAGTTCCTGCGGATTGTCGAAGCCGCGAGCGCTCTCGGGGTTCGTAAGGTGCGGATTACCGGCGGGGAACCGTTGGTGCGTAAAGGAGTGATCGAATTTATCCGGCAGGTATCACAGGTCAGCGGTATTGAAGAGGTGACCCTGACGACAAACGGCCTGTTGCTGCCGGGGCAGGTTTCAGCGCTGCGCGATGCCGGGGTGCAGAGACTCAACGTCAGCCTCGATTCCCTGAATGAAGACACCTATCGGCAGATCACCCGCGGCGGTGATCTGCACAGGGTCCGGCAGGGTCTGGCAGAGGCGGAGGCCCTGGGATTAAAGATCAAACTCAATATGGTGGTGATGCGTGGTATCAACGATCATGAAATCGTTTCTTTTGCCTCTCTCGGCCTGCAGCGGCCCTGGTCGATGCGTTTTATCGAGTACATGCCGACTGCGTGCGATCCGCAGTGGCAAGACAAGATCGTCTCCAGCCACGAAACACTGGAGAGATTGAGAGAGCAGTTTGACCTGCATGCTCTGCCGGGGAATCGCCTCAGTGGCCCCGCCAAACCGTACCGGATCGCCGGAGCGCCCGGCACCATCGGTATCATCAGCCCGATGAGTGAACATTTTTGTGGCAGCTGTAATCGCTTACGGGTGACCTCGACAGGATTCGCGAAAAGCTGCCTGTTGAACGACGAGCTCGTCGATCTGAAACCCGCTCTGCGTCAGAACGATTCTGCGCAGTTGCAGTCGACTCTGACAGACGTCATTAAGACTAAGCCGCTGCAGCATCGGCTTGGCAAGGACGTTGACCCATCGGCGGCATTCAGTATGGCCAGTATAGGAGGATAATCATGACGCCAAAGATTCTGGCAACCTGCATCAGTGACAACAAGGGGGAGCGCAAGCGACCGGTTGCTCAGGTCAAACTGCAGGAAAATCATGGCATCGTCGGGGATGCGCACGCCGGCGACTGGCACCGTCAGGTCAGCCTGCTGGCCAAGGAAAGCATCGACAAGATGCGCGCTCTCGGTCTGGATGTGGATCATGGTGACTTCGCCGAAAATTTGACCACCGAGGGGGTTTGCCTGACTGAGCTGCCCGTCGGCACCCGGTTTCAGGTCAACGACTGTCTTCTCGAGGTGACGCAGATCGGTAAAGAGTGCCACACCCGCTGTGCCATCTATTATCAGGCCGGTGATTGTGTCATGCCGAAGGAGGGGATCTTTGCCAGGGTGTTGCAGGGCGGATCGATCTGCTCGGGAGATGAGATCGTGATGTGATATGACAGATTGAGAGGACAAGCGGTAGTGTGGTCGGTTTTTAATAATGAAGAGCTTTGCGCGCGACGTTTGACAGGCCAGCCACTCTTTTACCTATTGCTTCGACATGACTTCTTGACGTTTTAGAGTAATTGCTCTAAAGTGACCTCAGTGCTAACATGTAATCATGCTGAGGGAAAATCATGCGCATTCTTCTCATTCAACCGCCAAGTAGTATCTCATTTATCGACAAAGTCTACATGCACGAACCGCTAGCCTTGGAATATCTCGGGGCAGGCTTGAAGTTGGACGCGCATCAGGTTCTTCTGCACGATGCGCGGATTGAGCCAGACGTGCTGACCGCAGTGCGCCGTTTTCAGCCGGATCTTGTTGCATTGACCGCTTATACCAGCCAGGTCAATATCGTCACCCTTCTGGCAAGGCAGATCAAGGCTCTCAACCCCGCTATCTTCGTTGTTGTTGGTGGGCATCATGCGACGGTCAAGCCGAGGGACTTTAATGACCCGACCTTTGACTTGGTTGTCATCGGCGAAGGTGTTGAGACATTACGTCAGATCGCCAGAGAACTGACAGGGAAGAAAGACTTTTTATCGATTCACGGGCTGGCAATTCCCGGCGCAGACTTTTCTTTCACTCCCCCTCGCCCTCATCCTGAACTTGATCAGCTACCCCTTCCGGATCGCACTTTAACTGCCCGCTACCGTCAGCAGTACTTTAGCGAATGGCTCAGACCTCTCGCTTCGGTCCGGACATCGCTCGGCTGTACGGCCCGCTGTAATTTCTGTGCACTATGGTCCTTAACCGGTGGAAAATATTTACGTAGAGAAGTGGGGAGGGTTATCAAGGAGCTGCACACGATCAAGGAGGAGAATGTTTTTTTCTGTGACGATGAATCGATGTGCGACGTGAGGCGGATGGACCGGCTTGCAGATGCGATTCGCGAGAGCGGTATTCGCAAAAACTATTTCCTTTACGCTCGGGTGGACACAATCGTGCAGAACCCGGAACTGTTTGCCAAGTGGCGTGACATCGGGCTTAAACAGGTTTTCGTCGGCATGGAGAGTTTTTCCGATGCTCATCTGCAAGGGATGAACAAGGGGATTACAGTTAAGCAGCAGGAAGAAGCCGTTCATATTCTTCGGGAGTTGGGTATTTTACTTTATGCTTCATTTGTGGTCGACCCGGACTATACTCGGAATGATTTTCGCGATCTTACTGCCTACGTGCGACGTCTTAAACTGCAATATGCCTCTTTTTCAGTATTGACCCCACTTCCCGGAACCGCTATGTACAACGAACGCCAAGGGGAACTACTACCGTATCGACCGGAACTGTTCGACTTTATCCATACCGTTTTGCCAACCCGATTGCCTTTGCCTGAATTTTATGCTGAGTTCGCTCGCCTTTGGCAAAGAGCCATCCCTCCACACCGAGCGATAAAGACCTTTTCGAAGTATGGTTTGCGCCGGCTTCCCAGGGTGTTTAAGCTTCTAGGAGAGGCGATGAGGACCTTACGTCAGGGGCATTTGGATCATGGCGAAACGGTGTCCGCTAAAGACTGACGAGAGTGATGCCGAAGCAGAAAACCCGTGACAAGATTCTACTCATAGCACTGGATTTGTTTAATCAAAGCGGAACGGCTGCGGTTTCCACAAACCACATTGCCGCTGCGTCCGGGGTAAGCCCAGGCAATCTTTATTATCATTTCCGCAACAAGGACGACATCGTACGGGGCATCTTCGATTTGATGGAGGCCGCCAGCAGGGAAGGTTTCGCTGCCATTGCGGATGGCGCACAGCCTTTGAGAGCGGATGTATTTGAAGAGACCTTCCGGTTCATTTGCCAGTTCAATCGGCGTTTTTCTTTTTTCAAGCGGGAGCTTCCTTCTTTGATTGCGGGTGACCCGCAGCTAAAGGAACGGTTTAAGATCGTCCATCAGGAGACCCTGGGGCTGATTTGCAGGCTTGTCGATGCGACCATCGATGCCGGGTTTCTGAAACCTCTGTCCGGTCGAGAACGACAATTGCTCGCTGAAATGTGCTGGATGTTGACCCTTTTCTGGCCTAATTATCTGGAGGTGTCTGGCGAAGGGGACTCTGAAGAGGGCATCGAGCGTGGTACGAAAATGCTCCGACTTCTATTGCGCGGGTTTCAGGTATGAAGATAGAGCCAGTTGTTCAAGAAGAAGCATCAGGGGGCGGGATTACCCCAATCTCTAGCCTGTAAAAACTCTAACCAAAATTAGTGGGGCGTCTGATTCGACACATTAGGAAAAGCCCTCCGCCTAGGTAGACGGAGGGCTTTTTGTGTCCCGTTTAGCGCGGATATTACAGTCCTAATGTTTTGAAGAAGTCGTTCCCTTTGTCGTCGACCAGGATGAATGCCGGGAAATCCTCAACTTCGATCTTCCAGACTGCTTCCATCCCCAGTTCGGGGAAGTCGATGCACTCGACCTTCTTGATGTTCTCTTCGGCAAGGACTGCGGCCGGTCCGCCGATGGAGCCGAGGTAGAATCCGCCGTGCTTGGCGCAGGCGTCGGTGACCTGCTGGCTGCGGTTGCCCTTGGCGATCATCACCATCGAGCCTCCATTCTCCTGCAGCAGATCCACGTAGCTGTCCATGCGGCCGGCGGTGGTGGGGCCGAAGGAACCGGATGCTTTGCCGGTCGGGGTCTTGGCCGGACCGGCGTAGTAGATCGGGTGGTTCTTCAGGTACTCGGGCAGCGGTTTGCCGCTGTCGAGGATCTCTTTGAATTTCGCATGGGCGATGTCGCGGCCGACGACGATGGTGCCGTCGAGCAGCAGTGGTGAGCCGACGTCCAGTTTGGTCAGATCCGCGAGGATCTCATTCATCGGGCGGTCAAGATTGATCTTGGTGCCGTTACTCTGCTTGCCGCGATACGACTCGGGGATCAGACGTCCTGGGTTGTTGTCCATCTGCTCGACGAACAGGCCATCTTTGGTGATTTTTGCCTTGATGTTCCGATCTGCCGAACAGGAGACCGCCATGCCGACGGGGCAGGACGCGCCGTGGCGGGGCAGGCGGATGACGCGCACATCGTGGGCGAAGTACTTGCCGCCGAACTGGGCACCGATGCCGAGTTCCTGCGCGGCCTTGAGCAGCTTTTCTTCCAGTTCCACATCGCGGAACGCCTGACCGTGGTCGTTGCCTTCGGTCGGCAGGCCGTCCAAATCTTTGGCGGTGGCCAGCTTGACGGTCTTCATGCAGGCGTCGGCGCTGGTGCCGCCGATGACGAAGGCCATGTGGTAGGGAGGGCAGGCGGCGGTGCCGAGGGTCTTCATCTTGGCGACCAGGAAATTGTAGAGCGTGTCGGGGTTGAGCAGCGCTTTGGTCTCCTGGAAGAGCATGGTTTTGTTGGCGCTGCCGCCACCTTTGGCCATGAACAGAAACTTGTAGGCGTCACCATCGGTGGCCATGATGTCGATCTGAGCCGGCAGATTGGTGCCGGTATTCTTTTCTTTGTACATATCCAGAGCAACGGTCTGGCTGTAACGCAGATTCTCTTCGGTGTAGGTCTTGTAGACGCCTTCGGAGATGAACTGCTCATCTTTAACGCCGGTCCAGATCTGCTGCCCTTTTTTTGCGACGACGGTCGCTGTACCGGTGTCCTGACAGATCGGCAGCTCGAAGTTGGCCGCGATTTCAGCGTTGCGCAGGAACGCCAGTGCGACCCCCTTATCGTTTGATGAAGCGTCCGGATCACTCAGGATCTTGGCGACCTGCTCGTTGTGGGCGGGGCGCAGCATGAAAGAGACATCCTTCATCGCCTGATTGGCGAGGACAGTCAGTCCCTCAGGGGACACCTTGAGTACGTCTTTACCATCAAAATCGGTAACGGTCACATATTGTTCGGAATCTTCGATCTTGTAGTAGGTGGTCTCGTCTTTGCTCAGCGGAAAAGGCTCCTGATAGGTAAAGTCGGGCATGGTTTCTCTCTCCTTTGTTCTGCGATTTTTGGCGGAATTCCACCGGATATATAAATACAGACAAGCGCGGATATTATAGGGAAACCGTTTGCCGTTGTCGATATATTATCCGCACGATCCAAGGGGGCGAACTCGATGCGTTCTGGGCTCGATGCCGGTGCCCAGAAAATACCTGACAAAAATAGACAGTTATATAATTGACAGAAATGATAAGGTATGATATCCGTAAGCTAATTAAGACAGTGCATTTCGGGGAATGCAGAGATAAAGGAGAGATTTCAAATGTTTGCCAGTCTGAAAGAAGATCTCAAGGTTGTTTTTGAGCGTGATCCGGCAGTACGGAGTGTGTTTGAAATCCTCTTCTGTTACCCCGGGTTTCATGCCATGGTTTTCTATCGGATGTCTCATGTGCTGTGGCGGCGTAAATTTTACTTTTTAGGGCGTTTTGTGTCTCATGTCGGTCGCTTTTTGACTGGGATCGAGATTCACCCCGGTGCGCAGATCGGCCGCGGATTCTTTATCGACCACGGTATGGGGGTGGTGGTCGGTGAGACGGCGGAGATCGGCGATAACTGCACCCTCTACCACGGTGTGACCCTTGGTGGAACATCTTGGGCCAAAGAGAAGCGTCACCCGACCCTGGGCGACAACGTGATTGTCGGTTCGGGGGCCAAGATCCTCGGTCCGTTTCGAGTTGGAGATGGCAGCAAGGTCGGTTCCAATTCGGTGGTTGTCAAAGAGGTGCCGGACGATGCCACGGTGGTTGGTGTTCCCGGCCGTGTTGTGGTGTCCGGTGAGAAGAAGAGTGGCGTTGACCTCGAGCACAACAAACTGCCGGACCCCGTCGCCAATGCAGTCAGTTGTCTGATGGATCAGATCCGCACTCTGGAGGCGCGGGTGACTGAGTTGACCGCTGAACAGAATCAGTTAAAGGCCGAGCTGGAAAATCGCCAGCAGCAGGAGACCGTTTAAATGCGCATGTCGACCAAGGCCCAGTACGCTGTGCGTGCGTTGGTCAGCCTGAACCTCAATGGTGATGGCGGACCTGTGTCGATTAAAAAAATATCAGACTGCGAAAGCATCTCACTCAATTATCTGGAGCAACTGTTTGTCAAACTGAGGCGTGGACAGATCGTTCGCAGTGTGCGCGGTCCCGGCGGAGGATATGTCTTGGCCCGACCGGCCGACGAGATCCGAGTCGATGAGATCATCGACACCGTTGAGGAGACGCTGGTTCCGGTGTCCTGCATGGAAAACGATGGTAGCTGTAACTGTGATTCCCGCTGCGCAACCCAGTCTGTCTGGGTGGGCCTGGGAGACCGTATCCGTTCGTTTTTAGCCTCGATGACTCTTGATGATCTGACCCGTGAGGGGCGAAAACGGCTTGAGCTTTAAATTTTGTGGCCCGGGCTGAGCCCGGCTTTAACGGAGGAATTGGAGATTTTGTCAGTGAAAAACATCTACATGGATTACAACGCGACAACTCCGGTGCGACCGGAGGTTCTGGAAGAGATGCTGCCGTTCTACACCCAGCACTTCGGTAACCCCTCCAGTGTTCACTGGGCGGGACGGGCGGTCAAGGGGGCCATCGAGAAGGCCCGCGAACAGGTCGCGGCGTTGATCAACTGCTCACCTGCCGAGGTGGTGTTTACCTCCTGCGGCAGTGAAGGGGACAACTTTGCCCTCAAAGGGACTGTTGACGCCCTGAAAGAAAAGGGCAATCACATCATTACCACGTCGGTCGAACATCCGGCGGTACTGGAAACCTGCGAATACCTGGAAAAGCAGGGCTGCGAGGTGACCTATCTGCCGGTGGACAAGGAAGGGATGCTTGATTTGGCAGCGTTGGAAGCGGCGATTACTGACAGAACCATTCTGATTTCGGTGATGTGGGCCAACAACGAGACCGGCAATATTTTTCCCATTGAAGAGATCGGTGCCATCGCTCGCAAATACAAGGTGCGTTTCCATACCGACTCGGTACAGGCTATCGGACGTATCCCTGTCGATGTGCAGAAGGCCAACGTCGATCTCGCTGTGATTTCGGGGCACAAGCTGGGTGCCGCCAAAGGGGTCGGTGCCATGTACATCCGTCGTGGCACGCGCATGACCCAGTTTATGCACGGCGGACATCAGGAGCGCCATCGCCGCGCCGGGACCCACAACGTCGCCGGGATCGTCGGTCTGGGCAAAGCCTGCGAGATCGCCATGCAGCGTATGGACGAAGATATGCCCCGCATCCAGCAACTGCGGGATCGTCTGGAGAAGGGAATTCTCGAATCGATCCCCGAGGTCAAACTGAACGGACATCCGCAGCGGCGCTTACCGAATACCCTGAACGTCAGCTTCGCCTATATCGAGGGCGAGTCGATCCTGCTCAATTTTGATATGAAGGGGATCGCCGCATCTTCCGGTTCGGCCTGTACCTCGGGGTCTTTGGAACCGTCTCATGTCATGTGTGCTATGTGTGTTGACGTTGTTCTAGCCCATTCCAGTACCCGTTTCAGCCTGGGGCCGGACAATAGCGATGAGGACGTCGACTTTATCCTGCGCGAATTACCGCCGATTGTTCAGCGCCTGCGGGAGATGAGTCCCCTCTACAACAGTGATGCTCGCATGTCGTGCAGCCAGTGTAAGGTCGTGCGCAGGGCGTAGCTTATAAACAGCAGATGTCGGGCGTCGTCCCGTCTTGAACTACAAGAAAGAGGAGTAACACCATGTATACAGACAAAGTGATGGATCATTTTTCCAATCCCCGCAATGTCGGTGAAATCGAAGATGCCAATGGCGTCGGTGAGGTCGGGAATGCCTCTTGTGGCGACATCATGAAGATCTACCTCAAGGTTGAAGGTGACGTTATTAAGGACATTAAATTCAAAACCTTCGGCTGTGGTGCGGCGATTGCTACCTCATCGATGGTCACCGAAATGGCGATTGGCAAAACCCTTGATGAAGCGTGGAAATTATCCAATGAAGCGGTTGCCGAAGCTCTCGACGGTCTGCCGAGTCAGAAGATGCACTGCTCGAACCTGGCGGCGGATGCCCTGCACGAAGCGATCAAGGACTATCGGGAAAATAACGCATAATATCCCCGGAAGTTCTGCAGGATCATATGAAGGAGGACGCTGCATATGTGTGGCGACCTCCTTTTGTGTGTCTTCCGGGGAAAAACACAACACGTGCTCGCCGTACAAGCGGTGAGTGCGGTCGCGGTCGGGAGATCGTGGCAAAAGATCAAAAAGGGGCGATTGTGAAGAAACAACGGGTTGTGGTTGCCATGAGTGGCGGCGTCGATTCCTCGGTGACGGCAGCCCTGCTGCTGGAGCAGGGTTACGAGGTGATCGGTATGACCATGCAGATCTGGGATTATGCCGGTTATACCGCTACGCATGACGACAGCTTCGGAAGTTGTTGTTCTCTCGACGATGTGCAGGATGCCAGACGGGTGGCTGAATCTCTCGATATCCCGTTTTATGTCGTGAACTTTGAAAAAGACTTTCAGAGCCGGGTTATCGACCGTTTCTGTGAGGACTATTTTTCTGGCCGGACCCCCAATCCCTGTGTGCTGTGCAACCAGACCCTCAAGTTTGAGCTGTTGATGCGCCGCGCCCTGGAACTGGAGGCTGACTACCTGGCCACCGGGCACTATGCGCAGATTGTCGAGGACGACGGCCGTTATTTTTTGACCAAGGGGTTAGATAGCGCAAAAGATCAGAGCTATTTTTTGTTTACCTTAAGTCAGCAGCAGATGGCCCACACCCTGTTTCCTTTGGGGGGAATGTCGAAACCGGAGGTGCGTGCACTGGCGGCCCGTTTCGATCTGCGGGTCGCCGAAAAACCTGAGAGTCAGGATATCTGTTTTGTGCCGGATGGCGACTATGTACGGTTTCTCGAAGAACAGCGCGGCTCCGATCAGCTGAACGGCGAGATTGTTCATGTTTCCGGCGAGGTGCTCGGTCATCACCGTGGGATCTATCGCTATACGGTCGGCCAGCGTCGCGGGCTTGGGATCGGCTGGACGGCGCCTTTGTTTGTGGTGGGTATCGATGTTGAAAACCGCCGCGTTATCGTTGGTGAAAAAGAACATCTCAGCCGTTCGTCACTGACGGTTTTTGATTGCAACTGGAGTATCGCCACGCCGGATCAGCCGTTTGAGTGTCGCTGCCGGATCCGCTATCGCCATCAGGAGGTCGCTGCGCGGATTCTCCCCGGCGAAAACGGTGAGGTCCATGTCGAGTTTGCGCAGCCTCAGGCCGGGATAACCCCGGGACAGGCCGCTGTTTTTTATGACGGCGATCGGGTGCTAGGCGGAGGCTGGATCAGGTGATGCAGAGTTTTGCCGTGGTCACCCTCGGCTGTAAGACCAATCAGTTTGAATCCGCCGCCATTCGCGAGCAGATGTTACAGGCCGGCTACCGGTCCGTGCCTTTTGAAGAAGGTGCGGACCTTGTCATCGTCAACACCTGCACCGTAACGGCCAATACCGATTCACAGTCCCGCAATCTGATCCGCCGCGCCCGGCGTCTGAATGACGCGGCCCGGGTCGTTGTGACCGGGTGTTACGCCCAGGTCGATGCCTCCGCTCTGGCCGGTTTGCCCGGAGTCGCGCTGATTGTCGGCAATCAGGAAAAAGAAGACTTTCTCTCCCGGCTGACAGCCCTCGACGATGATGTGCCACGGATTCAGGTGAGTGATATCCGCGCTGCACAGCAGGCCAAACCGTTGCCCCTGACTTCCTTCGACCAGCGCAGCCGGGCTTTTGTGCAGATCCAGAACGGCTGCGATGCGTTCTGCTCCTATTGCATCATCCCCTATGCCCGTGGTCGCAGTCGCTCGGTCTCTCTACCCGATGTGGTCAGCCAGGTGGAACGCCTGATCGCGGCCGGCTACCCGGAGATTGTTCTGACCGGAATTCATATCGGCGGTTACGGTCAGGACCTGACACCGGCCACCTCGCTGCTGAATCTGTTGAAACAGCTCCGGCAGGAGACCGGTGTTCAGCGGCTGCGCCTGGGATCTATCGAGCCCACCGAGTTGCCGGACCAGTTTCTCGATTACGTCACCACTCAGGCGTGGATCTGCCCCCATTTTCATATTCCCCTGCAGTCCGGGTGTGACGCCGTGCTGGAACGGATGAATCGTCACTACAGCAGCGCTTATTTTAAAAAACTGCTGCAGAAAATCCGGGCACGGCGTAACGATGCGGCCATCGGTCTTGATCTGATCGTCGGTTTTCCCGGAGAAACCGATGCCGAATTTGAACAGACCTGCGATCTGTTGCGAGAACTTCCTGTCACCCACCTGCACGTGTTCCCCTACAGTCAGCGACCGGGAACGCCGGCCGCCGGGATGCCGGGCCAGGTCGCCGGGGACATCCGTAAGCAGAGGGCTGCCGTCCTACGTCAGATCGGTGCGCAGAAACAGGCCGAATTTTTGCGGACCTTTGTCGGAAAAACGGTTGAGGTTGTGGTGGAGCACGGGGAATCAGATGGACAACTCAAAGGATTGTCCGCCCATTATCTCCCGGTACTTCTCACCGATGCCCGCCCGGGGGAACTGGTCGAGGTGCAGGTGAGTACGGCGACTTCACAGGGACTGTACGGGACACCCTTGCGGTCTGCGGCTGAAAAAAATTAACTGCTGATACTGCGTGTCCGCGGGAAGGAGCAGAGCGCGTGTACGACTTCAATCGCTGTAAATTATGTGGAGAACGGGCGTCTTCGCGGTACAAGTTGAAAAAGATGTCGCTGTATGTGTGTGATCAGTGCGATTTTCACTACATCGACGCCCTCGATGAGCTGCCGGCGCCGGTAGCGGAAGACTCTCCGTTGACCGTTTCAGCGCGAAAATTCATCAATAACCACCTGCCGCAGAACGCCGTCCTGCATAAAAAAAATCTGGCGTTCGTGCACCACTGTCGCCCTCTAGGGGATGCTCGCTGTCTCGATATCGGTTGCGGAGCAGGGCAGTTCCTCTCGCTTGTGGGGGAGGACGCAAGTGAGCGTGCCGGGATCGAACCGCAGCAGGTATTCAGGGATTTTGCCCGGGAGAAGTACGGCCTGGAGTTTCGCTCAGAACTGGTCGACGATCCGTACTGGCAGAAGAATTATAGCGGTTATTTCGACGTCGTCACTCTGTGGGATACGCTGGAGCATGTCAACTTTCCTGCCGAGACACTTGCTGCGGCCGCTGCGCTGATGAAGCCCGGTGGCTGGCTGTTTCTCGATACCCCATCACGCGATACGTTCTTTTACAGGGCCAGTCAGTGGTCCTACCGGCTCAGTGGAGGGACCAAGCCCGCCTTACTGAACCGCCTCTATTCTGCCGGACCGTTCCGTCATAAGCAGATTTTTACGCGGAGCCAACTGTTGAACCTGCTCGCACGCTGCGGTCTTCAGCATGTCACCGATTCTCACCTTCATCGTTCCAAAAACAAGTTGGTGGTAGCCTGTCAGAAGCGATGATCGATTTCTGTTGAGCGGTTTTTAAGGGAGTGGACGCAGCCTTTTACGGGTCAGGCGCAGACGCGGTTACGGCCAGCGTTTTTGGCGCGGTAAAGGGCCTCGTCTGCCGCTTTGATGACCTGCTCAGCGGTGGACAGGCGGGCTCTACGCTCCGCGGCGCCGATGCTGATGGTGACGTTTAAGGCAGGATTCCGTTTTTTCGGCGGGAGCGGTTTGTTTGGTTTCGCCTTTGGCCGATCTTTTCCCCGGGGGATGAAGCGAGCACTGGCGACCGCCTTTCTGATCTCTTCGAGGTGCGGCAGCGCGTCATCGATGCTGGTCCGAGGGAAAATGACAGAAAATTCCTCTCCACCGTAGCGGAACATCTTTCCGCCGCCGCTGATCTTGGCCAGTTTGCTGGCAACCATCTTCAGAACCTGATCCCCGACGTCATGGCCGTGGGTGTCGTTGAATTTTTTGAAGTGGTCGATGTCGAGCATGGCGACCGTATAGCGCCGTCCGAGTTTTGCCATGGTCTCATTCAGAGCACGACGTTCCGGAAGACCGGTCAGCTCATCGCGGTACGCCATCGAATGTGAGGTTTCGATGGCACCGATCAGCAGGATCAGGTTCGCGCTGGCGCAGTACAGGGTCAGCGGGTGACCGTCCATATCGAGCACCCCCGCCAGCACAATCGCAACAGCCCAGAAAAACGCCGCTTCAAGTGCTCCCGGTCGTAGCCAGAAGCGGATTGTCAGAGTCAGCAGGGTCAGACAGAAGGCGAGCAGCGCCGGTTGTCCGATAGGGATTTGCTGTTGCAGTGGCCATGGGACGAACTGATGTTGCAGGAAGGCTAAACTCTGTTCATAGCGCTGGGCATAGAGCCATGACCCGGCGACCAGCTGTCCCAGCAGCAGGGCGAGCCACATCCCGCCGCGGTAATTGAAGGCGCCTTTTTCCGCTGACAGTGAAATCAGCAGGATATTCAAGGGGACAAGGAGCGGAACCAGTTCGGTTACGAAAGGGCCGACAGCGGTGGTTCCAAAGAAGAGCAGCCCCTGACTGGCGGTCATCAGCAGCAGGCAGGCAAAAATCAGTCGGCTGCGGTTAAATCGCCAGCCGATCAGAAGGGAAGCCGCCAGAAGAGAAGGCGGTATGTAGCGCAGCAGTGGGGTCCATGCGTCGGGCAGCTCCGGCCGCGCCAGCGCAAACAGGGCCGCACCGAAGATCAATCCCCCCGGAATCAGAAAAGGATAGAATAATTTACCACTGAAGAGTGTCATGGGAGCATACCGGCTTTCTCATGAGATTGCGGTATTTTAAAATCTGCCGGAACATCTGTCACGGAGAAAATTGTCAGAACGCTCTGAAATCAGCTGTTTTTTAGGTTGTTCTGGCGGTTTTTATGGTGGACGTCAAAGAAAATGACACTATGGTCAGGGATTGAGTCACAGTTGCTGCAGCGGTCTTCCTGCTTTTTGTTCTCCTTGCGGCAGGTTTTACACCAGTGATAGATCAGCCGGTAATTGCTGCGGCCGACATACTTTTTTAACCGTCCGTGGTAGACCCCGTGCATCTTGCCGTCGGCGTCACCGGGGTTCTCCAGCAAGCGATCGATGACCTGAACAATACGGTTATAACCGGGCGGGTCCTGTTTTTTGATCTTTTCGAGCTTGCTGGTAAAGTCGCAGGTCGGATTGTAGAGAAATGTCTGCTCGGGCATTTTAAATTCACCGTGCTGTTAGCGGTCGCAGTAGCTGTCCCTTTCCCTTATACAATAAATCTGATTTTGTGCGCCAGCAGAGATTTGACGGTGTCGAGCTGCCCTGGTGTGTGCGGTTCTTTCATGTGAACTTTTTCGGTTATAATTGATTTGATCATACAGGGAGGTATCCGTTGTGGCGATCAAACTGATTTTACGTAATGCGATCTACCCACTGCTTATCGTTGCGCTACTCGGTTGCGCGGGGATACAACCCCACGGGGTGTGGGATGGAAAGACCCATGTCGTCTATCATCTGTCAGAACTGGGTAAGGTCAATTTTGTCCTGAATAATATTTCGAATCACGTCAAAGGGGCTGGCGGAGCGGAGCATGTCGATATCGTTCTGGTGGTCCACGGTCCGGCGTTGCGCGCGTTTGAAAAGGAGGGTCTGTCGAAGCGGGTAGCCGCCGGAGTGACGAGGTTGCGTGATTTTGACACCCACTTGGTGGCTTGCGGCAACACGCTGCGGATGCAATCGCTCACCGTACCGGATCTTGTCGATGGGTTCCAGGTTGCTGAAGAGGGGGGCGTGACCCGCATTGCAGCGCTGCAGTCGGCCGGCTACCTTTATCTTAGACCCTAAACGGTGAAAAACAGCAGGTATAAAAAAAGCCCGATCTGTGTCGATCGGGCTTTTTTTAGCGATGGATGGCGATTGAGATCAGGCCGTTTCGGTGAAAAGCGCTTCGTGGAGGTTGACGGTGTGATTTTTGATCCGCCGCAGTGCGACCGCCATGTCGCTGAAGGTCAGCGCGGGCAGGGCCCCGCAAGTGCCCTGCTTCATCCGCTCCAGATGCCGCTTGCGGATGCTGTCAGCCAGATCGTTGATACGGTTGGCTTCTTCGTAGATCTGCTTGGTGCTGCTGGTATCTTCGTTGTTGAACGCTTTGCATACCTGAGTGAAGAACGACAGCACCTCATGATGAAAATTCTGGATATCCTTCCAGGCATCATCGCTGAAGTTCAGCTCATATTTGTCCAGTCGTTTCATATAGGAGCAGAGATTGGCCGCATAGTCCGCGATCGACTCAAGTTCATCCGCAGCACGAACATAGCAGTAGGCTTTATCTGACTGCATGTTGCTTGCGTTCCCCGACTGCATCAGGGTGACGGTAAACGAGGTGATCTCATGCTGCATGATATCGGTTTCGTCTTCTAGGGAGGTCACTTTGCGCAGAAACTTGTCACGTCCTTTCAGGTCACGCTGCAGGTAGCTGCCTGCGTGGCGCAGGGTTTTGTGAACCCGGTTCTGCATCTTCTTCAGTTCGCCGAAAACCATTGGGATGCCCATGGCGACCGGAATGGTCCCCGGAGCACCGAAATACTTGAAGCGCCCCTGTTCTGCTCCTTCTTTGTCCGGAACCATCCGGGTGACAAACTTGGCCAGCTGGCCGAGGAAGGGCAGCATAACCAGGGTTGCGGTGACATTGAAGAAGGTATGCGCCATGGCGATGTGTGCCGCGATGTAGGGGTGGCTGCCGTCAGCGGCGACAAAGCCCGAATCGCCGGGCACAAAACGGTCGATCATGCCGACATACGTCGAAAATAGGCTGATAATAATGACGACGCCCAGTACATTGAAGACGCTGTGAGCCATGGCGGCGCGTCTTGCCGGGATGGTACCACCGATAGCTGCGAACTGAGCGGTGATGGTGGTGCCGATGTTTTCACCCATGACCAGAGCGATGGCAGTGTGCAGCGGAATTGCTCCTGTCGATGCCAGTGCGATGGTGATGCCGAGCATCGCCGAACTGCTCTGGATCACCATGGTCATCAGGCAGCCGATAGCAACACAGCCCAGAATGCTTAGCAGCGATTGCGCATCCAGGGTCAGCATCAGATTCATGAACCCTTCGTCGCTTCGCAGTGGTTTGAAGGCCCCGCTCATAATCTGCAGGCCGAAAAAAATCATTCCCAGAGCAACCAGGACCTTAGCCGTCGCCGACACCCGATCGTTTTTGGAAAAGAGCATCGGGAAGACGCCCAGCGCGATGAGCAGCAGTCCGTATTTGCCGACCTTGACTGCCAAGATCCAGCCGGTGATGGTGGTGCCTATGTTGGCACCTAGGATGACCCCTATTGCTTGGGTCAGCTCCATTAGCCCTGCATTGGTCAGTCCGACCACCATGACAGTTGTGATCGATGAGGATTGGACAAAGGTGGTGACGAACAGGCCGACGATTACCGCCAAAATACGGTTGGTGGTGACCGAGGATATTGCCTTGCGGATCAGCCCGCCGGACAGCATCTGGAGGCTGTCCGAGAGGTATTTCATTCCGATGATAAAGACGCCGAGGCCACCGATGGCGGTGTAGCCCATCTTGAAAGGTTCGATCATGAGTGCGTTCTCCGATTGATTTGTTAGAGTCGCGTGTTTTTACTTATCAATTGTTAGCATTTTGTGAGCTTGCGCGCAAAATCTAGTCGCCTTTGATGGTGCTGTCAAGTGTGGCGGTTAATGCCTTGTTATTGCAGAAGAAATGTTGGCTGTGAGGAGGATGGTTTTTTAAAGAAGGTCCGCTATTGACTTGAGTGCCTCGACGGATCCACATGAAAGCCCGATATGGCCAGCGCGGATGTGAGCCTCACGTGGATTTATTCGCACAACGGTGGTGTTGCCCCGCTGCCCGAGCTGCTCACTGAGGTGACGAATTGTGGGGACCGAGGTGCCGGCACCCATTTCGATGACAACGGTTTTTTTGCCTGCGCTTCGCTGTAGGAAGGATTGGAATCGGTCTTCCTGTTGAGCTGTTCTGTGATGAAGCCAGCCATAATCGCCGAACATCAGGATGTTGGGACGCGCGGTTTGCCCGCAGTGTGGACAACGGGGAACGTGGTTTGCCCTCATGGTGGCGTGGTCGATATCGAAAGACACGGTGTTGTCCCAGATGCTGTTTTTGCACGGAGTGGTGCATTGCAGATGATGAATGGAGCCGTGGACTTCTAAAATACGGTCATCAGGATAATCGGCTTTTTGAAACTGACCGTCGACGTTTGAAGTCACGACAAAGTTGTCCATTTCGAAACGATCTCTCCATTCGTCCAGCAGCTTAAACCCTTCATGAGGAATGGTTCTGCGGTAAAGTTCGGTGCGGTGGCCATAAAAGCCCCAGCCGAAGTGAGGATCGCGGTCAAAATGCTCCGGGTTAGCGGCCTGAACAAAGCTGAGCCCCAGGCGTTCGTACATGGGGTAGGCCTTCCAGAAACCGGTATCGCCGCGGAAATCGGGCAGGCCAGAATCGACCCCCATACCGGCCCCGCAGGTGATGATCATAATCTGTGCGGTAGAAATCGCTTCGGCGGCCTGTTGGAATCCATCCTGAGTCATGTTTGAACCTCTGCTGGGAAAGGAATCAGGCAGAAATTATAACCCAACTTCAACCGGATGGGGATGTAGAATCGTTTGCAGATCACGCGGCTTGAGTTCGATCAGAAAGCCTCGCTTGCCGCCATTGATATAGAGGGTGTTGAGATCAAGAATACTTTTTTCGATATAGACTGGAAGAGGGGTGCGGGTGCCGAAGGGAGAGATGCCGCCAGTCTGATAGCCGGTGATGCGGTCCGCCTTGAGCGGAGGACAGGGACTGACCTGTTTGACGCTCAGATGGCGGGCCAGCTGCTTCAGGGAAACCTCGCGGTCGCCGTGCATCAGAATGATCAATCCCGAACCGCTGTCGTCTTCCATGATCAGAGTTTTGATCACCTGGTGTTCGTCAACCCCCAGTTCACGGGCGCTGACCAGTGTTCCTCCCTTCTCTTCGTACCGATAAGGGCGTGGAATAAATGGGATCTTGTGCTGTTTCAACAGGCGGATCGCAGCGGTCGAAGGGGTCTTGTCGCGCGCCATCAGAACACACGTCCCAAGCGGACAAACAGCACGAACAGCAGGCTGACAATGGAGATCAGGCCACAGGTCCAGCCGAGAATCTCGTAGAGCTTCTCCGTGCGTCGCAGGTTGCGGGCCGTGGTGGGGACGACAAATCCCATGGCCGCGCCGGTAAGAGCACCTCCGAGGTGTGCGGCATTGTCCGCGCCGACGAACAGCCCGAAGAAGAACGCCATGACCGCCCACTGAAACATGAAGTTGCGTCGTTGAATTGCCTGATAACCACCCATGCGGTGGTAGTAGCTGACCGAAAAGCCGATCAGGCCGAAGATGGATCCGGACGCTCCGACGACAGTCACCAGCGGATGCCAGACGTAACCCGCCAGGGTAGCTGTGAGTGCGCAAAGGGTGTAGATGGTCAGCAAGCGACTCCAGCCGATCTCTTCTTCGAGCATGGGGCCGACCTGATAGAGGACCATCATGTTGAAGCCGAGATGGATAATTCCGCCGTGGGTATAGGCGTAGCTGATACAGCGCCACCATTCTCCCTGATGGATGGCCAGAGGCCAGAATTGTGCTCCCCAGGCGCGCAGCAGTGGGGTTGGCGGGTTTAGAAGTGTTCCCATCCCCAGCCCGAGAATCGTGCCGTGCAGGACCATCAGGGTAAACAGGGCCAGATTGGTGTAGATCAGAATCTGCACCAGAGTATGCCCGGTGAGCGGGTTGCGGCGAAACAGTTGAGACAAGGGATCGCTCCTGCGTCTGTGATCAGATTATTGGAACATATTTTTCAACCAGCCCAGAGCAATGAAGGTGCCCGCCGCTGAGCCGATCGAAGAAAACAGAAAAACCAGCATGACCCGCGCCAGCCGGTTGCGCCACCATCCACGGATATTGATCAGGTCTTCGCCGACCATCTCCATGTCGCGCACTGTGGGCGCGGCGACAAACGCCTGGACCAGGCCGGTGACGAATCCTGCGCCGATTGTTGGATTGAGAGATGTGAGTGGCGCGGCAAAAAAGGCGCTGATTACCGTGATCGGATGGCCCCAGGCCAACAGCGCGCCAGTTGCGGACAGGATCCCGTTCGCCAGGACCCAGGCGATGGCAGCGTCGGCAAACTTTTCTGGATTGCCAAAAAAGAAGCCGCCGATAAACAGGGCGATGACGATGGCTGGGATCAGCCAGGGGAGCATGCGCGAGGTTGTCGATTTTTCCGGAACCTGACTGATATCTTCGATAGTTTCAGCAGGAATGTCGAGCTGCAGTTGCCGTTCGATGCCGGGCTGATGGGCCGCGCCGATTACCGCAAGGATCGTTTCCCCGGGGGCATTTTTGATGTGATAGGCCATATAGCTGTCCCGCTCATCGACCAGGATCTGTTTGACCGAGGGCAGCAGGGTGCCCATCTCCTCCAGCATCGATGACAGGGTGTCGCTCTGCCTGAGCTTCGCTAGCTCCTGTTCGTCGAGATCCTGTTTTTCGAACAGGCTGCCGAACAGCGCTGCCATCACCTTTATTTTGTTCCACAACCCGGTTTTACGCCAGACCCGCAACAGGGTTGTGCGGATATTGCGGTCAACCAGCTCCATCTCCAGTCCCATGTCGACCGCGGTCTGGGCCGCCGCTGCCAGCTCCGCGCCCGGTTTAACCCCGGTCTGCAGTCCCATTCTTTTCTGATAGGAAGACAGCGCAAGGTTCGCCAGCAGGAACGGCAGCTGACCTTTGCGGATGACATCTTTGAGGTTGAGGGATTCCCAGCCTTTCTGATTGATGAGCGACTGGTAGCGCTGCGCATCGAGCTCGACACAGACCGTATCCGGCTGCAGCTCTTTGATGGCCGTGGTGACGGTGTCGACAGACTCCTGAGAGATGTGGGCCGTGCCGATGAGGATGATCTCCTTCTCTCCGACGGTCAGGCGTGTGTATGCGTCCTCGGTGTCCTGTGGCATGGCCTTTAGGGTCCTTCGTTTGATGATGTGGGTGATGGATGCTGCGCGATAACACGACAAAAGGCACCCTGGGGTGCCTTTGCTCTTACGACTCTCCACCGCGGCCGTGGATCTTGGGCCTCACTACGAGTACCAGATAGGTGGGAGCCCCTGTCGACTCATCAGGCGTCCCACTCCGGGGTGGGCTGGCTCACAGGGTCGTTGAAGGATTCCCGAATGACAAAATATTCCGCGTGGACGTTCTGACCTCACCTGCAGGGCAGAGAGTCTGATCTGTGCGTTTGATTGTGATTATAAAGGAATGATCCGGCTGAGATCAATAATAAAGGTGAAAAAAATCTGCTACAAATTTTCTGAAATATATCTGAATAGTGCTATAATTTCGGAGTTTTGCAATTATGGATGTTTATGTATCCTCTTTATCTGAAGGTTCTGTTTGTCAGCTTTTCCCCGAAATGAAACCGATCGAAAGGAGAACTCATGTCGAAACAACTGGAAGTCTACAAGTGTTCAATCTGCGGCAATATCGTAGAGGTTGTCCATGCCGGTGCCGGTGCTTTGACCTGCTGCGGCCAGCCGATGGCTCTGCTTAATGAAAACACCACCGATGCGGCCACCGAAAAGCATGTTCCGGTGATTGAGGTCGGTGATGGGGTCGTCACTGTGACCGTCGGCAGTGTTCCTCATCCGATGGAAGCAGAGCACTACATCGAGTGGATTGAATTGATTGCCGACGGTAAAGCGTATCTGCAGTTTCTGAAACCGGGACAACCGGCAAAGGCGGTCTTTGCCGTTACCGCGACATCGCTGAAAGCCCGTGAATATTGTAACCTGCACGGCCACTGGTCTGCGACCAGTTAAGCAGGCTGTTTGTTCGCTTTTATCGGGGCCGGCTTTATGAGTCGGCCCTTTTTTTCTGTGGGTTTCTGCTGTTTTAGACCCGCGTTGGTGATATATTGATCTGTCCGACAGATCAGAACTGTGCAGGAGAGTCGTGAAAAAAGAGCGTTTGGATAAAATTCTGGTGGATCGGGGTTTTGCGCAGTCGCGTGAGCGGGCGCGGGCCCTGATTCTGGCCGGCAAGGTGGTGGTCGAAGATCACCGTGTCGACAAGGCGGGAACACGTTTTGATCCGGACGTCGATCTGCGGGTGAAGGGGGGAGATATCCCCTATGTGTCACGCGGGGGGCTCAAGTTGGAGAAGGCGCTCAATATCTTTTCTGCTGATCCGCAAGGCCGGACTGCTCTCGATGTCGGGGCGTCCACCGGCGGTTTTACTGACTGTCTGCTGCAGCGTGGTGCAGAACGTGTCTTTGCGGTCGATGTCGGCTATGGTCAGCTGGCCTGGTCGTTACGGGAAGATCCGCGGGTGGTGAATCTGGAGCGGTGCAACATTCGTGATCTCACATCGGAGCAACTCGATCGCCAGCCAACCTTCGCTGTGATTGACGCCTCTTTTATCTCGCTGTCAAAAGTGTTGCCACCCACCCTGGAGCTTCTGGCCGCTGGTGCCGATATTGTCGCTCTGATCAAGCCGCAGTTCGAAGTGGGACGCGGACAGGTGGGGAAGGGAGGAGTGGTCCGAGACGCGCAGGTTCATGCCGAGGTTGTAGACGAGATAAAACGACTGGCCGAGGGGTTGGGGTGTGTGGTGTGCGGTGTCGTTGAGAGTCCGATCCTGGGTCCGAAGGGCAATCGGGAGTTTTTGATTCATCTGCAGACCGTTTAGTGTTTTTTGTCCCGTATGACGCTGTTTTTGCTATATCCAGTTGTGTGAATGTTTGTTAGAATTGTCTCAGCTGTTTGCTGAGTATAGAGAAAACCCGGCGTTCCGGAGGATTGCTGACATGGCTGGAGATTGTATTTTCTGCAAAATCGCCGCGGGAGAGATCCCCGCGAAGTTTCGTTACAAGGATGATGAGATTATCGCTTTCGACGACCTCGATCCGCAGGCTCCGCAGCATATTCTTATCGTTCCCCGCAAGCATATCCGTACCACTCTCGATCTGACCACGGCGGACAATGAGCTGATCGGTCACGTTTATCAGGTTGCCGGAAAGTTGGCACACGATCTTGGTTTCGCCCAGGACGGGTTCCGGGTCGTCAACAACTGCAACGAAGGTGGTGGCCAGTCGGTCTGGCACATCCACTTTCATCTGTTGGGTGGTCGCGATATGGTCTGGCCGCCCGGCTAACACCGGTGTCTTCGACTTATGTAAGGATCTATGGGCAAATTTGACGAAAAAACAGAGAGCCGGCTGATCAACGATATCATGATGCTGCTGGTGACTCACTATGGTGGTGGGTTTTCAGAAGAGCGTCTGGATAAAGAGTTGGCAGCGGTTCAGGCCGCCTATGAGGATGCGCGTCTGTCGCATACCGATCAGGTGCGCAAGTCGGGGGAGCCTTACATCTTTCATCCGCTGCGGGTGGCGCATATGGCGGCACGGCACTGGATGGACTTCCCTTCGGTGATGGCGGCACTGCTGCACGATGTCGTCGAAGATACGCCGGTGACGTTGGGTGAGGTTCGTAACCGCTATGGTGAGCAGGTTGCACTGCTGGTCGACGGACTCACCAAGGTGACCGCAAGTGAGCTGAATCGTCAGGAATTGAGTCGTCAGGACCTCAAGGAGGCGACCTACAAAAAGACGGTGCTGGCAGCGATCGAAGACATCCGCGTTCTCTGCCTGAAGTTTTGGGACCGGATCGATAACCTACTGACCATCAACGCCCTGACGCCAGAAAAACAGAAGCTTATCGCCGAAGAGACCCGTACCATTTATGTGCCGCTGGCCCAGCATCTGGGGATGGGCTATGTCGCCACCGAACTCGATTCTCTGTCGTTACGGCTGATCTATCCACGGCGGGCGAAGCGTTATCAGCGTCAGGTCGATCTGGTGTGCGAACAGACTGCGGATTATCTGCGAAAAATTCGCGCTAAGATTATGAATGCCTGTGAACATCAGCGCCTCGATGTTTCGTTGAAGAACCGCTGGCGTCCGTTTTCCATCGCAGGGGCGCGGGAGATGAATCGTGGTTTTGTCGCCCTGTACACCTTAGAAGTTCAGGTCGATCGGACCCGGGATGCATATATTTTTCTCGGGGTGTTGCACAGCATGTTTCCGTCGATTCCGGGAAAGTTGCGTGATCACCTCAATGTCTCCTCGCAGTTCGGCTACCAGGCGTTAAAGACCACGGTGCAGGTCGGAGAACAGCGGATGCGGGTTGAGATCACCACCCGCAAGCTGGCGCGCTTTAATGAATCTGGGGTGCTGGCGCCGGGCTTTGAATTCAAGTGGGACAACTTCCGCGAACTGATGCGTTCTCTGATGGAGGGGGAATCGGCCTTCGATACCGCGTCACTCAAGCTGGCATCAGCTACGATTCAGGTGTATACCCCCCGCGGTGATGTGCGCATCCTCCCCGAAGGGAGCAGCGTTCTCGATTTTGCTTTTGATATTCATGAATCACTCGGGCTGAACGCGCGCCGCGGACGGATCAACGGCCGGACCCGGCTGCTGCGAACCCGGCTGCTTGACGGTGACCAGGTGTCGGTGGAAACATCATCGCACCCGGAAGTCCTGCCCAAGTGGTTGGAATGGGCAGTTACCCCCAAGGCACGCAATACCATCCGGCGCTATCTCCGCAACAAGGTCCGCACGGCCTGACAGACAGGACAGTACCTATGAAAACGTTTTGGCTCAAGCTTGTCTTTACCCTCCTCCTGCTGGTGTCTGTGTTGAGTACCTCGTGCTGGGCCGGAGCCAACGTTTTTCTGTATCACCGTTTCGGTGAACCCAAATATCCATCGACAAATATCGGTACGGATGTTTTTGCTGCGCAGCTGGCCTACCTGCAGGAGAACAACTACCGGGTCCTGTCCTTGCGCGACATCGTTTCACGGCTGCGACGTGGAGAGGCCCTGCCGGAAAAATGTGCTGCACTGAGTGTCGATGATTCCTTTACCTCGTTTCTGACCGGGGCCATGCCCCTGCTGCGCAAGTACCAGTATCCGGTGACCCTGTTCGTCAATGGAGATGCTGTCGGCGCTTCCGGCTACCTGTCGTGGTCACAGCTGCGTCAACTGGTGCTGGAGGGGGTTGAGATCGGCAACCACTCTATGAGCCATGATCATCTGGTCGATCTGCGCCCCGGTGAAACCCGCGCTGCGTGGGGACAGCGGGTTAGAAATGACATCGAGGCGGCACAGGAGTTGTTCGAACGACATCTGAAGATGACCCCGGCCCTGTTTGCCTATCCCTACGGAGAATACAGTCAGGAATTGATAGAGATTGTCGATGATTTGGGATTTGAGGCCGCTTTTGCCCAGCAGTCCGGCGTGATCCACGAGACCCACCAACTGATGAACCTGCCCCGCTTTCCCATGGGGGGTCCCTATGCTACGGCAAAGGGATTTATCGATAAACTGCAGATGGAGCCGCTGGTGGTAATCGAAGAATCACCGCTGGATCCAGTGGTCAGGGATCCTCAGTTGCCTCCACGTTTGCGGATCCGTATTGCCGCCGATGGCGCTGATCTGCGTCGTCTGAACTGTTTTGTCCAGGGCGACAACAGCTGTACGGTGACCGCGGTTGACGGTAGCGATGACACCTTTGAGGTCGTGGCTGAAAAGCCGCTTACGGGTCGTCGCAACAAGTACACCCTGACTGCACCCGGTCTGACCGATCAGGGCTGGCGTTGGTACAGTCATCTCTGGATTCAATCGGATGCGGCGCTGGAGAGGTAGGTTCCAGATCTAACTTTTTCTGAGTTGGGCGCTGGTGTAGCGATCCAGGCGGTTGTAGCGGATCATCGCCTGCAGATCGGCGATATATGCCTCGCGGCGGGTTGAGTAGTTCAGCAGTCCTTCAGCCAGTTTCGCTCCTCTGAGCTGTTTCGATTGCTTGCGCGCTGCGGCACGCAATGCACGGAAGGTTCGGTACGCCGAATGGGTGTTGAGGTTTTTCTGGTAAGAACGCACCGAATCGAGCAGGGATGAAAAGCGGCGGACTTCGTAGATCTCACCTTCTGGACGCCCTTCGGGGACAATGCCGGTTCCTGGTGTGAACGTCCACTCTCCGAACAGGTTGTTGGCCAGCTGCGAGAAGCGGGATGTGCCGTAGGCTGATTCATTGGCGGCCTGGGCGAGAGCCAGGTCGGCCGGGATGATGTCGATTCTGTCGAGCAGCTTTTTGATGGTATTCAGATCGGGTGTCTTTTGGATGTGAACGCCGTAGCGCTTGCCTAGGGTTTCGAGCTGGTGAGTTTCGGTTTCGTTTAGCTTGCCGGCGCTGGCAAGAAAGCGGTCCTGGAGACGCTTCAGGGTGTCTCGTTCACGCAGGATTTCTTGATTGGCTAACAATATGATAGGAAGAAGGCTCTGGAAAAAAACCTTCTTCTTCTGTTTGATGGAGCCGACCTCGGTGATTTCCTGCGGGAACGACTGCAGGATGATGGGTGGGATCCCGTTTTCAAATTCATTCAGGGTGTAGCCGTAGCGTTGGAAGTGGTTTTCCAGTTCGCTCAGCTTTTCCGGGTTGATGATCTGGACGGTGGTTCCCGCATAGACCGGTGCCATGCTATCTGTGCAACTTGCCAGAAGCAGGGTGGCCATAGAAAAGATCAGCAGTACGTGTTTGGTCGGCTTGATACTCATAAATTTATTGATAGCAAAACTTTTGTTTGACGGAAGGTTCTGAGCGCAACTATATATAGAGAGACTTGTCGTGCTGTCAATAGCCTTTTTGTGAGGACAGAGTTCCTTCATGAGTGATTTTTCGGCATTTTGTCGACTTGAGAGCTAACTGGCTGATATGTTTTGTTATCGGTCATGCTTCGTTGTTAATGATTGAAGTCTAAAAGAACGATTCATTTTATCGTCTGCTTGGATTAGAGATCCATTTTTAACTTCGTTCAGGAATCGAGGTCGATTCCAGGGAGGACCACATGAGGTTGAATCAGTCCGGTTTCACACTGATAGAGCTGGCGGTTGTCATTATCATTCTTGGCATCCTCGCCGCTGTCGCTGTTCCACGTTTTATCAATATGCAGGATGCAGCTCAGGAAGCTGCCATTGAAGGGGTTGCCGGTGGTGCGGCTGCGGCAAGTAGTATTAATGTTGCCGGACAGCTGCTGCGTGATGCCGGGGTTGAAGGTGCACCCGCTGCGGCTGAAATCGTTGATACCAGTGCCGGTTGTGTTGCGGCAACGATCAATGCGCTGATGACCACCACCGTACAGAACCTGGTGGACGCTGATACCGCCACAAACGGCGAATTTGTTGTCAGTGGCGGGGCCTTTCCCGGCGGGTCTGTGACCAACGATACCATCACCTGCACGCTGACTTTGGACGCGACGGCGACAACCGCGACGTTCGGTCTGATTTTCGCTGACGGATCCTGATTTTCGATTGGACGTCTTCTGCTTTTGATGCGGGCAGCTGTTTTTTTGTAGCAGCTGCCCGTTTTTCTGTCTGTGAAAAGGTGAGTTGATGAGGAGTTATCGACAAGAACTGTGGTTTGAGGTCCCTGCGCGCCGCGGATTTGTAAATATTACCGAAGAGGTCCAGCAATGCCTGGCCGACAGTGGGATTCGGGAGGGGTTGCTGCTCTGTAATGCGATGCATATAACCGCCTCGGTTTTTATCAACGATGATGAGTCCGGACTTCACAGCGATTTTGAGTCCTGGCTCGAAGAGCTGGCCCCTCATCAGCCCTTAAATCGGTACCGCCATAACCTCACCGGCGAGGACAACGGTGACGCTCATATTAAACGGACTGTTATGGGGCGTGAAGTGGTGGTCGCCGTGACCGGTGGCCGTCTCGATTTTGGTACGTGGGAGCAGATTTTTTACGGTGAGTTTGATGGCCGCCGGCGCAAGCGCGTTCTGGTTAAGATTATTGGCGAGTGAGTACGGGGGAGTGACTAATCCCTGTCGCTTGTGCTATGCTTCACACGTGATTTTTCTTCAACATGCAGGGGAGTGTGTGCTGTGACGACGGTGAAGACAGCCAGCTTTGAATATTTGATTGATCTGGCCAAGAAGAATGAAGATGGTGGATATACATTCACTCTCGATGGTGAATCGTACCAGATTGAAGATGTCCTGGAGATTTCCAGAATTGCCACTGAACATGGCTATATCGTTATTTACTAGATGATGGATGGGAGAGAACCGATGAAGAGAGTTTGTCCGACAATTGAAGAAGGGGTCTGTTACACAGTCGAGGCCGCCCTTGAGATGGCGATCCAGATGGAAGAGGAAGGGTTTCGCAGCTACCTGTATGCCGTCCGCCTCGTTAAGGATCGTGCCGCCAAGATGATCCTCATGGATGCAGCCAAAGACGAGCTGCGTCATAAGCAGGAGCTGGAACTGGCTCTGCTGAATGGTGTTGAAGCGGGTGGCGAAGGTTTGGCCCGTGAAGTGCCGACCATGAACCTCGACTATCATCTCGAGCAGGTCGAGATCGACGAACATGCCGATGCGCGTGAGGCTTTGGCCTATTCGATCCATCTGGAAAAGAATGCCATCGAGTTCTATCGTTGTCTGGTCAACGGCTGTGAAGGCGCACCGATGGCGCCGGTGTTTCAGACACTGCTGGCCGACGAGAGCAAGCACCTGTCTGAGCTTGAAAATCTGTACGAGCGACATTTCATGACCGAAAATTAAAAAATTTCGTCTCCGATCGAAACAGGGCGTCGCTCCGCTGAGCTGGCGCCTTTTTTCGTCTGATGACAATATGCGTCATGATCTAATCTCAGAGTTTTTAAAAACTTGATTCGTAGAACGGTGTTTGTTAGTTTTTATGGTACAGTTAGAGGGCAGGGTCTTAACGTCGCAAATTTGATATGGGGAGGTCGGCATGGAATTCCTCGAAATTGACTTTGTGAAAGCGCTTTTTGCGATGTACATCGTCGCGGTGTCTCTGCTGCGGCTTCTGAACGACAGGGAGTTTTTTCGACTGACAGCGATGAAGAAGATCTGGGGGCGCAGCCGGGGGTTGTTGATTCATTTTGTCTCCAGCGTGATCATGCCGCTGCTGTTTGCGATCTTCTACCTGTGCAGGGGAGTGACAGGTACGATGGCCTTCTGAAGATTACGATAATCGGTCTTACTGCCCGGATTCGTGTTGCGAATTCGGGTTTTTTATTGGCTGTTTGCCTTGACAATGGCGGGGGTCATTCATTATTTTTTCATGTCGTAAAATTTACTGCATGCCGTAAGGAGCTGAAAGCAATGTCTGAAGAATTAAAGCGCGAAGAGGGGAATATCTCCATCCACACGGAGAATATCTTTCCGATTATAAAAAAATGGCTGTACAGCGAAAAAGAGATTTTTCTCCGGGAGCTGGTCTCCAATGCCGTTGATGCCATCCACAAATTGCAGAACATCAACCTGATGGAAGGTCTGAAGCTGTCCGATGAATACTTTGTCGATGTTCGCATAGATAAGGACAGCGGCTGCATCAGTGTGTGCGATAACGGCATCGGCATGACCGCCGATGAGATCCGTAAGTATATTAATCAGGTGGCGTTCTCCTCAGCGGAGGACTTTATCGAGAAGTTTAAGCATCTTGATGATAAAAATCAGATCATCGGACATTTCGGGCTGGGTTTTTATTCCAGCTTCATGGTCGCCGATAAGGTTGAGATCAAGTCTCTGTCATATCAGGAAGGAGCCGTTGCTGCTCATTGGGAGTGCGCGGGTTCCACCAGTTACAGCCTGTGGGAAGGGGACAAGCAGGAGCGTGGTAGCGAGATTGTCATTCATCTGAGTGATGATGAAAAAGAGTTCCTCGAAGTCGATCAATTGCGGACCCTGCTGAAAAAATACTGCAACTTCCTGCCGGTGTCGATCCGCCTCGAAGGGGAAGAGGTCAACGACAGAAACCCGATTTGGACCCGCAGTGCCAGCGAGGTGACCGACGACGAATACAAAGAATTTTATCAGAAGCTCTACCCCATGTCGGGGGAGCCGCTGTTCTGGATCCACCTCAATATCGATTACCCCTTTAACCTCAAAGGGATCATCTATTTCCCCCGCCTGACCAACGAGTTCGATGTCACCCGCAGTCACATTAAGCTGTTTTGCAACCAGGTGTTTGTCTCCGATAACTGTCCGGAGTTGATCCCGGAATTTCTCACCCCGCTGCAGGGTTGTCTCGATGCCCCCGAGCTGCCCCTCAACGTCTCCCGCAGCTACCTGCAAAACGATCCGCAGGTGCGTAAGATCCGCGAGGTCATCAGTTCACGGGTGGCCGCCAAGGTTGTCGAACTGGCAAAGAAGGATCGCGACGAGTTTGTGCCGATATGGGAAGACATCCATACCTTCGTCAAGTACGGCATGATGCGCGAGGACAAGTTTTACGACAAGGTCAAGGATCAGGTTATCTACCGCACGACCGGTGAAGGGGGCTATACGACCCTGCCCGATTATCTGGAAAGGACCAAGGAGCGTCACGAAGGGAAAATCTACTATGCCAACGATGAAGGGATTCAGGTCACTTATCTGAAGCTTTTTGAAGCGCAGGGCTTAGAGGCGCTGATTCTGGATGCGGTGATCGACAACCATTTCATCCAGTTCCTCGAATCGAAGAATACAGAGATCAAGTTCGAGCGGGTCGACTCCGATATTACCGAAAACCTCATCGAGGAGGATAAGAGCCAGAAGATCGTTAGCGGAGAAGATCAGAAGAGTCGCGAAGATCGGATCGAAGAAATTTTTAAGGGGCTCGATATCAAAGGGCTGACTATCCGTGTCGAAACCTTGAAAGACGGCAGCGTGCCGGGGATGATCCTGCTCAATGAGCAGTCCCGTCGCTTTAAGGAGATGACGCGGATGATGGGGCATGGCGGCGGCGAAGAGCTCGACCTGTTTTCTGACCACACCCTGCTGGTGAACACAGCCAGTGACGCGGTCGATAAGATTGTCCAGTTAAGTGAAGATGGCGACACGGAGACCGCGAACCTGCTTGTCGAGCAGGTGTACGATCTGGCGATGTTGTCACACCAGGCGCTGAGTAAGGATCGCATGGCCGGTTTCCTCGAGAGGAGCAGCCGACTGCTCGGTCGCGTCTAAGGCCAGCGGTACCGCACTGAAAAAGCCGGGCATCTCCATGGGGAGGCCCGGCTTTTTTAATTTCGATGGAGGTGCTCTGATGAATCAGGGTGTCAGGCGACCGGTCTGGCGCAGCGCTTCGTAGAGCAGGATTGCGGCAGAATTGGCAAGATTGAGACTACGCACTGCCGGAGAAAAAATCGGAATTCTGAGGGCGTAGTCTTCCTGCTGTTGTAAAAGGTCTTCGGGCAGTCCGAGGGTTTCTTTGCCGAACACCAGAAAATCGCCCGCATCGAACTGCACGTCGGTGTAGGTTTTTTTCGCTTTTTTCGACATATACCAGAAGCGCCCCAGAGGATGCGCACTCTGCAGTTCCGTCAGGGAGTCCCAGCGGTGCAGTTTGACCTCGGGCCAGTAGTCGAGTCCGGCCCGCCGCACCTGCTTGTCATCGATGGAGAACCCCAGTTTGCCCACCAGGTGAAGATGACTGCCGGTGGCGGCGCAGAGTCGGCCGATGTTTCCGGTGTTGGGGGGGATCTCCGGTTCGATCAGGACAATATGAAATGGTTTCTGTTCTGTCATGGCGCGGGACTATAGCATGCACCGCCTGTCGAGGCAAAATCCAAATCGAACAGGCCCGCTGTCTTGTCACGCAGCTTGGCAGTTATCCCTGCGCCGCTTTCAGGGCCTGATCCAGATCTTCAATAATATCGTCAATATCTTCAATGCCGACTGAAACCCGGATATAGTCCGGTGTCACCCCGGCAGCATGCTGCTCTTCGGCGGTGAGCTGCTGATGAGTGGTCGATGCCGGGTGGATGACCAGGGTCTTGGCATCGCCGATATTGGCCAGATGGCTGGCCAGTTTGACGCTGTCGATAAATCTTTTACCTGTTTCCAAGCCGCCCTTGATACCGAACCCGAGGATAGCGCCCGCTCCCTTGCTGAGATACTTGCTTACATTGGCGTGATCGGGGTGTGAGTCGAGTCCGGGGTAGTTGACCCAGTCGACACTGGGGTGGTGATCAAGAAAACTTGCGACTCTCAAAGCGTTTTCGCAGTGCCGCGGCATACGGACGTGGAGGGTCTCCAGCCCCTGCAAAAACTGAAAGGCATTAAAGGGTGACAGGGCCGGACCCATGTCGCGCAACAGGGTGATGCGCATCTTGAGAATATAGGCCAGCTCTCCCAAGGCGTCATGATAGATCAGGCCGTGATAGCTGGGGTCCGGGGTGGTGAATTCAGCAAAGCGCCCGCTTGACCAGTCAAATGCGCCGCTGTCGACCACCGCGCCACCGATGCTGGTACCGTGGCCGCCGATGAATTTGGTCAGTGAGTAGCAGACGATGTCGGCGCCGTGCTCGATCGGTTTGAACATCACCGGGGTTGCCACAGTGTTGTCAACGATCAGCGGCAGGCCATGACTGTGGGCCACAGATGCGATCGCCTCGAAATCATCGACGTTGTTTTTGGGGTTGCCGATCGTTTCGATGTAGACCGCTTTTGTGTTGTCGTCGACGGCCTCAGCGATGTTTTGAGGGTCCGATGTGTCGACAAAGGTGACACCAATGCCCATACGGCGAAAGGTGTGGTGAAACAGATTGTAGGTTCCGCCGTACAGTGAACCGCTGGCGATAATGTTGTCCCCGCACCGTGCCAGATTGAGAATTGCTAGAGTGATCGCCGCTGATCCCGATGCCAGTGCCAACGCTCCGATGCCGCCGTCCAGTTCAGCGAGGCGTTTTTCCAGAACATCCGTGGTCGGGTTCATCAGCCTGGTGTAGATGTTCCCCATCTCTTTAAGCCCGAACAGGTTCGCAGCATGTTCGGCGGAATCGAACGTGTATGAAGATGTCTGGTAGATCGGCACCGCACGCGAGCGCGTTGTCGGATCGGGAGACTGTCCAGCATGAAGGGATAATGTTCCGTCTTTGTAAGAAGGGATATCGCTCATCGCTATTCTCCATAAAGAATTATGGGTTAGATATGTAAAAGCAGATTGAGGTGATAAAGAATCGATAGACCGATCTTATCCTGTAGGCTGATGAATTGCAAGAGGAATTATCGCGTTATGGCTATCGCTAACTTGACATGTTTGTGTGGGATTGCGCCGGGCGGCAGAAGTTTCTGAGACGTGCACAAAAAATGGCGACCCTGTTTGTAGGCTCGCCATTTTTTGTGCTGGAGAGGGGGGCTATCTCTGGCTGCTGTTCAGCGCCTGATCGATGTCGGCGATCAGATCGTCACAATGTTCGATGCCAATGGAGAGTCGGATCAGGTCCGGCGCGACCCCTGAGGCTTTCTGCTGCTCCTCGCTGAGCTGGCGGTGGGTGGTGCTGGCCGGGTGAAGAACGCAGGAACGTGCGTCACCCACATGGACCACGAGAGCGATCAACTGACAGCCTTCCATAAATTTAATCCCCGCATCGCGACCGCCGGCAATGCCGAAGGTCAGCACGCCGCTGCAGCCGAGGGGCAGATATTTCTGCGCAAGAGAATGGGTGGGGTGGCTTTTCAGACCCGGATAGTTGACCCAGGAGACTGCCGGGTGTTGTTGCAGATATTCGGCGATCCGCTGGGCGTTGCTGCTGTGACGCTCCATGCGCAGCGGCAGGGTGGTCAGGCCGTGATTGAACAGAAACGCATTCTGCGGCGCAGGTGTTGCCCCCAGATCGCGCATGTACTGCGCCCGTGCTTTAACAATGTAGGCGGCAGGGCCGAACTTTTCGGTATAACGTAGCCCGTGATACGATGAGTCCGGTTCGGTCAGTTCGGGATACTTTCCACCACTCCAGTCGAAGTTTCCGCCATCGACAATGACACCGCCAACTGCGGTTCCGTGGCCATCGATGTACTTAGTTGTCGAGTGGATCACGACGTTTGCGCCATGTTCCAGGGGGCGGCACAGGAAGGGTGTGGCAAAGGTGTTGTCGATAATCAGTGGAACCCTCATCTCCCGACAGAGTTGGCCGAACTTGTCAAAGTCGAGAACGTTCAGTCCCGGGTTGCCGATGGTTTCTGCAAAGACACATCGTGTTTCCGGACGAAAGGCCTTTTTGATCTCATCGATCGTCGCATCGGGATCGACAAAGGTCACTTCTATCCCCATTTTGGGCAGCGTGTTGGCGAACAGCGAGTAGGTTCCGCCATATAAAGTGCTCGCAGAAACGATATGCTGACCTGCCTGGCAGATGTTCAGCAGCGCCAAAGCTGATGCCGCTTGTCCAGATGATGTTGCCAGAGCCGCCACACCGCCTTCCATCATGGCGATCTTTTCTTCAAACGCTCCTGCGGTCGGGTTGCCGAGACGGGTATACATCGGATCGAGGCAGTCAAGATCAAACAGGCTGGCCATATGATCGGCACTATCATATTTAAACGTTGTACTCTGGCAGATAGCCGGAGTCCGCGGTTCGGTCGGTTTCGGTTGATAGTTTCCTTGAACCGCCTGTGTTTCGATTTTCCACTGGTCTTTCATGACGCCTCCTCGGTTGCGCAGATATTCTGTCCCTGATGACAAGAGTCGGCTATCATAGCAAAATGATTGTTGCCGACAAAGCGGAACTTCTCTCCGCCTCCAGTTGGGGGGTGTTTTTTTTACTCTGAAAAGATCGGCTAGAAAGGGGCGATATGGATATTTTCTGGCTGACTGCTGTGGTTGATGAAGTGTGTGGCACCGTTGCAGGCAGTAGTGTTAATAAAATCTATCAACCGACGGCAGAGACACTGATCTTCAAGCTCTGGACAGGGCGTAGCACCGTCCGCCTGCTGGTGTCGGTCGACAGCCGTTTCGGGCGGCTTCATCTCACGGAGAAGGAGTATCCAAACCCCTTCACGCCACCACGGTTTTGCCAACTGCTGCGTGCCCGCTTGTCGACAATCTGCCGCATTGAACAGTTGGGTGACGACAGAATCGTTGCGTTTACCGTAACCGGCCGCGAAGGGGACTATCGGCTGATCGCCGAACTGACCGGACGATTCGGGAATCTGATTCTGATCGATCACCAGGGGCGGATAGTCGATGCGCTGCACAGGGTCCAGAAAAATGAAGGTCACCGCGCTATATTGCCTGGCATCACCTATTGCCTGCCGGAGCAGCAGGCACGTGTTGACCTGAAACAGGAGGTTCCGCGTGTTCCCGGCTCAGTTCAGACGGCCCAAGAGTTCAAGGGATGGCTGCTCGATCAGGTGCGGCCCATGTCGGTGCAGCAGGCCGCCGCGCTGGCTCGGGAATTCTCTCAAGGCACGTCAGCCACAGCCATTTTGGCGCGATTCAGGCAAAAGCTTGTAAAGCGACAGCACGCACCACGCATGGTAGAAGAAAGCACCGGGCCAGCTCTCAGGCTGTTTGAAGGCGAGTGCGATGAAACTGTTGTGCAGCGATTTGAGACGGCCTCTGCAGCACTCGATGACTATTATTACGCACGACAATTTACCGCAGGACAGATCGGTGAAGGTAGGGATATCGCCATCGTAGTCGCTCGGGCGCTGAAAAAACTGCGCAAGCGCCATGACAACATCAGCAAAGAACAGCAAAAGACCGAAACGTTCGAACAGCGCCGGGCAATCGGGAATCTGTTGTTGGCCAACCTGCACCGCATCAAGCGGGGGATGGACATTGTCGATGTCGTCGATTACACGACCGATCCGCCACAGACCATAACGGTCGATCTTGACCCGCGTTTGACCCCTCAAGAGAATGCACAGCGTTACTTTGCGCGGTACAAAAAAGAAAAGCGTGGAGTCGACCATGTCGCGCGCAGGCTCAAAGAGACGGAGACTGAGATCGCCTGGCTGGAGGAGATTGAATTGTCTATCGCCGAGGCGAAAACCCCCGATGCTCTGGAAGAAGTGCGGAACGCTCTGAGTGATGCTGGCCTGATCAGGACCCGTGAGACACCAGCGACCCGCCAGAAAAAAAAGGCGGGACCAGTGCTTCGGCGCACCATCAGTCCGTCCGGTTTAACGATCCTCTGGGGGCGCAATCCACGTTCCAACGACGAAATCAGTGTGCGCCACACCCGGGCAGAAGATTTATGGTTTCACGCCCATAATCAACCCGGCTGCCATCTGGTGCTGCAACGGGGAGACAGAAAAGGACCGCTCCCCGAAGAGGACATCTATTTTGCTGCGACCCTCGCAGCCGGCTATTCGCGCGGCCAGAATGATCACAAGGTCGAGGTGATGGTGACCGAGGGAAAGCAGGTGAAAAAGCCCAAAGGGGTTCCGCCGGGACTGGTGACGGTCAAGCAGTATCGCACATTGACCGTGCCGCCCAGACGAATGGAAGAAAATGCGGATAAGTGAATGATATTTTAGTTGCAATAGAAAAAGCCATTTGGTATAAAAGCCCTCGCTTCGCGCCGAAGTGGTGGAATTGGTAGACACGCTAGGTTCAGGGTCTAGTGTCCGTAGGGACGTGGGAGTTCGAGTCTCCCCTTCGGCACCAATAACAAGACAACCTGTTAATTCAGGTACTTAAAGCTCAGCCTTCTAGATGGTACACTATTTGGTACACCGCTAGGGAGCTGGGCTTTTGTCGTTTTACATCACCAAACGCAATCAAACCTACTATTACCGTATCAAAATCCCATCTGATTTAACTCACCTGATACCGTCTAGAGAAATCAAGCAATCACTCAGAACACGTAACCTTGATGCAGCTAAAGTCACTGCTGCTGGCATCAATGTTAAGGTCCAGTCCTTATTTGCTTTACTGCGTGTTGGCGACTTAGGACAGGACAAGATACCGGAGCTGGTTGCGGGGTCTACATCAAAGAAAGGGGATGGAGGAATTTTTGTGTTTTGCCTGGCATGGCGTTCCCTGGGAACGCCTTTCTCTCTATCCTTCCGTTTTGGCCATTCGGGGAGGGCTAATATATAACCGGTCTTCTTGTTGAATTGCCATTGGAAGTCCCTATCTCACCAATAAGTTCTATCTAAATTTATGATTGTACATTTTCCTTCCGCTCTTCTATTTTGAATTGCATTACTCAATTCAACTCCAACCTTTATTATGGATTGCGCTACTGATGACCCTTCGCCTTCAACAGGCTGCTGTGAGTTCCAAATCGCAGCACAGTTACACCTATGATTCTCTGCTGGAGCAGGGGACAGGTGCTTCCAACGAAGACGCGCTTTTGGTGAGGGAGAACCTCTTCGGTGTTTTTGATGGTGCATCGAGCCTGAAGGGGAGTCTTTATCGCGGGCAGAGCGGCGCTTGGTGGGCTGCTCATCTGGCACGTTCCGTATTTTCTGCCAACGACGCCAGTCTCAGTGAGCTTGCTGAACGTGCTAATCAGTTGATCGCCAGAGGGATGCGGCTGTCCGAAGTGGATATGCAGGACCGCCTGCAGCTCTGGTCCACTAGTGCTGCAGTGGTCAAGGTCCATGATGATGCGATCGAATATGTCCAGGTCGGCGATGCCCTGATTCTTTGCATTTTTCAGGATGGTTCGTTCTGCATGCCGGTCCCGTTTCATAATCATGATAGCCACATTTTCAAACAGTGGCGGATGCTCATCGATTTCGGTTTTGAGAATGCTTTAGACGTTTTAAGGCCACAGGTTGAACAGGTCCGGTTGCAGATGAACCGCTCTTTTGGGGTGCTCAACGGTGAGTCCGAGATGCAGGGATTTCTCCGCAGTGGAAAAATATCTATCGATGGGCTTGCTCATATTTTGGTGTTCACCGACGGGTTGCACATGCCGGGTAATTCCTCCGGCGGGGTCGATTTTGCTGGCATGGTGGATTGTTACCATCAGCGTGGGCTGTCGGGTCTGTATCATGCCGTTCGCGGCATCGAACGGTCCGATCCTAAGTGCCTCATGTTCCCTCGTTTTAAGGTTCATGACGACGTCGCCGCCGTTGCTTTGACCTTTTAAAAATGTCCCGAAAAGCGCAACCTTACTGATCGAGCCGTTCAAAACGGTTATACGTGAGTGAAGATAGACAGAAGGCCCGGGATCTCATCGAGATCGCCGGGCCTTCTGTTGCCTGAGAGTGTTCGTTAAATCTAACCGTCGACGCGCTCACGCAGCTCCTTGCCGGTTTTGAAGAAGGGCGTCTTGCGTGAAGGAATGCTGACCAGTTCACCGCTTTTGGGGTTTCGGGCTTCACGGGCATCGCGCTCACGGATAGTAAATGAGCCGAAACCACGAATTTCGACCCGATTTCCGGTGGCCAGCGCATCGCCGATGCCGTCAAAAATCAGGTTTATAATCGATTCTGCATCTTTTTTGTTGAGCAGACCATGTTCGTCTGAGAGACGTTCTATCAGTTCGCTTTTGGTCATGGTTTATGGTCCTCCAGTGCTGTCTGATTCCAATGTTTCACTGTCAAATGAGTCTTTGTACGTCGTTCAAAATCCCGGCCAGAGGTAGCTGAGACCAGGATTGTGATATGTCTTGATCTCGGTGGCCAGAGAACCGAGCGAGGATTCCAGAACACGATCGAGCAGGCTTTTCTCTTCGGGGCGCGGATAGAGGAGGTCGGGATCTTTTTCCAGCCCCACCTGCGCTGCGGCGTAGTCAATGGCATCCTGCAGGTTGCCCTGCTCGTCGACCAGACCGAGATTCTGGGCCTGCCGCCCGGTGTAGATCCGTCCGTCGGCAAGTTTGGCCGCGACCTCGGATGTCAGGTTGCGGCCTTCGCTGACGGCTTCGACAAACTGGGCGTGTACATCGTCGATTAATAGCTGCATCAGGCGATTCTCTTCGTCGGTGAATGGCCGGGTAGCGGAACCGGTGTCCTTGAATGGACCACTCTTGATCACCAGACTTTTCACCCCTACCTTGTCCATCAGTTCCTGATAGTTGGCGAACGACATGATGACACCGATGCTGCCGGTAATGGTTCCCGGATTGGCAAAGATGCGCTGCGCCGGTGCTGCAATGTAGTATCCGCCGGATGCTGCAACCGATCCCATCGAAACAACAACCGGTTTGATTGCTGTCAGTCGTTTGATCTCAGTGTAGATTTCCTGAGAAGGGCCGACGCCGCCGCCCGGGGAATCGACCCTGAGAACAACTGCCTTGACCGCATCGTTGTCACGGAATGCGTGGATCTGATCGATGAGATGTTTTGACTCTTCGATGGGGCCGATGACCTCGAGGACACCGACCTTGTCGCCGACTGAGACCAGTCCGGCGGATCCCTGCCAGGAGTTGCTGGCCAGAATCAGCAGTAGAAAAAACAGGAATATGGCCCCGATGGTCGCAGATGCCATCAGGAACGGGCGTTTTTTCATTGAACACGATCCCTGGTGTTGAAAAAAAAGTGGGACCCCGGAAAACCGAGGTCCCACCTTTGAACCCGATGTGGGTTTCTATTCGTCGTCTTGAGAACGGTCCATTGCACCCTGAAGCAGGGCACCGAGGTTGGATGTTGCGTTTTTCTGCGCACCCATGAACTCGTTGACTTCGGCTTTTTCTTTCTGTACGTCGATGTTCTTGATCGACAGGGCGATCTTGCGATCAGCGGTGTCGACCTGAAGAACGGCCGCTTCAAGTTCCTGTCCGACTGCGGCAAAATCTTTCGGGCTTTCGACTTTCTCCTTGCTCAGCTCGGAGACGTGGATCAGGCCTTCGATCCCTTCTTCCAGCTCGAGGAACACACCGAAGTCGGTGACCGAAGTGACCTGGCCTTTGACAATGGTGCTCGGAGCGTAGCGCACCGGAACCGTTTCCCAGGGATCGGAGTTGAGCTGCTTGAGACCGAGGGAGAAACGCTCGTTTTCACGGTCAATGTTCAGAACGACAGCTTTAACGACATCGCCTTTTTTGTAGATCTCGGACGGATGCTTGATCCGCTTGGTCCAGGACAGGTCGGAGATGTGAACCAGACCGTCGATCCCTTCGTCAACACCGACAAAGATACCGAAATCGGTGATGTTCTTGACCTGGCCTTCGATGATGGTGCCGATCGGGAACTTCTCGCCGATGACATCCCACGGGTTCGGCTCAACCTGCTTGAGGCCGAGGGAGATGCGACGGTTGTCGGAATCGAGTGCCAGAACGACAGACTCGACCTCGTCACCGATGGAGAGAACCTTGTTGGGGTGCTTGACCCGCTTGGTCCAGCTCATTTCGGAAACGTGGATCAGGCCTTCGACGCCTTCTTCCAGCTCAATAAATGCGCCGTAATCGGTGAGGCTGACGACCTTGCCGGTCACCTTGGATTCGACGGGGTATTTATCCTGAACGTTGAGCCACGGATCGGGAGCGATCTGCTTGAGCCCCAGGGACACGCGCTCTTTTTCGCGATCGAACTTGAGAACCTTGACATTGATCTTGTCGCCGACGGCGAGAATGTCGGAGGGGTGCTTGACCCGGCCCCATGACATGTCGGTGATGTGCAGCAGACCGTCGATACCACCGAGGTCGATGAACGCACCGTAATCGGTGAGGTTCTTGACGATTCCCTCGACCACCTGCTCTTCGGCCAGTGTTTCAAGAGTATCGGAACGCTGTGACTCACGCTCGCTTTCAAGCAGAACACGACGGGACAGAACGATGTTGCCACGGCGCTTGTTCAGCTTGATGATTTTGAATTGATAGGTTTCACCGATGACCTTGTCCAGATTGCGGACCGGACGCAGATCAACCTGTGAGCCGGGCAGGAATGCGGTGACACCGATGTCGACCGACAAGCCACCTTTGATCCGGCTGATGATCTTACCTTCAACGACGGCATCTTCCTCGAGGCTGTTCCAGACTTTCTGGCGATCCGCTTTCTCTTTGGAGAGCATGATCATGCCGCTGTCGCTTTCGCCGCCACCGAACAGAACATCGTAGACATCACCGACGTTGACATTGATTTCACCGTTTTCATCGGCAAATTCACGCAGCGGAATGACACCTTCCGATTTGTAGCCGACGTCGACAACAACCGAATCAGGGTTGACCTGAACAATTGTTCCTTCTACGACGTCGTTGCGTTTGAGGCCGAATCCACCCTGCTCATACTCACTGAGCAGCGCTTCGAAATCTTCGACTTCGCCCATTGTTTCTTCGTTTTCGTTTACCAACTCTTTGTCCTCTACCATTGGAGATTTTACCCCCTTGCGAATTTCCCGACGCCTTGCGGCGGCGGACTCTTTCGAGACGCGCAACGTATCACAGGTAGATAAAAAAACAAACCAATATTTTTCGGGGAGTTAATCGGTTATCACACGGCAGGTTGTGCGGTTTTTACCACGGAATCAGCGGCAGGTCTGGTCGTAGGTTTTGACCTTTTCGATGACGTTATCGATGATCCAGCGGGGGGTCGATGCGCCGGCGGTGATGCCAACTTTTTCCTTGCCGACGAACCAGTCGGGATTGAGCTGATCGCTGGTTTCCACATGATGGGTGTCGGCCTGCTGCTCGCGACACAGGGTCGCCAGTCGAGATGTGTTGGCGCTGTTGTAGCCGCCGATCACCAGCATCAGATCGACCTGCGCCGCAATGTCGCGGGCTTCTTCCTGACGGACCGAAGTCGCATCGCAGATGGTGTTGAAGATCCGCACCTCTTTGGCTTTTGTCAGGCAGATGGAGACGATCTGCGAGAAGTTTTCGAACGACTGTGTGGTCTGGGCGACGACACCGATTTTCCCGCACTTTGCCAGCTGGGCTGCCTCCTGTGGTGAGGCGACGATGCGAACATCGCCCTGTGCGTAGGAGACGATTCCCTGAACTTCGGGATGATCAGCCTCACCGACCAGAACCAGCAGGTAGCCATCGTCACTGAGTTGCGCGGCAAATTCTTGCGCTTTTTTGACGAAGGGACAGGTTGCGTCGACGATCTGCAGGCCACTGGAATGAATACTGTCCAGTTCCTGGGCGGTGACGCCGTGAGAACGGATTAATATGGCTCCGCTGGGGATTTCTTCTACCTGATGACAGACACGGATCCCTTCGGCGGCTAGCTTCTGGACCATCTGAGGGGAATGGATCAGTGGTCCCAATGATGTGATCTGGTCGTGCTCTCCCGCGGCGGTAAAGGCCATCTGGGTCGCCCGTTTGACCCCGAAGCAGAAACCGGCGCTCTTGGCGAGAATGATCTCCATTTACCGCTCCGTACCGGGGATCATCCGGCGGTTGATAATGCCCAGCATCTTGCTTAAAACCTCGGAAATACTCATCGAGGTGGAGTCGATATCGATGGCGTCGGCGGCACGCAGCAGGGGGGCGTGCTGTCGTGAGCTGTCGGCCAGATCCCGCGCTTCAACCTCAGCGATGGTCTGGTCAAGATCGACTTCGATCCCCTTGGCTTTCAGTTCTAGATAACGTCTTTTACCGCGCTGCTGCGCTGTTGCGGAGAGGAAAAACTTAACTTCCGCATCGGGAAAGACCACCGAGCCGATATCGCGCCCTTCGAGTACAACCCCGCCGTTTTCACCCATCTGGCGCTGCAGGTTGAGCAGCGTCTTGCGGACGACAGGCAGCGCCGCGACCTGCGCAGTCAGCAGGCTGACGTCAGGGGTACGGATTGCGGCGGAGACATCCTCTCCATTGAGCAGGATTCGTTCCTCTGTGCCCGAGCGATCGAAACGGATATCGATGGAGCGGCACATGGCCTCGATCTGCTGTTCATCGTTCAGGTCGATGCTCTGCCGCATGGTCTGCAGTGCGACGGCCCGGAACATGGCTCCGGTGTCGATATTGGTATAGTGTAGGCTGTCGGCCAGGGCTTTGCTCAGGGTGCTTTTGCCGGCTCCCGAAGGGCCGTCGATTGCGATAATCAGTTTTTTCACGACGATTCCGTTTTTGTGGTGATCCGGTTCAGCAGTGGCCAGAACCCGGGGAATGAGGTTTCGGTGCAGGAGGTATCGACGATAGTGGTGTCGCCGCTGGCGCCCAGGGCGGCGATGGCGATGCTCATGGCGATGCGATGATCACCGCAGGAATTGATGGTTGCGCCGTTCAGCGGCGTTCCACCGACGATTTTCATCCCGTCATCCAGCGGTGTGACCTGTGCTCCGAGGGCCTGCAGGGCGTCACACATGGCGGCGATACGATCGGTCTCCTTGACCCGCAGTTCGCCGGCGTCGCTGATGGTCGTTATCCCCGTGGCGTAGGCGGCGGCAATGCTGATCACCGGAAATTCATCGATGGCTCTGGGGACCAGTTCGCCGCCGATGTCGATCCCCTTGAGGGTGCTGCTGCGCACCAGCAGGTCGGCGACAGGTTCGCCGGAAACCTCACGCGTATTGAGTTGTTGAATATCACCGCCCATGGCGGTAAGGATGTCGAGGATACCGCTGCGGGTCGGGTTGATCCCGACGTTTTTTAACAGCAGTTCCGAGTCGGGGACAATCAGTCCAGCAACAAGAAAGAAGGCAGCAGAAGAGATGTCGCCGGGGATATCGACGTCCTGCGCGGTCAGTTCCACGCGGCCATGGATCGCGGCGCCGCCGGAAAACGATTCGACCTGAGCGCCAAAATAGCGCAGCATCCGTTCGCTGTGGTCTCTGGACAGGTGGGGTTCGTAGACGGTGGTGACGCCATCGACCTGCATACCGGCCAGCAGGATCGCTGATTTGACCTGCGCGCTGGCCACCGGGGAGTGATACGTCGCGGGTTGCAGGTGTCCGCCGCTGATTGCAAAGGGGGCTTTGCGGTGGGTGTCGCGCCCGCTGATCTTGGCTCCCATCTGCGACAGCGGTTCGATGACACGGCCCATCGGCCGACGGCGCAGATACTGGTCGCCGCTGAGCACCGAAAAGAACGGCTGTCCGGCGAGGATTCCGCTCATCAGGCGCATGGTGGTTCCCGAATTGCCGCAGTCGAGCACATCTGTCGGTTCCTGCAGACCGTTGAGACCCTGTCCGGTAATCATCAGATCGCCGTTGTCGAATTCTTCGACGCGGACCCCCATCTGTTGGAATGCGGCCAGTGTTGAGAGGCAGTCTTCACCCCGCAGCAGTCCGCGGATGCGACTCTTTCCGCGGGCCAGAGAGGCAAACATGATGGCACGGTGTGAGATCGACTTGTCGCCGGGAACGGTGATTTCACCGCGCAGGTGGGTCGATGGTGTAATGGTTCGTGTGTCGGTCATGGCGTTTTACGCTCGATTCTTGGCTGGTGGATCAGGTGATAAGGGTGCCGTCACAGGATCGCGTCGCGCAGTTGCTTGGAGCGCAGAAAAAATGCGAACAGTTTGTCGGCCTGGCCGTTTCTGATGTCTTCTTTCAGTTCGGCTAAGGATGTCTCAAAGTGCTCCATCATCTCGATCAGCGCCGCCCGGTTAGTCAGGGCGATATCGCGCCACATGGTGGGATCGGATGAGGCGATGCGGGTGAAATCACGGAACCCGCCAGCGGAGTATTCGAGAATATTCTCTTCGTAATGATCGTAAGATCCGACGGCGTTGACCAGCGAGTAGGCCACCATGTGCGGCAGGTGACTGATGGCCGCCAGCACCCGGTCGTGCTTCTCCAGAGACATGTGCACCACGTCGCTGCCGGCCAGAGCCCACATCTTGTCGATCAGCTGCAGCGCGCCGGGGTCGGTCTTTTCGGTCGGGGTGAGGATGCAGCGTTTTTCGCGGTAGAGGGTGGAAAAGGCCGCTTCGGCGCCGCTCTGCTCGGTACCGGCGATGGGATGCCCCGGGACAAAGTGGATCGTTGCCGGCAGGAGCGGCTCAATGGCCTTGACCACCTCTTCCTTAACGCTGCCGCCGTCGGTGATAATCGCCCCCGGCTTGAGCCCGGGGAGCAGGCTTCTGGTGACATCGGCGAAGGTGCAGACCGGCGTGGCCAGAAAGACAACATCGGCTCCTTGCGCGGCCTCGAGAGGATCCCGGGTGTAGCGGTCGATAATGCCGAGCTCGAGGGCTTTTTCGAGGTTCGGTTTGCCGCGACCGCATCCGACCACTTCGCCGACGGCACCGGCTTCTTTCAGGGCGAGGGCGAGGGATCCCCCGATCAGACCGACGCCGATGATTGCCAGTTTAGGGATCAGCACGTTTTTACTCATGGCGTGTCTTCCGCTGAATTCTGCTTTGACAGGGGGTAGGAGCCCAGAACCTTGAGGAAGTGACAGCAGCTGCGCAGCTCCTCGATTGCTTCGGCGATGGCCGGGTCGGTGACGTGCCCTTCGAGGTCGAGGAAAAAGATATATTCCCACGCCTTCTGTTTCATCGGCCGGCTTTCGATCTTGGCGAGGTTGATCTGTCGTTTGCTGAACGGCTCGAGCATTCGGTAGAGAATTCCCGGTTCATCCTTGACGCTGAACATCAGGGAGGTTTTGTCGTGACCGCTTTTGTCCGGGATATTGCGGCCGATGACCAGAAAGCGGGTGTAGTTGTTGGGGTTGTCTTCGATCCGTGATTTGACGACCTGGATACCGAACTGTTCAGCGGCCGCGTGGCCGGCGATAGCGGCGGCGGATTCGTCTTCGGCTGCCATCTGTGCGGCGGCTGCAGTGCTGGCAACATCGACCAGAGGGATGTCGGGCAGGTTTTCTTCGAGCCAGCGTCGGCATTGCGCCAGTGCCTGTGGATGAGAAACCACCTTGGTGATTCGCTCGATCTGGCCGCTGCGGGACAACAGATCGTGTGAAATTTCGAGCAGTACTTCAGCGATGACGCGCAGCTCTGAACTGATAAACATGTCCAGGGTATGGTTGACGATCCCTTCAGTGGAATTCTCCACCGGCACGACCCCGTAGTGCGCCCTCCCGCGCTCCACCTCTTCGAAGACGGAGGGGATACTCTTCATTGGTACCAGTTGTGCCGACAGGCCAAACTGTTGCATTGCGGCGACATGGGTAAATGTGGTCTGGGGGCCGAGGAAGGCTACCATCATCGGCTGTTCAAGCGACAGGGACGCCGAGATGATTTCACGAAAGACTTTGCGCACCGCGCCGTCGGGAAATGGCCCGGGGTTCGCGGCGGTCAGGCGTTGGTAGATGGCCTGCTCACGGCTGGGAACATAGTATTCGCGCTGTTGCCCGGCTTTGGTGTGGCCGACATCGAGCACCACGTCGGCCCGCTGATTGAGGAGGTCGAGGATCTGATTGTCGATCGCATCGATCTTGTCACGCAGGGTCTTTAAGTCTGTTGTCATTGGAACGTCTCCTGGTGCGGAAAGAAGATCAGCGAATGTAACCCACCTCAGTGCAAAAATCAATTTTCACCCCGCAGCATAGTAGAGAATTTCGATGTCGATAGATCGGAGTTTCGGCGGATCGAAAACGACGGTGGGGAACGCTTTGGCTGGTTGGGATGGCAATCGTGCCGCGGCTTGACCGCGGCGCCCTGCAGAGGGTAAACTTGCCCACTTTTTAACGTAGGTTTCATGTGCCGGGCCGCTTCGCGGTCTGTGGATCGAAGGAATGGTGCCGATGTCGATTTCCCGTAAAGTCACTGAGTGTATAGAGAGTGCGTCCTGGATTCGTAAAATGTTCGAAGAGGGGGCCGCACTGCGTCAGCAGTATGGTGCTGAGAACGTCTTCGATTTTTCCTTGGGAAATCCGACCATGGAACCGCCGCAGGAGTTTTTGTCCGCGCTGCGGCAATTGGCGGAACAGCCGGTTCCGGGGATGCATCGTTACATGAACAACGCGGGCTATGATGAAACCCGCGCGGCTGTTGCCGAGGTGGTGTCCGACGGGTGTCGTCACACTGTCGGAGCAGGGCTGGTTGTCATGACCTGCGGGGCCGGTGCTGCTCTGAACGTGGTGTTGAAAACTCTCCTGAATCCCGGCGATGAGGTGCTGATTCTGGCCCCGTTCTTTGTCGAATATAAGTTCTATATCGACAATCAGGGGGGCGTCGCGGTGACGGTGGCCACAGATGAGCATTTTCAGCCCGACCTGAACGCCATCGATGCCGCAATTACTGAGAGCACCCGGGCCCTGATCATCAATTCGCCGAACAACCCCACCGGGGTCATCTACCCGCGGCAGACCCTTGAGGCCCTCAATGTCCTGCTGAAGAGCAAAGAGAAACAGTTCGGTCGCCCGATTACGGTGATCGCCGACGAACCCTACGCTCGGATCAGTTTTGAAGAACCTGTCCCGCATGTTTTTGATGCGATCGACAATGCGGTTATCGTTACCTCCCATTCCAAGGATTTGGCGCTGCCCGGTGAACGGATCGGTTATCTGGTCGCCAGTCCGCAGATGCCCGATGTCGAATTGTTTATGCAGGGGGCGATTTTCTGCAACCGTGTACTCGGTTTCGTCAATGCACCGGCGCTGATGCAGCGCCTTGTGGCTGGTTTACAGCGCAGCAGTGTCGATATCGACGAGTATCGTTACAAGCGCGACCTGCTTTATGACAACCTGACCTCTCTCGGTTTCTCAATGGTGAAACCGGGGGGCGGCTTTTATCTGTTTCCGCAGTCGCCCCTGAAAGATGATGTCGAGTTTGTCCGTCTGGCGCAGAAACACCGAATTCTGCTGGTTCCGGGCGCCGGTTTCGGGACCCCGGGCTATTTCCGTATCGCGTATTGTACGGATAACGATCTGATCGAGCGCAGTCTGCCGGCCTGGAAGGATCTGGCCCGCGAAATCGGCTTGTAGGGTCACGCTTAGTACACATGTAGATGTGTGAAGGCTTTTTGACTGGCCGATGCCTGCAGCGGTCCGTGGCATGAAGTCTTTCAGGGATGATGGAGGTTGTACTGTGAGTGAGCAGGATGTGATCGATTCCGCTGGAGGGAACAGCACCCAGCAGTTGAAGACGCTGGTCGATATCGGCAAGGCGTTATCACCGCAGCTGTCACTGGATGAAATTTATCAGGTCACCATGGAGAAGGTCAGCCAGCTGCTGAAACCCTCGTCCTGGTCACTGATGATCGTTGACGAAACGACCCACGAGTTACGGTTTGATATTGCCGTTTCGTCGGTGGCGGACAAGCTGAAGACGCTGAAAATTCCCATGGATGAGGGGATTTCCGGTTATGTCGCCAGCCACGGTGAAGCGCTGCTGGTACCCGATGTCAGCAAGGATGAGCGCTTCTCAAAAAAAATTGACGAAGAGGTCGGTTTCGAAACCAGTTCGATCATCTGTGTGCCCCTTAAGACGCAGAATAAGGTGATCGGCGTTGTGCAACTCGTCAATGTGCTTGGTCAACGCCCCTTTACGGTTGATGATCTGACGATTTTATCGACGGTTGCTGACTTTACCGCGATCGCAATCGAAAACTCACGCCTCGTCGATCAGGTCAAGGAATTGACGATTATCGACGATCTGACCGGCGTGTACAACGCGCGGCATTTTCAGAAGGTCCTCGATTATGAGGTGGAGCGGGCTTGCCGCCAGCGGACCGAACTCAGCCTCGTGTTTATCGATTTGGATCACTTCAAGACCGTCAATGATACTTATGGCCACGAAACAGGGAATGTGCTGTTGCGCGGGCTTGCACAGACCATAAAGACAAATAAGAGGCTGGTTGACCACGTCGCTCGTTACGGCGGCGACGAATTTGTCGTTCTGCTGCCCGACACCGGCAACGCCGGTGCTCTGGGGATGATTAACAACCTCAGGGATAAGATCCGGAACGCCGATTTTCGTTCGGAGACCGGTGAGAAGATCGATGTGACCATCAGCGTCGGGATTGCCACCTATCCGACCAACGCGCCCGATAAAAAGACCCTGGTGGTTCGTGCCGACAAGGCGATGTATGCGGTCAAGCAGTCGACGCGGGATGGAGTGAAGACAGCGTTCGACCTGATGCGCGGCGCTGAACAGGAAACAGGCTCACAGGGGGAGGGCGACCGGTGAAGGATATGCATTTCGACGAGGTCGGGGAAAACAGGCTCGAACAGGAACTGAAAGCGCTTGTCGATGTCGGCAAGGCGTTGACCTCACGTTTGTCCCTCGAAGAGGTTTTTCAGACCACGATGGATAAGGTTAGTTCTCTGCTTAATCCATCTGCGTGGTCGCTGTTAATTCTCGATCAGGACAGCCGTGAGCTCTGTTTTGAGATCGCTGTGTCGCCGGTTGCAGATAAGCTTAAAGGGATACGGTTGCCGCCGGGGCAGGGGATCGCCGGTTTTGTCGCGGAGTCGGGTGAACCACTGCTGGTGGCTGATGTTCGTCAGGACGAACGTTTCTGCGGCAAAATCGATGAGAGTGTCGGCTTCGTCACCAGTTCGATCATCTGCGTGCCACTGAAGACACACGACAAGACTCTAGGTGTGATTCAACTTCTCAACGCCCTCGGACAGGACCAGTTTGAGCCCCGCGACCTGCGGGTGCTGTCGGCTATTGCCGACTTTACCGCGATCGCCATCGAGAACGCGCGGCTGGTTGAACGGGTTCAGGAGTTGACAATTACCGATGACCTCACCGGCCTGTACAATTCGCGTCATTTTCAGACGATTATCGACTATGAGGTCGAACGTGCCGGACGGCAGGGCACAGAGGTCAGTCTGGTGTTTCTCGATCTGGATCACTTTAAGCAGGTCAACGATACCTATGGTCATCTGACTGGTAGCAGGCTGCTGAGTGAAATCGGTCAGACCATCGGCAAGAACACGCGCAAGGTCGATTATGCGGCCCGCTACGGTGGCGATGAATTTGTTATACTCCTTCCCGGGACCGGTAACGAAGGGGCTCTGGGGATGATCCGCAATCTGCGCGAGCGCTTTCGGCAGGGCGATTATCGTTCCGACTGTGATCAGAAGATAGAGGTCACCGCCAGTATCGGGGTGGCGACCTATCCAACCAATGCGCCCGATAAATCGGAATTGATTCGCCTGGCAGATATGGCGATGTATGCAGTCAAAAAGAGTACCCGAAATGCTGTTTTGACCGCGTTTGACTTACCCGCACCAGAAACTCCGGACCGCGCAGGCAATCCGTCTTCGTAATTCCGGATTCACCTTGACATGACAGGATAGGACTTAAATGACAGCTTATCGTTCAGCTACCTCCACCGAGGGGCGGAAAATGGCCGGTGCTCGTTCTTTGTGGCGCGCCACCGGAGTTGAAGGCAAGGACTTTGGCAAGCCGATTATCGGTGTTGTCAATTCATTTACCCAGTTTGTTCCCGGCCACGTTCATCTGAAAGATCTTGGCCAACTGGTCTGCCGTGAAATTGAGCAGGCCGGTGGCATCGCCAAGGAATTCAATACCATCGCTATCTGCGACGGCATCGCCATGGGGCACGGCGGTATGCTCTATTCGTTGCCATCGCGGGAGCTGATCGCCGATTCGGTCGAGTATATGGCCAATGCACACTGTGTTGATGCGCTGGTGTGTATTTCCAACTGCGACAAGATTACCCCCGGAATGCTCAATGCGTCGCTGCGACTGAATATCCCGACGATCTTTGTGTCCGGCGGGCCGATGGAGGCGGGCAAGATTATCGTTGATGGCAAAGAGAAGGGCCTCGATCTGGTCGATGCCATGGTGATGGCGGCCGATGATACGGTCGATAACGCGACCTGCGACGAAGTCGAACGCTCGGCGTGTCCGACCTGCGGCTCCTGCTCGGGGATGTTTACCGCCAATTCGATGAACTGCCTGACCGAGGCACTGGGGATGAGTCTTCCCGGGAATGGATCTCTGCTGGCGACCCATGCCGAGCGTAAATCCCTGTTTCTGGAGGCGGGCCGTCGCATCGTCGAGATCGCAAAGAGTTGTTATGAACAGGGCGAAGAGCGCTATCGCCCGCGCAGCATCGCTACCGCTGCGGCATTTTGCAATGCCATGACCCTCGATATTGCCATGGGGGGGTCGACCAACACGGTCCTTCACCTGCTTGCTGCGGCCCAGGAGGCCGGGGTCGATTTTACCATGGAGCATATCGACGTGTTGTCGCGTAAGGTGCCAAACCTCTGCAAGGTTGCGCCGTCAACCCCCGATTACCATATGGAGGATGTCCATCATGCCGGTGGCGTTATCGGTATTCTTGGAGAGCTGATGCGTGCCGGACTGATTGAAACAGAGGCGCTGACGGTTCATGCCGAGACCATCGGTGCCGCTATCGCCGAATGGGATATCGCCGGGAATCCGACCGAAGTGGCAAAAAAACGTTACCTCGCAGCTCCTGGAGGCGTCGCGACGCTGGAGCCGTTCAGCCAGTCCCGTTATTGGGACGAGCCCGATCTGGACCGGGCAGCGGGTTGCATCCGCAGTCGTGATAACGCTTTCAGCCTCGATGGCGGGTTGGCCGTGCTGTCAGGAAATCTGGCGGAGGATGGCTGTATCGTAAAAACCGCCGGAGTCGATGAGTCGATCCTGAAATTTTCAGGCCCGGCCCGCGTCTTTGAAAGTCAGGATGCCGCGGTTGATGCGATCCTGAATGATCAGATTCAGGCGGGAGATGTGGTTGTGATCCGCTACGAAGGCCCCAAGGGTGGACCGGGTATGCAGGAGATGCTCTATCCGACCTCGTACCTGAAGTCGAAAGGGCTTGGCAAGGTGTGTGCTCTGGTGACCGACGGCCGGTTCTCTGGAGGGACCTCGGGCCTGTCGATCGGCCACGTTTCTCCGGAAGCGGCGAGCGGCGGTATTATCGGACTGGTGCAGGATGGTGACACGATCGATATCGATATCCCCAACCGCGCTATCTCCGTTGTCGTCGATGCGCAGGTGCTGGAGAGCCGTCGTCAGGTCCAGGAAGAGAAAGGCTGGATCCCCCTGGAGCGGGATCGCGAGGTCAGCGCCGCTCTGAAGGTCTATGCCTCCATGGCGACCAGCGCAGACCGTGGTGCGGTTCGCGATACCTCTAAGCTGTAGTTGTCTTGCAGCAAAAAGATGTTTGCAGGAGCTGCCATCGCTAAAAGGCGTGGCAGCTCCTTTTTTCTTTATAACCCGTCTTCGCACGTTACAGCGTGCCGCAGGGAGGATCGGGTATGGCCGCACGGGCTCCCGGAAAACCCGCAAAAAAATACAGTCAGGCTGCACGGCTGCATGATGTGATCCGTATCCTTGAAGCACGCTACGGTGCGTCGGTGGATGAGTTGGCCGAAGAGTGTCAGGTGACGCGCCGCACGGTTTATCGTGATCTGCAGGCGATTATGGACGCGGGATACCCACTGATTACGGAACGGCAGGACGACAGGGTTGTGCTTTACCGCTTTGTCGCGGGGTACAAGAAACTGCCACCAATTACTTTCTCGCTTGAGGAGCTGATGACCCTCTATCTGTGTCGTGGGCAGATGGAATTTCTCCGCGGGACCCCCTTTGAGGATGACCTGGACGCCATTTTTACTCGCCTGCGCTCCAATCTGCCGCCCCGCAGTGTGGCGCACCTGGAGAGGATTGCCGAGACCAGTACGCCGCGGTTTCAGGGCTACAAGGACTATGTTGAAAAGAAGCCGATCCTTGCCGATCTGAGAACCGCCCTGTTGATGCAAAAAAGTTGTCTGCTTGGTTATCAGCCGGTCGGCAGGGCGCTGCAGGAATACAGGTGCGATCCGTACACCCTGCTGTTTTACAATAATTCCCTGTATGTGGGGGCGTACGCCCACAACCGCCAGGCACTGCGGCTGTTTCTTGTCGATCGCATTCAGTCACTAACTGTTTTGGCAGAGCGTTTTGACGTTCCTGCGAGTTTTCATCCAGGACAGTTGACCGGCGGCGCCTTCGGTCTGGTGGATGAGGGGCCGGTTCGCGATGTATGCCTCAGATTCTCGGCGCAGGTCAGCCATCTGATCTGTGAGCGGATCTGGCACCCTGAACAAACCCTTCAGTTTTTGGCTGACGGTTCGGTGGAACTCTGCTTTTCTGCTGCTGGAGATACCGAGATTCTGTCGTGGATCTACTCTTATCTTCCTCACGTTCAGGTCATTGCTCCGGAGGCATTACGCAACATGTTTTATGAAGGGTTGCGGGTCAGCCTTGACCAGTTTTAGGTGTTTGTTTCGCTTATTTCGACAGGAAGGAATAATGTATGCGACAGCTTGTCCTGGCTTCGACCAGTCCGTACCGGGCTCAGCTCCTCAAGCAGCTTCGCCTCCCGTTTAAAGCGGTCGCTCCTGAATTCACCGAAGTGATCGACCAGTCTGTTTCCCCGGAGCTGCTGGTTCGTCATCTGGCGTTGGGGAAAGCGGCCAGTCTGCGGGAGCGGTTTCCCGATGCGTTGGTGATCGGTTCTGATCAGGTCTTTGTGGATCAGCGTGGGCGGACACTGGGAAAACCGGGGACTGTTAAGGCCGCGGAGGCACAGTTACGGCAAATGGCGGGACGGACCCATACGTTTTATACCGGTCTTGCACTGTTCGATAATCGAGACGGTAGCCATCAGTGCGATTTTGATACCTTTTCCGTGACTCTGCGCGCGCTCTCCGATGAGCAGATTGCGTATTATGTTCGTTGTGAACAGCCGCAGCAGTGTGCCGGATCGTTCATGATCGAAGGGCTTGGTATCGCATTGATGGAGAAGATGGCCGGGGATGATTACAACAGCCTGATCGGTCTTCCGCTGATTAAGCTGGTGACGATGCTGGAGCAGGTCGGTCTGCCTCTGCTGCGTAAAAACAGCTGAATTTATTAGGGATGTATTGATGGTAAGATAAATATAATGTTCTGGGCTGGCCTGAGTGTGGCCGGGTGTGTGCCAGAGGTCTAAGTGGCTAAATAGCTGCACATTTTTTTATTCCGTGGTGAAATGACAACCGTGCCCGGTTGTGGTGGAAGTGAGCGTGAATAATAACACGTGGTTATGTGTATGGCACGCCCCATGCATTTAATGTTTTCCGACTGCGCCATGTTTTAGACTTCAATGCCAATTGTTTGAGGCCATGTGGCGCACTCTGTTACAGACAACTGAATAAAGAACGTCTCCGATAAGGGCAAAGCCAGAGTAATCTGGCGACGCAAAGCCACGGGTCCTCTGTTTAGGGGATAGCCGGGTTGCCGAAGAGAGTGTACGCGAGCTTTTGTCCTGATCAACGACCTGCACAGAAACGAGCGCTCATCTTCGGTAGAAGGTGGGCTTTTTGTTTGTGTACGACGGTTCCGATCAGTACTGGACTCAAGAGGAATGAAGATGATGGTTTAGTTACCACTCACAATTGAAAATGTCTCCGATAAGGGCAAAGCCAGAGCGATCTGGCGACGCAAAGCCACGGGTCCTCTGTTTAGAGGATAGCCGGGTTGCCGAAGAGAGTGTTCGCTTAGCTTTTGCCCTGTTTGATTTTTCCGCGACAAAAAGCGCTCACCTTCGGTAACGAGGTGAGCGCTTTTTCTGTATCGGCAGGACGATATGTTCTGTCACACGATGTTGTAGGAGAAAACTGATGGGTCAAAATATTTCAACGAAAATTTTCTGTGTGCTTCTTTTTCTGTTTGCGATTGTTTCTATCGCTGAAGCGAAGACCGTTACCCTGTCGTGGAGCGCAGGTTCCGCAGCCGATATTGCCGGTTATAAGGTCTATTATGATGCTGGCGACTCAGGGCTTCCGCTCGTCGGAAGCGGGGCCAATGAGGGGGGCTCGCCGATCGATGTCGGTCTGTCTCTGAACACGGTATTAACCGGATTGCCGAGCGATCAGACCCACCGCTTGGCGGTTACGGCCTACACCGAGGCTGGCGTCGAGAGTGGGTATTCAAACATTATGACCAGTTCGCCTGTTGCCGTTCAGGTGAACAAGGCGCCCATTTTGGCGTCGATCGGCCCTCAATCTGCCGCAGAAGGAAACAGTCTGCAATTTACCGTCAGCGCCACCGATGCCGATGGCGACAGTTTGACCTACAGCGCGGCGAACCTGCCGAGCGGTGCGAGTTTCAGTGCTGGGTCCCGTGCTTTTTCCTGGACACCGACCGCGGCACAGGTTGGAACCTATACCGTTACCTTCACTGTCAGCGATGGCAGTTTGACCGACACCGAAGCGGTTGAAATTACGGTCACTGATCTGAACCTCGCCCCGGTACTTGCGTTGATCGGTGCACAGTCAGTCGCAGATGGAAGCACCTTGCAGTTTACAATCAGCGCCACCGATGCCGATGGTGACAGTTTGTCCTACAGCGCGGCGAACCTGCCGAGCGGTGCGAGCTTTGATGCAGCGGCCCGTGTCTTCTCCTGGACACCGACCACGGCACAGGCCGGAACCTACACCGTCACCTTTACTGTTAGCGATGGCAGTTTGACTGATACCGAAGCGGTGATGATGACGGTC
>PKUC01000075.1 GCA_002868865.1 Desulfuromonas sp. | reverse complement strand
GGAGAGCGTGAAACTGAATCCCTTCGGCCGCTTGATTTTATCATGCTGGTCTGTTTCGCGTATAATTGGAACAAGCAGGTCATTTGTTGACACTGATATCTTGCCTGTCCGTGCAGGAGGCTCCGTGAAGGCTGTTGTTCCTATGCTTCTCCTTGTTCTGTTGATGGGATGTACCGCAGTGACGATTGTACCGCGGAGTTATTTTCCGCAGGGGCAAGCTGGGCCCGAATATGAAATTGGGGCGCGACTGGTCCACGGGCTCTACCGCGATCGATTGGTGATTACCGTTAACCAGGTCGATGTACTGAGCGGTGAGACAACCTTGTGGCGGCCCTACAGTTCTATGCAGGGGACCTATCAGGAGATAGCGATCAGGGCGCACTGCACGGCTAAGAATCGAGGGATCGAAGGGATGACCCGGTACACCTGCGTGGTCACGTTCGATGATCGCCTTGCGGCCCGGTTGGTGTTTTAGCATCCCTTTTGATCGGGGATGAACTCCAGGAGTTGCAGCAGCAGTCGATAGGTGATCCCCCAGAGAAATTTTTCGCAGTAGCCGGACAGGTCGATGACGGGGTGGCTGCGCTCATGGCCGCGGTAGGTAAAGCGCATCGGCCGGTTGCGGTGCGGGTTTTGTAACACCTGCAGTGGCACCCAGAAGCTGTCGACGACTTCGTAGTTATGCTCCAGTTCTGGAGTGTCTTCCAGCCAATAGACAAAACATGAGACACGGACCGGCAGATAAGTACCGTGAATGTCCTTGAGCTGACCCAGCCGCTGGGATGTTCTGAGGGACAGGCCGATCTCTTCTTCGACTTCGCGTTCCGCGGCGTGGCACGCATTTTGGTCATCGGGCTCGATGCGGCCGCCGGGGAAGGCGACATCCCCCGACCAGGGATCGTCTGCGTGCTCGGCGCGGCGGATAAACAGCACTTCCGGACCCTGTTGCCCCTCTTTCATGATCAGGGCGACGGCGGCGTGTTTTTGCCCTGTGGGGTCGGCCGGTTCGGGGGACTGCCGGGCGAGCAGATCGATCAGGAGAGTTCGGAGGCTCACCGTCGATCCGATCTTTCAGGCACGGGAGATAAAACGACACTCCCGGGTGTCGATTTTGATTTTTTCGTCGTTGGCCAGATAGCCGGGAACCTGGACCGCGATGCCGGTCTCTAAAATCGCTTCTTTGGTCTGGGCGGTTGCGGTGGCGTTTTTGATCGCCGGGGCTGTTTCGGTCACCAGCAGCTCAACGACCGACGGCGGCTCGATGCTGACAACCTGCTCGTTGTAGATGCCGAGGGTGACTTCGGTGCCGTCCAGCAGATACCCTTTGATATCGTCAAACAGTTCACCGCCGATCTCGAACTGCTCGTAGCTCTCCAGGTCCATAAAAACACCCTCTTCACCGGCCGCATAAAGAAATTGCCCTTTACGGCGGTTGAAGTCGGCCTCGTCGATCTTGTCCCCCGATTTAAAACTCTTGGTCAGCACCTGGGCGGTCAGCAGGTTGCGGTATTTGGTTTTGACCAGAGTGTTGCCGCCGCGGGCGCTGGGCGACTGAAAGCTGACATCGAGAACACTGCAGGGGGCGTTGTCGATCTGGACAACCTGCCCACGTTTAAGGTCGGAAGCGATAAGCATAAAAGAAATCTCCGTTGTGGTGTTGGCACCGTGCGCGTTCGTGCCCGCGATGCGGTGGTAAATTTAAGTGGCGAAAGGGATCGGGCGGCGGTACACGGTGCCCTGGAACAGGGCGATCAGTTCATCGTTCTGGTCGCTGATCCGCACCTGGTAGGTGGCGAGCTTGCGGCTTATGGCCACCTCTTCGGCCCGGGCGAAGAGTGTTCCCTCGGTGGCCGCTTTGACGAATGAGGTGCTGGCGTTGATGCCCATCGCCAGCTCACCATGCGAGTTGGATGCAGCGGCGAAGGCAAAGTCAGCGAGGGTGAAGATGGCACCGCCATGGACGGTTTTTGCGCCGTTGAGGTGATGTGGTTCAATTTTCATCCGGGCGGTTGCGTGGCCCTTATCGATCTCGACCAGTTAAATGCCGCAGTGCTTGGCGAAAAGATCGTGTCGGTCAAAGTGTTGTTTGATGGTTTTCATGATCGTTCGTTTTCTGCTCCGGATCGATGTGTCATCCCCAGAGGCTGTCGAGGTTCTTTTTGGGCAGCGGCCGCGGGTTGTGGAGATGCTCAGAGGCGTTGGCCTTGGCGCCACATTTGCCGCAGACCACCGTTGGCTGATCTGAGCGGCGGTCGATCTCTTCCATCATGCCGCGGGCTTTCAGTTCGCACATGCGCAGGGCTGACAGATCGTCTTCTGGGTTATGATCGGTGCTCAATGGCTGCTCCCGGCGTGCGCCTTATATCTGTTGAAAATTGACTTCGACGTCCTGTCGATGGGCCGCGTCGATCTCCCACAGGTTGCGGGCGGTAAAGTTAAACAGCCGGGCGATAATGACATCCGGAAACTGGTCGATCCGGGTGTTGAAGATGGTCACTGCGGCGTTATACAGCTCACGGCGGTCAGCGATCTGATCTTCCAGCTCGGTGATGCGGTTGCCCAGCTGGCGAAAACCGGCATCGGCTTTTAGTTCGGGGTAGCGTTCTACGACCATGAACAGCGATTTCAGGGTGTCCGTCAGCATGTTCTGTGCCTGCATCTTGTCTTGATCGGAACGGGCGGTACCGGCCATATTGCGGGCCTTGATGACCGCTTCGAGGGTTTGCTTTTCGTGCTGCATGTAACCTTCGCAGACCTTGATCAGCTTGGGGAGTTCATCGTAGCGCTGTTTGAGCAGCACGTCGATGTTGCTCCAGTCGCGGCTGATGTTGTTTTTCAGTTGGACAAAGCCGTTGTAGATGAGGATGACGTAGAGCGTTAATCCCAGCAACAATAGCAGCAGAACACCTAAAACAATCCATCCGGTCATTGTTACGTCTCCCGTTTGATATGTTTGAATGCGGTCTGGTTCAGGTCAACCATTGAATTAGCAGTGAGATTGCCCAACCGGTGCAGAGGGCCGCACCGCAGAACAGGGGGATTATATAGCGAACGAAGCGATTTGTCAGGTGTGTTTCTGACAGGGTTTCGGCGATGATGAATGGTCGGTTTCCACCGGGCTTGCCGATGATGATCTGCTCTTCCTGGCGGCGGCGCTCCTGACGGTCCTGTAGCGACTGATGGATCGCCTCCTGCTCTGCGCTGGCGCGGGCCGCTTCCCATTCATCGGGGCTGATTTGACCATCGCCATCGGCATCGAATTTGTCGAGGGCAGCGCGGTCACGTTTCAACTTTCGCAGCGCTTCGACCTTGCGGTTACGTAAGCTCTCGCGCTGTTCCTTTTTGACGGCGGCGAAGCCCAGCACATAGAGCAGGGTCCCTTCGGTGATGATCTCTTCTACCCATTTCTCTCTGGCGTTATTATTGGTGAGGCTGGACGAAAAGCTGAGGCTGCGCTGTCCCTCGTAGCCCTCTTCACGTGTGCGGGCGCGGATCGTTGCCCCTTGCGGATCGATGCAGACCCGGCCGGTTTCATCTTCGAGCAGAAAGGTCGCAGAGCCGCTGCTGACGACGCTGCTGACAACCCAACCCCGGGTGCCGTCCCGGCGAAATCGTGTCAGCCGGTACCAGGTGCAGGGCGTGCTGGAGATAGGTGAGACCAGCGCATATTGGCGGATCGCCTGCCCCTTGATTTCGACCATCCCCATGGCCACTGAGCGGATTTTACTGGTGGGGGTATTCTCCACCAGACGTTTCAGTTTGAGGAAATGAAAGCCGCCCCAGAACATCAGAGCTGCGCATCCGGCGGGAATGATCCCCATTTCGTAACCGTGACTAATCACAGAAGGGAGCGAGACCTTCAGTTCGTAAAAAGCCCCGCTGGCGAGGACCAGACTGCCGCCGAGGGCGCTGATCCAGAAGCGCCTGGTTCGCCATTGTCGGCTGCTGATCGGCGGAGGTGGGGCGGGCAGGGCGCGACTTTGCGGGGCCGGGCGCGCATCCTGCTGAGTGGTTTCTTCTTGCGTGGTTGCGGTGATTTCTTCGCTGACCTGTTTGATGATCGGCATCGCCTCGGCGAGCTGTTCACTGCCAGCCAGTGCCGGGTTCTGTGTCAACAGCGCAGCGCTGATGGAGGCAGTCAGGTCCAGTTGTTCGGTGTTCTGAGTGGAGGGCTGTTCCGAGTGTTTCAGATCGGCCATCAGCCAGCCGAAACGGGTCAGATTGATGAGGTTCTTGCGGAGCACGTCCGGATCTTTCTGGGGGGGCTTGTAAAGGGTGAAGCCCGGCAGATTAAACAGGCCGAAGCCGGTTTCGATCTGTGATTGACCGGTGTAGCTCTGCCACAACTCAAGGACGCGCAACAGGTTCTGGCGGCTGCTCAGAGTGGCTCTGTCGCCGAGACCCTTGTGGTCAAACTTGCTCGGCAGGACGCGGACGGCATCGATAATTGTGCCATCTGTATCGAGTTTATAGAGATCGAGGACCGGATAACCCTGCAGGATCGTTTTGAAGATTTTTTCCGTACTGAGATGTGACAGGTTGTCGCGACCCTGGTAGGCATTGCTGGACAACAGTTGGTGGACGCTGCGTTCGACCAGCTTTCCGGAGAGATCCGCAAGAATGGCCAATCCTCTGTCGCCTTTTGCAAAGCCGACCTGCTTTTTCTGACAGATAAAGGTGAGGTCGTCTTCTTTGGGCTGCAGGGCGCGGATGATAGCCGGCGCAAAGGAGGGCTTGGTCGGCGCGGTGATCCAATGGCGGATGCCAGCCTGGCGCAGCAATGGAGAGAGGCTCTCTAGGGTCGATCTGTCCCCCCTGTGCAGCAGAGACCGTCCGCGACCAATCAGACGTTGGCGGCAATTGTAGATGTCGAGACCATGCTCCTTGTGAAGCCTGGAGAGCAGGTCCTGAAGGGCAGGCGTTGCCGCTGGCAGTTGGTCAACAATGAGAAGTGAGTTCTGGCCCATGAGCTGTCCTGTCTTTGCTGTCCGCTCGATGTGCTTTGTGCTGAAACGATCGGTCGCGCTCGACTGTACCGTACCTGTCGTGACAGATTCAAGTCTGTGTGCTGCCGTGGTTGATTTCGGTTGCACCGTGGGACTTTAAGCGCGCAGAATATCGCCAGAACGATTGGCTTGTGATGAAGGAGACGATATGAAACTGGTGCTACGGTTCTGTGTGCTGGTAGTTTTTCTGGTGATGGGCGGCTGCGATTCGGGTCACAAGATGAGCCCATTGCCAGCGGATGGAGTGGTTCTGGCGTTTGGCGACAGCTTGACTTACGGGACCGGTGCGCCGCGTGAGCAGTCGTACCCGGCCGTACTGGCCAAGCTGCTCGGACGGAAGGTGGTCAATGCCGGTATCCCTGGAGAAATTACCGTAGAAGGGCTGGAGCGGCTTCCGGCACTGCTGAAAAAACACCGGCCGGCACTGGTGGTGCTCTGTCATGGGGGCAACGATTTTCTCCACCGCCTGGATCGTCAAACGACGATCGACAACCTGCACAGGATGATCGAGCAGGTTGTCGAGGCGCGGATTCGTCTTGTTCTGGTGGGGGTGCCGAAGTTGGGGTTCGGTCTGGATGTTCCTGAGCTTTATCAGCAGGCTGCAGACCGCTACAAGGTGCCCTTCGAGGATGAAATCCTCGTCGACCTGCTCAGTGACAGCGCGATGAAGAGCGATACCATCCACCCGAACGCCGCCGGTTATCAGCGGATGGCCGAGGCGATCTATCGGGTGATCGAGAAAGCGCAGAAGCGCTGAGTTGAGAGGATTTCAGCGCTTCTGCTTGTACGGGAAAATTATTTTTGGGCCAGCAGGTCCGCGTAGGGCCAGCCCTGTTGCCCATCCTTGAGGATTAATAGCCGCTCGGTGGAAATCCCTTCTTTCAGCAGATAATCATAGGTGCGCTTTGCGCCACCGCCACCGCGTGGGCAGACGATCACCACCGGTGCCGAACTCTGCTTCGCTTCGGTTATGGCAGCGGACAGTTTCTGCCGGTCCGCGTCAGATTTGACCGGATAGGCGTAGGTTGCCAGCGCACCGGCAATGTGATGCTCGGAAAATTCGTCCTGCACCTGAATGTCGACCAGCAGAGTCTCCTGGTGCGATGACAGGCGCTGAGATAAGTCTTCGGCGCTGATGTAGTTGTAGCTGCCACTCCACGCGACAGAGGTAAACAGCGAGAAGAGAGCGGTGATAAGTAAGATCTGTTTCACGGGAGAACCTTTCAGGGTGTTGAGGACGCGGCGCGTTAAAAATTTAAACTGCGTCAGTTACAGGATTGTTAACAGATTCGAGCTGCTCTGATAGTCCCTGAAAGGCAAGCTGAATGCCAATATTTTGTGTCGATAGGTTGGTTCCTTGATATAGGACTCGTCAATACTTTGGTAGGCATAAGGCCGCTGCGAACCTGCAGCGGCCGTTTGTGTGGATGGGATATGGCGTTACTTCCTTTTTTTGTGGCGTGACTTCTTCTGCTTGGCGCTGTTGAACAGATCAGCCAGGGTGCCCATGCCCGCGCCGGATGGTGTCGGCTGTTCGCTGTAGTTGGTCTCGCCCGCTTCGCTGTCGGTGCCGACCGGTGCCAGCGCAATGCGCTGCTGATCCGTGTCGATTTTTTCGATGACAACC
>PKUC01000088.1 GCA_002868865.1 Desulfuromonas sp. | reverse complement strand
CATCCCGTACCGTAGCCTTGACCGTCGCTTCTCCCCCTTGAGCCAGCTGAGTCCCTTCAGCAACGGAACTGCTCAATACGACACTATCCGGCACCCCTACTGTCGGCTCGGGATCAGGAGTCGGGTCGGTTCCACCATCGGTTCCACCATCGGTTCCACCATCGGTTCCACCGTCAGTCCCACCGTCAGTCCCACCGTCAGTCCCACCGTCAGCCCCACCGTCAGTCCCACCGTCAGGTGCAGAAATAACCAGCTCTCCCTCGGTAGTGGTATCGCTGCTGCTGCTACACCCGATAAGCGCGAATGCCAAGAACAGGACTGCCAAAATCGCAAATAACTTTTTCACTGTAGCCCCCTTAAAGGAGTATTGAGTGTCATTCTCTTTTTCAGTTCAATCGGATCTAGAACGATTTGTTGAGTGTCAGACCGACACCAACAGCGCTGCGCTGTTCTACTTCCAGTTCAAGAGCCAGATTTCTCTTCAGTTTCCACTGGATTCCGGCCATGAAACCGAAATGGTCTTTTTCCTCGAGGGTCGCGATCGAAGAACCAACTCCGGCTTGACTGTTCTTCACTTCAACTTCCGAGATGTAATACATCGGACCGGCGTAGAGTTGTGCGCCCTCAAGTTCGACCTGAAAGTTGCAGCCAACCTTGGCGTCCCACATATCACGATAAGCGATTGTTTCTTTGGTTGCAGTCTTTGTCACATCATCTTCTACCGCAGTGAAAAAGTAGCTTCCCTGAACGTAAGGCCCGACCTTCAGCACTTCGCCGTCAAAAACCGTCCCCTGCAAACCGAGAGTCACAAATGGCATGGCGTCGTCAGCTTCGAGATCTCCACCGACGAGATAGGCATCATCAACACCGATCAACGCGGCACCACCACGCAGGGTCGCGGACCAATTATGTCCAGTGCCAAAACCAAGCTGGGTGAAGACCTGATGGCTCGCCATCTCAGGGGTTTGCGGAAACGATGTCCCCTCTTTGTCCCACTCGACATTGACATTGGCATAGCCAATCCCCAGGGAAATCCCTCCAGTTGTGACCGCTGATTTAACCGGTCCGACCGTTCCCGCAAAAACAGACCCGGCGCAACACAGCAACGCAAAAACCGCAACAAAAACGGACTTTTTCATCACAAACCTCCCACTAGAGCCACAATTAACACTCGCTCAGATTTTCAAAAAGTACTGGATAATTATCTATAATTTAGCCGTATTTATCACAAATTCTTTCTGAAAACAAGCTGATTTTCTGACGCTTTTTCAATATTAGCCCTCTTTGTACAGGGCTCGATGATCACCATCGGGAGGATTCGTTGCCTTTCCGTAAGGGGTGCAGTATAAAAAGCGAACAAGAACCTTCCGTCTCTCTCCTTTATAGCCGACAGATCACATTGGGACAAACATGGGTTACAAAAACCTGCAGGATTGCATTCAGGATCTGGAAACCACTCGTCAACTGATCCGTATTGACGATCCCATCTCTGCAAACATCGAAGCAGGGGCCATTCAACGCCGCGTTTACCAGGCGGGTGGCCCGGCGCTCCTGTTTACAAATCTCGACGGCTGTTCGTTTCCGGCGCTGGCGAACCTGTTCGGCACCCTGGAGCGTACCCGTTACCTGTTTCGCGATACCCTGGCTGCGGTCGAACTGCTCGTCAAGCTCAAACTCGACCCGAAGACCCTACTGAAACAGCCGAGCAGCCTTCTGAAGGCCCCGCGCGCAGCCCTGAATCTGATCCCCAGAACAGTCCGCTCCGGTCCCGCGACCCAGCTACAGACCAGCCTCAGCCAGCTGCCTCAGATCAAGAGCTGGCCGGACGATGGCGGTGCTTTTATCACCCTGCCGCAGGTCTATTCGGAACACCCTGCCACCCCCGGCCTGCGCCATTCCAATCTGGGCATGTACCGGGTTCAGATTTCGGGAAACGATTACCAAACGGACCGGGAAGCGGGCCTGCACTACCAGATCCACCGCGGCATCGGTATTCACCACACCGAAGCGCTGCGACAGGGAAAACCTCTGCGCGTTAATATTTTCGTCGGTGGCCCTCCGAGCCTTAGTATCGCCGCGGTCATGCCGCTTCCAGAGGGGATGCCCGAACTGGCCTTCGCCGGGCTGCTCGGCGGGCACCGCATCCCGATGATTCACCCACCGGGCCAACTACCGATGCCCGCCGAAGCCGACTTTGTCATCTGCGGCACTATCGATCCGCACCAGCAAAAGCCGGAAGGTCCCTTCGGAGATCACCTGGGCTACTACAGCCTGACCCACGATTTCCCTGTGGTGCGGGTCAATACCGTCTACCACCGGCCCGGAGCGGTCTGGCCCTTTACCACCGTCGGCCGTCCACCGCAGGAAGACACCAGCTTCGGAGCCTTCATCCATGAGCTGACCGGCGAATTGATCCCCGACGTGCTACCCGGCATTAAAGCTGTCCACGCCGTCGATGCGGCCGGAGTCCATCCGCTACTGCTGGCCATCGGCAGCGAGCGCTACACCCCCTACAACAATGATCACGAACCGGAGGAGATCCTCACCCAGGCTCACGCGATCCTCGGACAGGGGCAGCTGTCTCTGGCCAAATATCTGCTGATCTGTGCTGAGGACGACAACCCGCAACTCGACATTCACAATATCCCCGACTTTTTCCGCCACATCCTGGAACGAATCGACTGGCGGCGCGATCTGCACTTTGACACCCGCACCACTGTCGACACCCTCGATTACAGCGGAAGCGGCCTCAACCGCGGCTCCAAAGTTGTGCTGGCAGCTCGAGGCCCGAAGCGCCGTGAGCTGACCACCGAAATTCCCGCGGACCTGCTGCTGCCGGATGGATTTCGGCAGCCGCGCATCGCCCAACCGGGGATACTACTCATCGAAGGACCGGCCGCACAGCAGGGACCGGCGGCAGAAGACAGTGACCTGCACGACTTCTGCCAAGCCTATACGCCGGAGGCCCCGATCAACAGTTTTCCCCTTATCATCATTGTCGACGACAGCGATTTCTGCGCAGCATCGATCAACAACTGGCTGTGGGCTACCTTTACCCGGAGCAACCCGGCCGCAGACATCTACGGAATCGGCAGCAGCATGACCGCAAAACACTGGGGATGCCAAGGCTCACTCGTCATCGATGCCCGCATCAAACCCCATCACGCCCCACCGCTGATCGATGACCCAGAGGTCGAAAAACGGGTCGACCAACTCGGGGCGAAGGGTGGTCCCTTGCACGGTATTATCTGACAGGCACAACAACCATGGAGACACAATGCAAGCGATAACGACAGCTGAGCAGCAACCAGTATCGATCCCGACCCTGACCGGCTCGATCGGCAACACCCCGCTGGTCGACATTTCCGCACTGTGCACCAACCCGGCGGTGCGCATTCTGGCAAAACTGGAAGGGAACAATCCCGGCGGCTCAGTGAAAGACAGACCGGCGCTCTACATGCTGGAAAAGGCCGAACAGTCGGGAGAGCTCACCGCTGACAAGATCATCCTCGAACCGACCTCGGGGAACACAGGAATCGCCATCGCCATGATCGGCGCAGCCAAAGGATACCGGGTCAAACTGGTTATGCCGGCCTGCGTCAGCGCAGAACGTCGCGGCGTGCTCGAAGCCTACGGCGCCGAAGTAGTGCTCTCTCCCGGCTGCGAAGCGACCGATGGCGCAATCCGCATGGCGCATCAGATCCTCGCCGAGGATCCCACCAGCTACTACATGCCCAACCAGTACGCCAACCCCAACAACCCACTGGCGCACTACGAAACCACCGGACCCGAAATTCTGCAACAGACCGGTGGAGATATCGATTATTTTGTCGCCGGGATGGGCACATCGGGCACCCTGATGGGTATCGGACGCTACTTTGACGATGAGGCCCCGCAGATCAAGGTCATCGGTGTGGAACCGACGCTGGGGCACAAGGTACAGGGACTGAAAAATATGCAGGAAGCGATCGTCCCGGAGATCTACAACGAAGCGCAACTGCACCGCAAGCTCGTCATCAAGGATGATGAAGCCTATCAGGCCAGCCGTCAACTGGCGATACAACATGGATTGTTCGTTGGCATGTCCAGCGGTGCAGCTGCTGCCGGAGCATTGCGGATCGCCGCTGAAATCGAACAGGGCACCATCGTCACCATTCTGCCCGATCGCGGCGATCGATACCTCAGCACCAACCTCTTCCGTTCACAGTGCGCGGACTGCCCCCCCTAACGGAGATACCGCCATGGCCATGCCTCAGCTACTCCAAAAGCAGGTCGAAAAACTGCTGAGCACATTCTGCAAGAGCCGGGTGCCCTCATGGCTCAAGGAAGAACTGCGCCTCGACTTCGCTATCGAAGGAGAGGCGGCAACCGTCTATCAGGAGCACCGCCGTTGCCAGGGATCATGTGAATGGTTCCGGTTTCCCCTCGCACAGTTCCGCTATTCGACCGAGCTCAACCAGTGGACACTCCACCACCCGGGCAAAGGGCAGCGCTGGGAGCTCTATCTCAACATAAAACCGAGCCTCAATCTCAGCCGCCTGATCAAAGAGGTCGACACCGACCCGCTCGGGCTGTTCTGGGGTTGACAACACCTGCCTCAGGGTCGATATACCAAGGCCGTCCCCACCAGCAGAAGCAACACACCGAAAATCCGCTTAAAGTCGATCGCCTCGACCGGCACTCCGAGAAAACCGAAGTGATCGAAAAACAGGCCGGTCACCAACTGCGCGACAATCAGCGCCGCCATCACCGTTGTCACTCCCAGTCTCGGCACCGCCAGGATCGTCAGGGCGACAAAAAAAGCGCCGAACAGACCGCCGCTCATCTCCCAGGCGGGAGTACCGACCAAGCCACGGAACGATCCCTTCGAAACCAGCAAAGACAGCCCAACCAGCAGGACGGTTCCGACCCCGAATGAAACCGTCGCCGCTTCGATCACTCCCACGCGGGCTGCAAGGCGGGCGTTAATCACCGGCTGCACAGCAGCAGCGACTCCACCGAAAAATATCAGCAACAGCAGAAACAGACTCGACATGTTAATTCTTTCCCTCCCGCTCAGACTGGCATTCGAGACAGAAAGGGGTCTCGGGCCGCGCCTTGAGGCGCGCGTAACCAACCGGCTCCTCGCAACGCCGACAGTCTCCGTAGGTACCACGCTCCAGCAGCGTCAGGGCCTGCTGTGCCAGGCCGAGGCGCAACTCGTGCTTCTGCCGCGTCGCCTGTGCCATCTGTTGCTGCTGCAGAGCATCCATCCGCGAAAGCCGACCTATCGGCTGATCCAACCCCACCGGACGACAGCCCGATTCCGACGCGGCCAGCAGGTCACGCAATTGGTCGATCAATGTGACAAGGTCGGCGCGCAACTCTGCACATTGCCGGGGGGACAACGCATCCATCAGCCAGTCCGACGACGGGCTAGGCCTGACACGGTTTTAAAGGCATCACCACCGGCGACCTTCAGCAACTGAAAGAGGGCCATTTCGGTGGTGGTCACGACCGCTCCCAACTGCGGTGCCATCTTCAGGGCCGTGTCATAGTCCGACTTAAACCGTGAGCAGATCGCATCAGCCACCAAGTGCACCTGATAACCACGATCCAACAGGTCGATCAGTGTCTGATAAACGCAGACATGAGCCTCCATGCCAACGAGGACAACCTGTTTGCGACCAGTCGCTTCCAGCACCTGCAAAAAGTCCGGTTCGCCGCAACAGCTGAACGCGACCTTTTCCACACAGTGCTGCTGCGTCGCAGAAGACAACTCGGAAATTGTCGCTCCCAGCCCACGCGGATACTGCTCGGTTGCTATCACCGGAACATCCATCGCCGCCAGACCATCGAGCAGCATACTGATATGTTGAATCACGCGGCCACTGACCCGCTCATTCATTGCAGGAACGAGCTTCTCCTGCACATCGACGACAACCATCACCGCCTGATCGGCCTGCAGCCAGAACCGCTCTTTGAGCTCACTCATGTTCATCACTCCTCTCCGCTGTATCAGCGTTCATCTGTTTGTTTTTTTTTGTGATTATATGTGCACTCTTGAGCCGTTGGCAAAGACTTCCTGACACCCGAAGAAGGACTCTGGCCACACATTCCAGTAAAAAAACGAAAATTTCCCACTTTTTTTGCGCCAGCGCCACAAAACACCTGGACAGATCCTGCCGAAAAACGTTGTTG
>PKUC01000109.1 GCA_002868865.1 Desulfuromonas sp. | reverse complement strand
ACGGTGATGGTGACGGTCTGAGAGACGGACTCTCCATCGGCCGTCGTTGCGGTGGCGGTGAAGGTCTCATCGACCGCCGCTCCCCCGGCGATGGTCTGGGCCGCGGCGTTATCAAGGGTATAGGTCCAGGCTCCGGCCGCGTCGAGGGTGAACGTTCCGTAGGTCCCCGCCGTTCCGGCCTGCGCCGTGAAAGTCGGCGTATCGACGCCGTCGGCATCTGCGGTACTCAAGCTGCCGCCGGTGGAGAGGGTGGTGTCCTCCTGGACGGACCCGCTACTTGTTCCTGTGATGGTCGGTGCGTCTTCGGTTCCCGAGACGGTGATGGTGACGGTGGCGCTACTGGTGTCGCCATCTGCGTCCGTGACCGTATAGGTAAAGGTATCGGTCAACGAGTCTCCGGCATCGAGGGCGTTGACCGTGGCATTGGTGTTATCGAGGGTGTAGGTGTAGCCGCCGTTGGCAGCGATGTTGAGGGTTCCGTAGGTCCCTGAAACATTATTTGCGACACTGCCTGAGGCACTGGCCGGAGTTCCTGCCGCAACACCGGTGACGGTGGTCGAATCGGCCCCTAAAGTATCGGCTGTTCCTCCACTGATCCCAGTGATGACATTACCGAGAATATTGGTGGTGGTGGCATCACTGTCATCGGCTTCATCGGCGGCATCTTCAGTGACGCTGTCGATATCGGCACTGGCGACAGGAGCCGTATCGGTGATCATGATGTCGAGATTGTCGGTAACGGTTCCTCCACCGGAATCTGTGACCGAGAGGGTAAAGCTGTCTAGAATGGAGGTATCGCCGCCGCTGTGATCCTTACGGGCTCCTGTCGGGCCATAATCGTAACTGACAACGCCAGTTGTGGTGTTGTAGCCGTTGATGGTGATCTGACCTTCGGTGGTGGCAATGGAAATCGGAGTGGTGCCGCTGTTGACTAGGTTTTCGACGGCAATGACTGTCCCTGCGACGGTCAATGAGACCAGTCCACCCGGCGCACTGATGATGAAGGTTTGAGCCGAAAGACCGGCACTCTCAACAACGGTCACCTTGTCGACACTGATGGTTGACGGGGTTGAATCGATAATGGTTCCCGTTCCACCGGCCTCAGTTGCCATGAACTCTGTTTTGCCGGTGAGTTCAAAGGTTTCATTACCTTCAGGGGTCTCGTCATCAATGGTCGGGACGGTGACAGTCAGGCCGGTTTCTCCGGCGGGGACGGTGTAGCTGCCGTCGGTGTTGGGGGGAATGATTGTGCCTGAGCTGTCCTTGACGACCAGGGCCGAAATATCGTCTGTTTCGGCGCTGCCGGTGACCGATGTGTTGAATGTGACGTTGTAGGGGGCTTCGGCTTCGGAGACAGTTACGTTAAAAACTGCTCCGCCACCTTCTGCGACGGTGACATCGTCGATCGACAGGGTTGGAGAATCGTCGTCGCTGTCGTCACCGGGATCATCGCCCTCGATGCCGGTACCATCATCGATTATTGTGCCCGTAGCGGTTGTGGCGCCGGACATGAACTCGGTTTTGCCGGTGAGTTCAAAGGTCTCGGTGCCTTCATAGGCGCTATCGTCGACCGTTGGGACGGTGACTGTCAGGCCAGTTTCTCCGGCCGGCACGGTGTAGCTGCCATCGGTATTGACAGGGATGACAACGCCGGAACTATCTTTAACCACCAGGGGCGAGATATCCTCTGCTTCTGCTGAACCCGCTACCGTGGTTGAGAAGAAAACACGGAAGTCTTGGCTGGACTCTGACAGTGTGACGGTGAAGGTGACGCCGGAGCCCTCTTCGACGGAGCTATCATCGATTGTCAGGACGGGTATGGGGTTGGCGGTATCAGCAGGGGGTTCAATGGTGATTGTGTTCTCTGCTGATGGATTTTCGTTGCTGGATGGTTCCGTCGCGAGGGGGGGCAGCGCTTCGTCGTCGACAATTTCGGTGACACGGATGAGAGGGTCAAAGCCGAGGGTTGCAATGTCGGTCTCTTCGGTGATGCGCATGATGCGGACAAAGTTGTTGCCGTCATCTTTGCCCGATCCTGCGCGACTGACACTGGCGATTCTGCCTGTGGAGCTGGAATTGAACCCCTCGCTTAAAATGGTATTGTCGCCGCGATCGACTGTTGTGTTGCCTGTGCCGAGTTCGTCGGCTTGGGCGGTGGTCGGCATGACCATCTCCAGAGGGTGGACCGTTGCTGCTGTCCCGTTGCCGAAGTCGAGCTCGACACGCCCCCCGGGAGTTGCGATGATATCGGTTCCAGCGGGTAGGATATCCCCGGCCTGAAGCGGTGTCAGTGTTCCGTCGGGCTGTTTGATAAATGCTTTTCCAAATACAGCACTGACGGTCACGGTCGATGTTGTTTGAGGCATGGATGCTCCTCTTTGGCGCGTGGCCTACCTGCGTGATTGGCGCAAAAAAAAGCGCCTGTGACGTGTATTTCAGCCGCGACAGACGCTCTATTTCCCAAGGGGTGCAACTAGATAGACCGTTGCCCAAAGGGGGGTTGTATCCGTAGGGTGGATGCAAGTTGGCGTCTTCTCTTCGGCGGCTCGGCTGACCGCTGCAGCTAATACGCTGCAGCGGTCCCGTGACTCTGCGTCCGCGGGTTGCCCCGCGTTTGCTCTTGTCGGAGAAGGTATATAAGTATATGAGTTTTTTAACTTAAGGTTTTGTTGCTTAAAAATCAATACTTAAATCCTCTTTGGCCCTAAAAAGTGACAAAAAAGGTTCTGATTGGTCTTTCTGTGAGGTCGCGTTGGAGCACAGGGCCTGTAATCCAGTTTTCACTGCCTCTGTGGGAGTGGTCTTTGCTGGGTTGCTGTCCTTTTTCTGTTGATTATTGACCTATAATAAGGTTAAATTTCGTGTAATTTTAGCAAATTCAGGAAATGTTTCTATTTTTATACGGAGGCGGAGCTGGGCCTTTTTAGTCGGAAAAGCAGAGGAGATAGCAGGGTTATTGGCCTGAGCTACGGGGCAAAAGGGTTCGATGTCGCCTGTGTGCGGCACGATAAACAGGGGGCTCCGACGTTGCTGTTTGTGGCGACAGATGAAGAATCGCCCAGCGATGTTATCAAGCGCCAAGGGTGCCAGAAACTTGATGTCGTCTCGATCCTCTCGCCCTCAGATTATCAACTTGTCCAACTCGATCTGGCGGAACTCCCTCAAGATGAAAAACGTGAGGCGGCACGCTGGCAGATTCGTGACCTGCTTGAATTTCCTGTCGAAGAGGCCGTTATTGATGTTTTTCAGGTCACGCCGTTCGGCGGCGACCGTCGGCCGACAGAGTTTGCCGTCGCCGCCAAACGATCCATGCTCAAGCACTACATCGAGCTGGCGGGGCAGGCCGAACTGGTTCCGGTGGCGATCGATATTGCGGAGTTCGCACTGCGCAATATCGCTGAACTGTTTCAGGGCGATGAGCGTGGTACAGCGATCCTTTATCTCGAAGAGCAAGGGGGCATGCTGACGATTGTCAGAGAGGGGGTTCAGTACGTCACCCGTTATCTCGGTGTCGGCATGAAAGACCTGCGCGCCGGCAGGGAGGATGCAGAGCTTCTTCAACGACAGCTCGAAGCGATCGTTCTGGAGGTTCAGCGGACCTTCGATTACTGCGAAAGCGGTTTCCAGTTACCGCTGGTGTCTCGCCTGCTTGTGGCTCAGACCACCCAGGGTGTCACAGAATTATTGTCCGCTCTTGCTGATCTGCCGACCCATGTTGAAGAGTTACGTCTGAGTGAGGTGATGGCGATCCCTGATGATATCGCACCGATCGAGGTGAGCCGATCCCTGATTGCGATCGGCGGTGCTTTGCGACGGGAGCATCACTGATGAGACAGCAGATCAATCTTTATCAGGACAGCCTGATCGACAGACCGCAACCACTGAATCTGAAGCAGGTCGGATTTCTCTTTGTACTCTTGTGCGGGCTGTTGAGTGTTATCAGTCTTTATGATTTCTGGACACTGAATGCCAGCCTTGAGGAGTTGACCTCTCTCCAGTCACAGCGGGATCTTCTTTCTGCCGAAGTTGTGCAGCTCAGTGAACAATATCCAGCGCCACAAAAAGATGCGCAACTTGAAGCGGATATCGCCACGGCTGAGCAGAAGCTGGCAGCACAGAATCAGATGCTGGGATATTTTTCATCGCGGGATGAGCAGATCAACGCCAGCATCCTCGATATCCTTGACGGCCTGGCGAGGCATCGTCTCGAAGGGCTTTGGCTGGAAAAGATCCATCTGGCCGCAGGAGGGAACGATATTCTGTTGTCCGGAGCGGCTCTTACTCCGGAGCATATCCCCCTCTATTTACAGACGCTTGCGTCTGCAGATGTGTTGGATGGTCAGGTCTTTTCTCGGTTGAAGTTGGCCCGGCTTTCAGAACGGCCGGGACAGGTGACCTTTAGCCTCGAATCGGTTTCGGGGGAGTACTGATGTCGAAATCGTTCAACGTTGCAGACCTGATTCACTGGTATGACCAGCGCCAGCTGCGGGAACGTCTGTTGTTGGTGCTTTGCTGTGCGGCAGTGGTTTATGTGCTGTGGGATGCGCTGATCGCGACGCCCCTACTGGCAAAAGCCCGTCAGGGGCAGCAGGAGTTGTTGCAAGCCCAGACAGATATCGCCGATCTGACGGCGCAAAAAACGATCCTTGAAGCGCGCAAGGGATTCGACCCGGATCGTGAAAACCGGGACCGTCTCGCGGTGTTGACTGCTGAAAACGAGCGAGTGCGTCTGTCGCTGGCTGAAAACGTGGCCGATCTGGTTTCACCGCGGGAGATGCCAGAGTTGCTCAAGGCGCTGCTGAACAAGCAGAAGAAGTTGACCCTGGTCAGTTTGGAAAACTTCGCCCCCGAGCCGCTGCAGATTTCGCCACAGGCGACCGATCAGCAGACTCTTGCGCTCTATCGCCATGCCATGCAGATGGAGTTTTCCGGCGATTATCTGGCGACTCTGACCTACCTGAGGTCGCTCGACGATCTGCCCCGACGGCTGGTGTGGGATGATCTGGAGATCGAGACGCAGACCTATCCCAAGGCGACGGTTCGCGTGACGATACATACCTTAAGTTTGGAGAAGGGGTGGATCGGTGGCTAACAGGATTTTAATCATCGCAGGCATTCTGCTGGTGACGCTGCCGGTTGTGAGCGGCGCTTCCAGATTACAGGATCCGATGCGGCCGAGTCATGTGCCTTCGAACGTTGAAAAAAAGGCGGTCGAGAAGACCTCCGAGTGGCGGTTAAGCGCCGTGCTGCTGTCTGCCGATCGGTCGGTCGCCGTTATCAATGACCGTGCCATGAGCCTTGGGGACCGGATCGATGGCTATAAACTGATCCAGGTCGATGCCGACCGGGTTGTTCTGGTTCGTAACAAGAAGACTGTTGTTCTGCGCCGGCCCGGAACCGGTTTGAAAATGATCTCTGCGCCTTACGGTGCCGAGAAAGGGAGTCATTTGTAATGCATTCACTGGTGAGAACATACTGCTTGCCTGCTCTGATTCTGGTGGTTCTGATCGTCTCTGCAGGGTGCGCCCCTCCTCCGCGCGGGGGAGAACCGATGGATGATATTCAGAAGACCTTTGACGATGCCGGGCCCGCGTCTGTTGTGACAGGTTCCGCGCCGCCGTTACCGCCCGCATCGATCCGATCGGCGTTGATTCCCGCCACTCAATCTCTGTACGTCCCTGCTCCTGAATCTGAAGGACCCCGTTTTGATATTGCTGCGACCCAGGTCCCTGCCCGGGAGTTTTTTATGAGCCTGGTGGAAGGGACTCGCGACAACATGGTCGTACATCCCGATGTTGCAGGTGAGATCAGCGTTGATCTGAAAAGTACCACTGTCGCTGAAGTACTGGAGGTCGTGAAAAACGTTTACGGATACCCCTACGTTAAATCGGGCAGCATTTACCAGGTGATGCCGGTCGGACTGCAGTCGCGAACGTTTCAGGTCAACTATCTCAACCTGGTGCGCAAAGGGACATCCCATACCCGGGTCAGTTCGGGGCAGATTACTCAGGTGGGAACCCAGGGGTCGGGAGATGATAGTGATGGCGGCGATTCGTCCCAGAGGACGGAAAGCGTTTCGGGGAGCCGGATCGAAACGGAATCGACGGCTGATTTCTGGAGCGAACTGCGCAGCGCGGTCGAGAGCCTGATCGGCAACGACGGGGGACGTAAGGTCATCGTCCAGCCCCAGGCGGGAGTGGTTGTGGTTGTGGCCATGCCGGACGAGCTGTCTCTGGTCGATAATTATCTAAAAACCATTCAGGGCAATTTGCAGCGTCAGGTCATTCTCGAAGCCAAAGTCATCGAGGTGAGCCTGTCGGATGGTTTTCAGACCGGAATCAACTGGTCGGCCCTTGCCGGAAACGGCTCGACGACCAATGCGCTGATCGGCCAGACCGGTGGTGGATCGCTGTTGACCCAGGAACCGGCAGTGACCGCAGGCAACAGAGGTAATCTGGCACCGGGCCAGCTGTTGCCGGATGGTCTCGATGCCCTTGCGTTCGGTGGAATGTTCAGTCTAGCGTTGAATACCGACGATTTCCAGGCGTTTATCGAGATGCTCGAGAATCAGGGTGACGTGCAGGTGCTGTCCAGCCCACGGATTTCGACGGTTAATAACCAGAAAGCGGTGATCAAGGTTGGATCCGACGAGTATTTTGTGACCGATATCTCCAGTGATACAACCACCGGCACCTCGGTAACAAACAAAACCGATGTCACCCTGACTCCGTTCTTTTCGGGGATTGCCCTTGATGTCACTCCGCAGATTGATGAAGCGAGCCGGATCACTCTGCACATTCACCCCACCGTCAGCGAGGTGATCGATCAGACCAAAGAGATCAATGTGTTTGGCGTCAATCAGTCGATTCCTGTGGCATACAGCACGGTTCGCGAGTCGGATAGTGTCGTCCACGCCGAGAGTGGGCAGTTGGTTGTTATTGGTGGCCTGATGCAGGACACCCTCGATGAGCAGGAAGCCGGAGTCCCGGTGTTGAGCAAGATCCCGATTCTCGGCGGGCTGTTCCGTCATACCAAATCGGTTTCGAGCAAGAGCGAACTGGTGATTCTGCTGCGCCCGCAGGTGATCCGCAGTAGCCGGGATTGGACCGACAGTCTGCAGGCGACTCAACAGCGGATCAAAACTCTTTCCCCACAGATGCAGCGGTCGTGGTTGAAGGGCGAGCAATAGCCTTCTGATTAGAACGGACATCGAAACGATGTACGAACAGTTCTTTGGGTTCAGGGAAAAACCGTTTTCTCTGACCCCCGACACCGAATATTACTACCGCTACAGTGGGCATCAGGAAGCGGTCGATGTACTGCGTGTGGCGCTGCGTAATGGTGAAGGTTTTGTCCGGGTTATCGGTGAAGTCGGTACCGGAAAAACCCTGCTGTGCCGGCAGATGCTCAAGGTCCTGCAAGCCGATTGTGAAACCGTCTATCTGCCCAATCCGCTCCTTACCCCCAAAGAACTCTATCAGGCGATTGTCAGCGAACTGAAATTGACCCTGTCCGATACTGCGACGGTGCAGCAGTTGAATCAGGATATTCTGCAGGAGCTGATTCGCTTACGCGACCGCAACCGACCGCTGGTGATTCTGATCGACGAAGCCCAGGCGATGCCTTTTAAGACACTGGAAGCTCTGCGCCTGCTCAGCAATCTCGAAACGGAAAAGGAGAAGCTGCTGCATATTTTCTTTTTCGCTCAGCCCGAGTTTGAACAGCGTCTCGAAAAGCATGAGCTTCGCCAACTGCGTCAGCGGATCACCTTTTCGTATGCGTTGTCGGCGATGACCCAGGCCGAGGTGCAGGGCTATCTCGAACACCGACTCAAGACAGCGGGATATGTTGGCACCGCTATTTTTCAGGATGCTGCGACCCGTCTGCTTTACGCTGCCAGTTCCGGGGTTCCAAGGATTATCAACCTGCTGGCTCACAAGGCACTACTGGCCGCTTATGGCAAGGGGCGCAGCGATGTTGATGCCTCCCTTATGGAAGCTGCCGTCGCCGATACCGTTGGCGACGCAAGATCCGGATCGACGTCTGCACCATGGGCCAGTCTGCAAAGGGTGTTTCTGGAGTGCGGACTGATTCTGCTGGTTGCGCTGGTGACGGTCTTGGTGTTGCGGGGTTATCGATGAGTCTGATTATCCAGATGCTGAAGGACCTGGAGAAACGGCGCGCTGCCGAGAGGGACCTGCCGACAGACATCACTGAGACCCGTCATGAGGTGAATCCTGCCTCCCCGCGGCCCGTTCGACGGACCCTGTTTGTGGTCGCGATACTGACTGTCTTTCTTGCCGGTGGGCTGCTTCTGCTGATACGACCAACAGATCCGTCTGCTCCAATTGGATCCCTGTCCGGTCCAGTTTCTCCTGCAGGATCGGTTGCGGAGACCGGAATGGCTCCTCATCCGATTGTGTCAGGGGGTGAAGAACAACCACCCGCTGACCAGCTTGCGGTGGTCGGGCGACAAGCCCGGCTGCTCAATGTTGATCTGTTTGAGTCGAACAGTTCTGCGCGTCTGATGCTTGAATTTGATCGCATGCCCCGCTTTGCTCTGAAGCAAAATCAAGAATCGGGTCAGCTGAGGATCTCTCTCGAGGGGATGTCCGCACAGTTGCCGGTGATGAACCCCTTGCAGGGAGCGATGATCGATAATGTTGATCTGCGGCACAGCGAGGGAAACCTAACTCTTGACGTCGCACTGCGGCAAGCGGTGCAGGTCAAGTCGCTGGTGCTCCCGGCGGATAATTTTTACGGGCAGCGTTTGCTGGTCGAGTTGACCCGGATGCAGCTTCAGGTGACCGCGCCAGTGGTTGCCACTGAAATTCAGGCGGAGACGGTAGGAACGCTCACCCCGGGTGACAGTCAAGACAACGCTAAAATCGAAAATATCCCGGCACCGAGCATGACCAAGGTCCGTCAAGCTCCGACGGCAGAGCAACTCGCTCGCACCGCTTATCAGCGGGGAGTAGCCGCGCTGCAGGCCGGTGATCGTGTCGATGCGCAGGATCAGTTTGAGCAGGCCCTGCTGGAGGCTCCTGACCTGCTCGAAGCGCGTTTGGCCCTGATCGATTTGCAGTTGAACGATGGCAATCCGGCTGTGACCGCAGTGATCGAAGCCGGGTTGACTCTTCACCTCCACCATCCTGCCTTGACGATGCGGTCAGCTCAGTGGTTGTTCGCAGCTGGGGATGCAGAGCGGGCATTACTCGTTCTGGAGATGCCTCCGCAGCCTGCCCTGGCGGATGCGACAGACTTTCACGCTCTAAAAGCGGCACTGCTGCAGGAGAACGGACGTTTTGCAGAGGCTGCCTTGCTGTATACGGAGTTGCTGCAGGTCGATAACCGTCGGCCCTTGTGGTGGATGGGGCGTGGGATTGCACTGGAACAGATCGGCGATTCCGTTCAGGCGAAACAGGCTTATCGACAGGCCTTGGTTTTTGAGGGACTAAGGCCGGACGTGCGGGACTATCTGCGCGGCAGATTGTCGGTTTTGTAATTTAAAGGAATGAGGACTTAAGCGATATGGCGTTTGAACAGGCTCCCCCGCGAAAAAAAATCCGTATAGGCGACCTGATGGTCAGTGGCGGTGCAATCACTGAAGATCAGTTGATGCAGGCCCTGGCGATGCAGAAAAAGACGGGAGCTAAGCTCGGTGCCACGCTGATCGATCTCGGATTTCTGACCTCTCAGGAGTTTTACAGGTTTCTCGCTGACCAGATGAATCTCCCCTTTATCGACCTCAAACATTATCATTACAACCCCGATACTGTGCGCCTGATGCCGGAAACCGCTGCACGCCGGTTCCGAACAATTGCCCTGTCTCTCGAAGCGGGCCGGATGCTGGTGGGGATGGCTGATCCGACCGATATTCACGCCTATGACGAGCTGACGAAGATTCTCAAGCGGCAGATCAGCATCGCCGTGGTCAACGAGACCGAACTGTTGAAAACTCTCGACACCGTCTACCGGAGAACCCAGGAGATTGTGACCATTGCCGAGGAACTCGGTGAGGAACTTTCTCAGGGAGACAGTAATCTCAATCAGCTTCTGGCAACGACAGATGTCGAAGATGCCCCTGTTGTCCGGCTGCTTCGCTCGTTGTTTGAGGACGCTATTCAGGTCGGCGCGTCGGATATCCATATCGAGCCGGATGAGAAGGTTTTGCGGATCCGCCAGCGGATCGACGGCGTGCTCCATGAGCAGATCATGAAGGAGAAGCGGATTGCCCCTGCGATGGTGTCACGTCTGAAACTTGTCTGCGGACTGGATATTTCGGAACGCCGGTTGCCTCAAGACGGTCGTTTCAATATCCGAGTTAAAGGGAAAAGCATCGATATCCGTCTGTCGACCATGCCGTTGCAGTATGGGGAGTCGGTGGTTATGCGACTTCTTGACCAGTCCGGCGGTTTATTGAACCTGGACCATGTCGGCATGTCTCCTTATCTGCTGAAGCGGTTTCGTCAGCAACTGCGGCGACCCAACGGATTGGTTCTGGTTACCGGCCCGACCGGAAGCGGTAAGACCACGACCCTCTATGGAGCACTGAACGAACTCAACCACGAAGAGAAAAAAATTATCACAGTTGAAGACCCGGTGGAATACCGGCTGCCGCGGGTCAATCAGGTTCAGGTCTACTCGAAAATCGGCCTCGATTTCGCTCGGGTTTTAAGGGCCGGACTGCGGCAGGATCCGGATATTGTCATGGTTGGTGAGATGCGCGACAAGGAGACCAGTGATATCGCTTTGCGGGCTGCGATGACAGGTCATCTGGTTCTCTCGACACTGCATACCAACGATTCGATTAGTACGGCACTGCGCCTGATCGAGATGGGAACCGAAGGCTATGTTGTCGCCAGCTCGTTACGTGCCGTGCTTGCGCAACGGCTGGTGCGCCGGGTCTGTGTTGGTTGCCAGCAGCCCGATACCCTTGATTCGGCTGCACGCAGTTTTTTGGACACTTTCTCGTTGAAGATGGGACGATCCTTTGACCCCACTGGATTCACCGCGGGGACTGGCTGTCCCTCCTGCAATAACACGGGCTACTCTGGGCGGATCGGTGTGTTTGAGCTGCTCGAGATGAACTTTGAGCTCGCTGATGCGCTGCGTCGCAACGATAGCTCTGACTTTGCCGAGCTGGCACAGCAGCAGAAAGGGTTCAGCAGCCTGGCGCAAGAGACGTTACTGCTGGCACAGTCGGGGGTGACGAGTATTGAAGAGGTGATGCGGATATCTGGTCAGATCGACGAGACCTCCATTGCGGCTCATACCTCGCCGGGTCTGACCAGTCAGACTCCAGACGAGATTGCGGGTTAAGCAGATGCCTTACTATCGCTACAAAGCTCGAGATCAGGCCGGGTCGCTGAACGAAGGTCAGCTTGAGGCTTCGTCTGCCGATGCGCTTGCCAGCCAGTTGCAGGCCAGTCAGATGGTTCCGGTGAGTATCGTTGAAATCGCCGGCAAGAGCGCTCTGCCCCTCAGCCAGAGATTCAGGTTGAATCGACGGCAAAAGGTCGGACTGGATGATTTGATTCTGTTCTGCCGGCAGATGTACACCCTGACCAAAGCCGGAGTGCCGATGGTCCGCGCTCTGTCGGGGCTGGTTGAGACCGCCCGTAACGAATCGCTGGGCACAGCGTTGGCCAAGGTGATCGACGATCTTGAAGCGGGGATGGAACTGTCAGGGGCCTTTGCCGCGCACCCCAAGGTGTTTCCGCCGCTGCTGTGCCGGATGGTGCAGGTCGGTGAGGGAACGGGCAAGCTCGACGACGTGTTTCTGCAGCTTTCCAACTATTTTGAACGGGAAAAAGAAACCATCAATCGGGTCAAATCCGCGCTGCGTTACCCGACGTTTGTCATCATTGCAATCCTGTTTGCGATCCTGTTCATCAGCCTTTTTGTTATCCCGGCGTTTGCCAAGGTGTTTGCCAGTGCTGGAGCAGAGCTGCCGATAGCGACCCGCATGATTCTTGGGGTCTCCAATTTTATGTTGACGTATTGGCCGTTGGTGTTTGGGGTTCTGCTCTCCTCGTTTTTCGGGCTGCGGCAGGCTGTTAAGACGGAGCGTGGCGGTTATCTGTGGGATCGCTATAAGCTCAAAATTCCTCTGGTGGGCGATATCGTTCTGCGTTCAACGCTGGTGCGATTCTCCCGCGGTTTTATCATGGGGTACAGCGCCGGAGTGCCATTGACCCAGGCCCTCGGTTTTACCGCGCGGGCGGTGGACAATGCTTTTGTCGGTGAGAAGATTGAGGAGATCCGTAACGGTGTCGAAAGGGGAGACACCCTGACCCGGAGTGCCACGCAGACCGGAATGTTCACTCCCCTGGTGCTGCAGATGCTTGCGGTCGGTGAGGAGACCGGCGCGGTCGATAAAATGCTTGAAGATGTGGCAGCGTTTTACGAACGTGAGGTGGACTACGATCTGAAGAGCCTGTCCAGTTCTATCGAGCCGATTATGATCGTCATCATCGGCGGGATGGTTCTCGTGCTGGCCCTCGGGGTCTTTTTGCCGATGTGGAACCTCGGGAATATTACCCGTTAAAAGAAAGATGGGTTGATTTTAACTTTTGGATGAGAGATATTGGTGAGTGAGAGCTAATTTTTTCACCAGGACAACAGGGTCGAACAGCAGAGGATTCACTCTTTTTGAGCTGGTTGTCGTCATCTCTGTTGTCAGCGTTCTCGCTTTTTTTGCCCTCGATCGGTACTACCGACTCTTGGTTGAAGTTGAAAGAACGGCCATGGAGCACAACCTTGGAGTGATGCGAAGTGCCCTGGCGATGGAAGTGACCGCGTCTCTGGTCGAGGGGGATCGGGCCGCAGTTCAGCGACTGATCGGCAGTAACCCGATGGATCTTCTGGTTGAGCTGCCCCATAACTACGATGGTTCAGTCAGCTCTCTAACTGCCCGTACTGTCGCACCCGGCCGCTGGTATTTTGATGCGTCAGGACGACAATTGGTCTATAAGGTTCAGCATCAGCTTTACCTTGAATCGAAAAGCAGAAACAGCGGCTCCATCGCATTTACAGTAGAACCACTCTATACACAGCGCATGAGTGGTCGTTATCTGGCCGGTTTGCGGATACAGCCGGTCAACGAATATCGTTGGTTAACTATAGATTAGCACCCCCCACACAAAGGCACGCATGAATGTGCCGATACAGAAAGAAGAGGAGCAAAGAGTATGAGAAATCAAAATGGTTTCACCCTGATCGAGTTGGTGGTCGTCATCGTCATTCTGGGGATTTTGGCAGCAGTCGCTGTCCCCAAGTTCGTCGACATGAAGACCGAAGCGGCCGAGGCTCAAGCTGATGGCGTTTATGGTGCAGCGAACGCGGCGACAGCTCTCAATCATGCCGCCAAGTTGGTTGGTAAGGCCGCTGCCGATATGCCTGGATACGTTTTGGCGGATTGCCCCGATGGTCAGATAGACGGTGCCAATTCTGGTAACTGTCTTGCGGCGGCGATGGATGAATTGCCGAGTGATTGGTCTGCTTCAGGTGCTACCATTACAGCAACAATTGATTCCGTTGTTTATACGATTACTGTAGTGACGGATGAGACGGCTACAACAAAGGCTAAACTGACTAAAAGCTGGTAGTCTCGGAAAAATTGATGTTCAAAAAAGCGGAGCCCAAACGGGCTCCGCTTTTTTTTATGGCCGATATTTAACGCGGACTTGTCTGTTGATGGATCCGATGGTTCCGGTAGAGTCGACCTGCAGGATGGTTTGTCCATCAAGTACGCCGAGGCTGGTTATTCGTACGTCGATATTGCCGTCACCGTAATTATAGGTGGTGGACGGTCCCGGCAGCAATCCTTCGTTGATGGCGATCTCTACGCCGGTTTCAGCCAGAAAAAGCGCCTGTGTCGAGAGAAGCTCCTCCCCTGAACTGATTTCTCTATTCTGCAGCAGGCCGACGGCTGCGGCTGCGATAAATCCGAGGATCAGCATGGTGGCGACAGCAAGAATCACCGACATTCCTTTTTGATTGAGGCGCATCATGGCATGTTCCTGATGTGGATTTTGTGCGAGTAATTCAAGCTGATTCCGTTTGCAGCCATGGTCAGGTCAATTTTGAGTGTGGCATTGCGGGTCATATTCCCCGGATCGTAGCTGAAGGCTGCGCTTTGAACATTTGTTGCGACAACATTGCCTCCCGCGGTTCCGTCGATCGCACCACCTAGCCCGTAGCCGAAGCTGCGTATCAGCTGCGTTCCACTGTGGTAAAAAGTGACCGGAGATTGCGCTAGATCGAAACAGTAAAAACGGCGCAGAGGGGATTGGGGGGCCGGTTTTCGGTCCAGCTCTACAACGTTGCCTGCGAGTAGCGTATCAATTTGATAGTTTCTGTTCCCGTTATAAAACTGGTTGGGGTTTGTGTTGTAGATCGACAGTTGGTCGCCGACTGCCATGGTGGGATATGTGGTTGCGTCCAACTCGATGTGTTTGTTGTTTGCCGGTCTGTCACTGTAGTAGGCCGCGTCTTTGAGTCGACCGAACTGGATGCCGGTATCGCTAGCGACAGTCCGCAGGGAATTGGGAATCGACATGCGGATTTCCCGGTCGATCCGTTCGACGGCGAACTTAGCGTCACCGTAAAGCCGATCGACAACACGGGATTCGGTGTAACTGGTCAGCAGAGGGAGGATCAGCTGAGAGGTCATCGCTCCAACGATGCCGAGCAGCACGATGACGACAACCATTTCAACCAGTGTAAATCCAGCGTTTCTGGCCTCTCGCATCAAAAATTTCCTTTGACCGCTACAATCCGATAGCTCTCGTTCAGCTCAGTACAATCGACTGTGAGATCGATCTGTTTGTAATCGCTGGGGATACCGCTGGCGATAAAGGTCCCTCCTGACAGGCTGACGTAACTGACCGTCACATCGATTGTGAATCCCGCTGTCAGGTTAAAGGCTGCCGCAGAAGAACTGGCGAGCCCGGCAATGCCATGATAGTCATCGACATCATCATATCTGTCCATCGTCCCCTCTCCGCCGTCTGGGCCGAACAGTGCAACAGCGGTCGGGGTTGCGGTCACACCGCCTCCGTTTGGTGAGGTGTCGTCCCATTTCTTGGCCAGAATCTCTTCCATGGCGGCCTGGGCGACCTGGGTGCCTCGCAGGCGCAGGGTCGAGTCCGAACCACGGGACAGGCTCTGTGAGGTCACGGTCATGACACCGGCAACCCCGATGGCAAAAACCACAATGTAGATCACAAGTTCAACAAGGGAAAATCCGCGGCTATTCACAGGATTCCTCCACTGTAAGGCTCAACTGTGAAGGTTTGTCCGCCGATGGTGATGGTTGTCAGTGTGGTGACGTTGTTGGTGTTGTTGCTGAAAGCGTCGTCATCGGGGGTGCCGAGGCTGTCGAAATAGAGCACAGCGCGGCTGGAAGTGATAGCGGTCACCTCGACGGTGCTCCCCAGTCCGGGGAAGTCCTGTGCTGTATCGTTTTCGTCGGCGAGGCTGTAACTGTCGGTCCCGAAGGTGATGTTCCAGCCGCCACCGGTGACCATCGAGCGGTGCTGGGCGTAGCGCAGGTGTGACAACAGCAGGTTGGCTTCTGTATCATCCCGGTAGGTGGCGAGGTCTATTTTAGGGAGGGCAACCGCAGCGAGAATTCCGATCAGGGTGATGATCAGAATCAATTCGAGCAGGGTGAACCCGGAACTGTGTGGTGAATTCATCGTCATCAGTGCACCGGAATCTCTTCCCAGCTGATAATCCTGTCGCGCCCACGATAGATACCAAAGGTTACGGTGACCGTTGGACCGCTATCGACGGTAGAGACATCGTTGTCCCAATCGAAGTTCAGCCAGCCTTGCGGGAGTAGGGTGACATCAACAGAGCCACCGGGGTCGCCGGCATCGACATTCGGAGTCAGGGTGAGAGTTCCCAGCCCTGATGTGATGGTTAGATCAGTGCTTGCGGGTGCGACCAGCACGCCATTTTCGTCTTCGACGGTGGTGATGTCGGTTTCTGTTTTGATGTACTGAAACGTGCTGACATTGTCGAGCGGGTTCGGCTGCCACTGGCTACCATCCCAGTACTCTGCAGTGGCAATGATATCGAGTGGTTCGGTTTCCGGGCCGTAAGTATGTTCGGCGTTGAGACGGCCGTAGCGGAATTCGGTACCGCCGCTGACGGGAACCATCTCACTGACGGCCGTTGCCGTCGGTGGATCACTGTCCGTCAGAGACGTGACTTCGAAATCGAATTGCGGGGTGCTGAGCGGCGGGGTGGCGGTGGATTGCTTGGTGTAGGTGATTCCGTCCGTTCCGAACAGGTAGGTCATCGTGCCGTCGCCATTGCTCAACAGCGATTCGCCCGTGCGAATGATACTGATCGGTTGAGTGGTTTCGACCTTGTCGGCCGTCGGGTTAGAGATAGCGATATCCGCCGCTGTCATTTTGAAATAGTCGCCCTGATAGTTTTGAGTCCGGCTGCCGTCGACTGCCAGTGCCTCGATGATTATCGATGGTGCGGTGCTGTAACCGTTGATTTCGTGTCCATAATAACTGAACAGTGTATCAGCATGATTGAGAATGCCGTCGACAGTCAAACCGGAGATTATACGAAACTGATCAGGAATAAAGCGGCCGATATTTTCGCTGGTCCCGGTGATGCTATGGCCAAGGTAGTCAAGATCATCGGCTGTAATTGTCATGATTCCGACTTCAGAATAGGTCTGATTGAGAGTCGCGGTACCGTCGGTGAGATTGGCCGTTGTGGTGCTGATCGCTCCGGTGACGCCGGTCGCAGGAGAAACATTGTCTGCGCTGAGGGTTACGGTTCCGGTATAGTTAGGGGTTGCCACGCCAGCGGTGTTGAGGGCTTCGATGGTCAGCGAGAAGGTTTCGCCTGCTTTGGCCAAAACTGTACTGCTGCCGTCGGTGGCGGTCCAGGTCTGTACCGGGGCGGTGATGCGGAAACTGTCCGGATAGAAGATTGCCGTGTCGTTACCGGTTGCGACGGCGCTACCGTCGTCGTAGCTGGCGGTAAAGGTCAAACTGCCGGCATCTGGGTAGCTCAAGATAAAGCTGGTGGTCCCGGACGGGTCAAAATAGAGGTTGTGGTTCAAGGCGTTGCCGACAAAATCGATTGAGCCGATCTGGGCCTGTGAGCCGTGCGGATTTGTAAGTGGATCGGCGTAGATGAAACTGAAGTCGATAGCTTTTGTCTGGTCGGTGAAAGTCGGTGTGCAGGTCTGGGTGGTGTCATCAAGTCGGACTGCCTGCATGGTGACGGTCTGGGTGCTCCCTGAGGCGGCGTCGAGCACATCAAACAGAAAGCCGCTGTCGTAAAAGGCAAGATCGCAGGCTGCATCGGGGGTGCCGTTTTCGTAGCACTGGACCGTTGCCGAGGGGGTGGTGGTCGACAAACTGATGACCGGTGTGAGGGTGCTGTCGGTATTTTTCAGGTTGACCGTGGTTGAACCGGTAAAAGTGATCGGGCTGGTTTCCAGCCACGAACCGGCGCTGGTGGCGAGGGTCACATCGCTGGGATCAGTCGCCAGTGCGCAGGGTGTTGCGGTGTCGGTGCAGGCCTTGATCGTGATCGCTTCCGGTTCGCAGGTCAGTGCGCTGCCGTCGTGGTGGATCTCATAGTGATCGACGCTCGGGGCGCTGATGGTCCCTTTGGCCATGTTGAAGCCGATCACCGCGACTTTGAGATCATTATCCTTGGTGGTGACTTCGATGAGGTGCAGGTAGAACCAGCGGTCGTTGGTCGCCGTAGCGAGTGTTGGGATCGGCAGGGTAACTGATGAGGCTCCGGAGGGGATCGTGACGGTGCCGCCTGTGTCGACGTAATCCGTCCCTATGAGAGCGGTACCGTCGATCGTTTCATAGAGGATGTCGACGTTTCGACCTGCGACAATCGGTGCGCTGGTCAGTGGGTCGAGCAGGCTGATGGTGAAGACCATATCGTTGCCGGCAGTGGTTGTTGTGTCACCGATAACGACGCGGGGGGCGTCGCTCAGGGTCGGATCGTTGGTGTCGTTGACGGTCTGGTCGCCAGAGTTTCCGCCCCCGCTGCCGACCCAGTCTCCATTGCCGTCCGGCTGGCGCTGGATGTTAAAATCGTTGCTTCCGGGAAAATCGATGTCGTAAGGAAAACTGCATGGGGGGGGTGAACTGGCGTAGCCATCAACATCGAGGACATCAATGATCAGACCATTCTCATCATAAAGGGTGACGGTCATCCCGCGGGGGTCGTTGTTTTTACTGGCGTTTAAGTCGATATAGGGCCAGTTGAAGGTTGATTCCGGTGTGACCAACCAGCCGTTGTTGCCGGGATCGTTGGGAATCATGTCGCCATTTTCATCAAAATAATAGTCTTCGACGGAGATGTCTGTTCGGCAGCCAGATCCTGCAGCGGCACCGATGGCCGAGCAGACGTCGATAGTCCAGCTTTCCCATATATCCGAAAGGATGATGTCGGGGGAGAGGGCCTTGATTTCGATGTAGCTGTCTTTTGACGATTGCGCACTCTGGTTGTGCACATTGATCTCATTGATGGTCGCAAAACCGACGTAGGGGGAGCAGGTCGCATACAGGGGTGTCGCGCTCAGCAGCCACAGAATGAGACTGAAGAGAAGGCAGAAGGTATGCTGTCGGTGTGGACGCTTCATTGGTTTTCCTGCGACCTTTGAGAATGAAACGGTGTTAAAGGTTTATTTATTGGTATCTTCTTACGATAGCAGAAACCTTTGTTAAAGAGAACTTTTTTGCGCTGCGTTACGATTTGCGGCCTTGCGAGAAAAAGAAAGCCCCTGCGGAAATCCGCAGGGGCTGTTTTGTTTCAACTTGTACTTAAGGCTAGTCTTCGCAAAGATCAACCTTGATGTCCCAGTTCTTGATCTTCATGGTGCCGTTCTGGGCCAGGTTCTGCTGCATCTTGAAGCAACGGTCGAACAGCTGAGGCTCATGACCGACGCCTTTGGCCAGGCACTGGGCTTTGGCCATGTCGAAGTAGTCCTGCAGGATCGGCTTGTACTCGGGATGCGCGCACTTATCGATGATCAGCTGGGCCCGATCTTTTGGTGCCAGACCGCGCAGGTCGGCCAGACCCTGCTCGGTGACCAGGACGTCGAGGTCGTGCTCGGTGTGGTCGATATGCGGCGCCTTCGGAACCACGCAGGTGATACCGGTCGGATCGGTCTTGGTCGGACGTGCCGACGGGCTGTGCATGATCTTCAGGAAGCCGTTACGCAGGAAGTCGCCGGAACCGCCAAGGCCGTTGATCATGCGGGTACCGCCGACCAGGGTGGAGTTGGCATGTGCATACATGTCGAACTCGACCGGGGTGTTCATGGCGATACAACCCAGACGACGGATCGGCTCGGGAGCGTTGGAGATCGCCAGAGGGCGGAGGGTGATCTTGTCTGCGTACTTGTCCCAGTTCTCGAAGAAGCGGGGGAAGCCCGGAGTCTCAGAGAGGGACAGGGAGCAGGAAGACGCGGCATCGAGCTTGCCGGAATCGAACAGGTCGAGCATGGTGTCCTGCAGAACCTCGGTGTAAACGGTCAGGTTCTTGAAGGGGCCTTTGGCCAGACCACCGACGACAGCGTTGGCAATGGAACCGACGCCCGACTGCAGTGGCAGCAGGTTTTCAGGCAGACGACCTTGCTTCACTTCGTTGGCGAAGAAGTCCATGATGTGGCCGGCGATCGCTTCGGATGTGGCATCCATGTCGGTGAAGGCACGGCCCTTGTCGCGCAGTTTCGATTCGCAAACAGCGATGACGCGGCTCATATCGCAAGGGATCGAGGTGCTGCCGATACGCTCACCAGCGGTGGTGATCGGCAGAACCTGACGGTTCGGCGGATTGAGGCAGGTTACCAGGTCATGCATGCCTTCAAAGGAAGGCTGTCCGGTGTTGACCTCGAGGATGATCTTGTCGGCTACTTGGAGCAGCTCGGGGATAACGCCGCAAGAGGAGGTCGGGATCAGCTCACCATTTTCGGTAACGCCTGAAACCTCGATGATGGCGATATCGATACGGCCGTTTTCGGTGTAGAAGCCGTAGCCGAGATCCTGAGCGAACAACGACAGGTGCTTGTCACCCATGCGGATGCGACCTTCGTTGATCCCTTTGGCGATGTTCTTGCCGGTCTGATAGGGCCAGCGACGATCGATCATGTCGAGGGTTGCCCAGCGGTCTTCGGTCTCAGCGCCAACGGAGGCACCGATGAAGAGGTTGAATTTCATCTGACCCTGAAGATTGTTCTGCTCGACGTGGTCAGCGAGGGCGATCGGGACGACCTTGGGGTAGCCAGCCGGGGTGAAACCGGACCAGCCGAGGTTCATTCCGGGCTTGAAGAACTGAATGGTTTGAGCGGGTTCCATGACTTTGCTCATCAGTTCCGTACAGCGTACGCGATCTTGAAGTGTTCCGTACTCGGACATGTTCTCTCTCCTCCTTGTTGAATGGATCTAAGGCGCGCATCCGCGCCCGGTCTAAGGTTTGGAAAAAAACTTTATTTGATTGAATAAATGCAGACTTGCAGGCGGGCACTGCGCCGGTGGTCAGATGGTGGCGTTGGTGTCCATAAAATAACGTTATATGAATAATCGCGCTTTTTATATAATGGCGTATGGACCAAGTCAAGGGAAAAGACGAAATCTGACCGGTGTTCATCTGGTGCTGAAGGCACGTCTTGTCGCGCTTGTAAGGGTCTTGTTATACTCCGTTCTGCTGCGATTTCGGTCGTGTTAAAGGGTGTTTTATTTGGCCAGTTTTCTGGAGGCTTTTTTCAGGGCATCGCTGTCCGGATAGGCGTTCGTCAGTCGTGCAAAGGCGTCCTCTGCCTGCTCGCGACGATTCAGATTCAGGTACGCAGAGACCAGGGCTTCGTAGGTACGGTCGTGTCGTGGGTAGTCTGGGTATTGTGCCAATGCCGCTTCGAGTCTGTCGACGGCCGGTTGATAGTGCTTGGTTCTCAGGTAGAAGGTACCGATATAGACCTCGTGGGCGGCGAGCCGGTTGCGGCAATAGGCCATCAATTCATTTATCTCCGCAATGTCCCGTTCGCCGGGATATTCGGCGAGTAACCGTCGAAAAACATTCAGAGCGTTGCGGGTACTGGTCTGGTCACGGTCTTTGGTGAGTATCTGCTGGTAATAGGACATCGCCAGCCAGTAGGTCGCCGATCCGTTGCGGTTGTCGCCTGGGTATTGCTGAATGAAATCACGGTAGGCGCTGGCGGCTTCCGGGTAGCGCTCGGCAAGGTAATAGGTCTCGGCCATTTTCAGCTCTGTTTTCATTGTCAGCTCCGGTGAGTAGAAGCTGTCTCTGACTTTTTCCCAGGACTCGATTGCGTTGTCGTAGAGCCCTCTTTCGAGGTAACTTTCACCCTCCTGAAAGTAAAATTCGGGGGATTTGAGCTCTTCGGGCTGTCCGCCGTTGCAGGCGGTCAGCAGCAGGGCGATAAAAAACGAGGCGATGATAGATTTCATGAGGGCGTTGCGCTCCTGTGATGTGAAAATTTGAATGGCACGAAACTACGGAATCTCTCCCTCTTTGTCAATGCCTGTCGCGCATGTTGCGCATTGACAGAAGGGGCGGGCGGGTCGATAATGCAGGCTGTCTGTAATGAGATCAGAAGAACAGAGTAAAGAGGATTTTGGCTGATATGCAGCTGATCTATATTGGACTGTTTGGTGGTCTGGGTTGTGTCTCCCGCTTTCTGGTGTCGGGCTGGACGCATGCGCTGGTCGGTCGCGGTCTCCCCTACGGGACGCTGAGTGTGAATGCCCTCGGCTCGTTTCTACTTGGGCTGTTGATGGTTATCGGGCTGCGCAGTGCGCTGCTGCCCGCGGATGTGCGGATTGGACTGACGGTCGGTTTTATGGGAGGGTTCACCACCTTTTCCACCTTCTCTTATGAAACCCTTAGGTTGCTGGAAGATGGGAGCCTGTGGCAGGCGGGAACGAACGTTGTTCTGAATCTTACCGTATGTCTGCTGTTCGCGTTTTTGGGGATGCAGCTCGCCCGCCAGTTTTAGATAGATCGAAATGCTTGAACATCTGAATCGTTGTCCCGCTGGTGGTCGATTGGAGACTGCCAGATGGCACCTGGTTGCCCTGCGTAGTCCGGATTCCGTGTCAGGAAGGTCTGTAGTAAAAAATGTTAAAACGTATTCTGAACATGTTGACGACTACCGCCGAGACCGCACCGCAGCAAGGGGAACAGCGCATCCATCTGGCTGCCTGCGTGCTGCTGCTTGAGATCGCACATGCCGATGGCGAGTACCATGAAAACGAAGATCGTCTGATCCGTCAGCTGATTCAGGACCACTTTGAACTCGATACTGAGCTGGTGGCCGAACTGATGGAATTGGCCCACCAGTCGCGTACCGAAAGTCACGATCTTCATCAGTTTACCCGTGAAATCAACAGCCATTTTGATCAGGCCGACAAAGAACGGATCATGGAGTCGTTGTGGCAGCTGGTCTACGCGGACGGGCACCTCGACCACTTTGAGGAAGCGCTGCTGCGTCAATTGAGCACCTTGATCGGTCTGTCCCATCGTCAGATGATTGAGGCCAAGCTGGCGGTTTGCAACGGTGATGCGGGGAGCACTCCCTGTTGAAGCCCGCTCTGACCCGGGTGATTTCTTGGGCCCACGAGCTCCTGTCCGAGGTTGTGGCCCAGGGTGATACGGTGATCGATCTCACCGCGGGAAATGGTCACGATACCCTTGTTCTGGCCCGGCTGGTTGGCGCCGATGGCTGTGTGGTCGCGTTTGATATCCAGGAGGCGGCGCTTTGGTCAACGGCCGATCGGCTTACGGCAGAAGGGCTGAGCCCTGTCCGGATCGCTGTCGATGGCGGGCCGGTGACGGCGACCGGTGTTTTTTTGGTTCATGGCAGTCACGCTGCCGTTGACGGGATTGTGCAGACCGCACCTGCGGGAGTAATCGCAAACCTCGGGTATCTGCCGGGCGGCGACCCTGCGGTGATAACCCGGCCAGAAACGACCTGCACTGCATTGCATGGCGTGTGCAACTGTCTGGCCCCGGGCGGGCGCCTGGCGGTGGTGGTCTACCCTGGCCATTCGGGTGGCCAGCAGGAAGCGGAACGGGTCGATGATTTTTTTGCCGGTTTGGCTGAAGATAGCTTTGAAACCCTCTGTCTGAGAGTCACCAATCGCTCCGGGGCCCCCTATCTCCATGTGGCGGAAAGACGCCGCGGAAAGCCTTCCCGGATGAAATTCTAGATGTGGTATTCGATGATTAATCTGCTGGAAAAACTCGGTGATTACACCCTGTACTATCTGGAACAGGCGGGCCGTATCGGCTTGTTTCTGGTCGCGTGCCTGTGGCGCATGGTGACGCCACCCTATCAGCTCTTCCCTGCGTTGCGGCAGATTCAGTTTATCGGTGCCCGTTCCTTTTTTGTCATTTTTTTTACCGGCGGATTTACCGGGATGGTCCTGGCGCTGCAAGGCTACTACACTCTGCGCAAGTTCGGTTCGGAGGGATTGCTGGGGTCGGCGGTGGCCCTGAGCTTGATCCGTGAACTCGGACCGGTGCTGGCGGCGCTGATGGTGATCGGCCGGGCCGGGTCGGCGATGACCGCAGAAATCGGCATTATGCGCAACTCTGAACAGATCGATGCCCTCGAGTGCATGGCGATCGACCCCTGCCGCTATCTGATGGTTCCCAAGTTTATTGCCGGTATCGTTTCTCTGCCGCTGTTGACCATGATCTTCGATATGGTCGGAATTTTAGGGGGATACCTGGTCGGTGTGACCATGCTGGGCGTGAACGGCGGAACTTATTTTCAGGGCATGTACAGCAGCGTCGTCTGGAACGATATCGAAATGGGGCTGGTGAAATCGCTGGTGTTTGGCCTGCTGCTGGTCTGGATTGCCACCGCCAAAGGGTACTTTCTCCATTGGGAGCGGTCCGGCGGGTTTGGTGCCGAAGGGGTCAGTCGCACGACGACCAGCGCCGTGGTTCTGGCTTCTGTGACCGTGCTGGTCTGGGATTACCTGATCAGCGCGCTGATGCTGTGAGGTGACTGGCGTGCCGGAGCAGACAACGACACGTTTTGCCCCCGCGCGGGTGGCGATTGAACTGATCGATGTACACAAGTCGTTCGGTGGGCAGAAGGTTCTTAACGGGGTCAACCTGCAAGTTGAGGAGGGAACGACCACGGTCATCGTTGGCGCCAGTGGCCAAGGCAAGAGCGTCGTCCTTAAGCATATGCTCGGCCTGCTGAAGCCGGATTCGGGTCAGGTTCGGGTGCTGGGAGATGACATCGCGACAGCGAAGGCTCGGCAGTTGAAGTCGATCCGTAAAGATTTTGGCGTGCTGTTTCAGAATGTCGCGCTGTTCGATTCGATGACCATCTACGACAATGTCGCCCTGCCGCTGCGGGAACGGACCGATGCCAGCGAAGCTGAGGTCCGCGCCAATGTTGAGGCAAAGCTGGCGATGATGGATCTTCGTGGTGTCAACGATAAATATCCGGCGCAGCTCTCAGGAGGGATGCAGAAGCGTGTCGGCTTGGCGCGGGCACTGGTTCTCGATCCCAAGATCGTTTTTTTTGATGAGCCGACGACCGGGCTTGACGTGCTGAAGAGCAACGAAATCTATCGCCTGTTTCACGATACCCAGGCCGCGCTCGGGTATACGGCGGTAATCGTCAGCCACGATGTTCCGAAAATTTTCAAACTGTCGGACAGGGTCGCTCTGCTGGCTGAAGGTGTGATCCAGAGTTCGATCTCGCCCGAAGAGTTCCAGCGCTCCGAGAACCCGTTGATCCGCTATTTTGTCGAAACCACCATGGGCCCGATCTATTCGGGTGAAAAGGAGGAACCCGCTCCGTTATGAAGCGTTTCAATGTCGAACTGGCCGTAGGCCTCTTTATGGTGATCGGTTTTAGCTGCTTCGCCTGGCTGTCTGTCCAGTTGGGGGACGTCCACCTGTTTGAAAGGGACACCTACGCGGTGAGCGCCCGGTTTAATTCGATTTCCGGATTAAAGGTTGGTGCTGTTGTCGAAATTTCCGGTGTGACCGTCGGCAAGGTCGAATCGATCCGGCTGGATCAGGATCTCTATCAGGCGGTGGTGGGTATGGCGATAGAAGAGGGGGTTGCCTTGCAGGAAGACAGCATCGCATCGATCCGGACCGCCGGAATTATCGGGGACAAATTTATCAAGATATCCCCGGGGGGGATGGAGGAATTGATAAAGGACGGCGGAGAGATTGAAGAGACCGAGTCGGCGATCAGCTTAGAGGAGTTGGTCAGTAAGTACATCTTTGAGAAGGACTAGCTGCATGTCTCCGGTTCGTCTGTTTGTTCTTATTGTCATTGTCCTCTTTGGAGCTGTTGGAACCGTGTGGTCACAGGATGTGACGGCTAAGGTTCGCCCGTCGATCACGGCTCCGGATGCTTTCGATGCGGATTTTGATGACTTTGATGATGACTTTTCAGATGAACAACTTCCGCTGATCTCAGACCCTCTCGAAGGATTGAATCGTGGAGTGTTCTGGTGTAACGATAAGCTCTATGTCTATCTTCTCAAGCCAGTTGCCCGTGGATACCGGGTTGTCCCTCGGCCGCTGCGTCGTTCAGTAGGGAACTTTTTCTCCAATTTGACGACACCGGTCCGGGCGGTCAATGCTCTGCTGCAGTTCAAGGTCAAGGCGACTGGTACCGAGCTCGGTCGACTGCTGGTGAACAGCACCATCGGTTGGGGCGGGTTGCTCGATCCCGCCGGTGATGCGCTCGGATGGCAAAAAACGAATGAAGATTTCGGCCAGACTCTCGGCGTTTATGGTCTGAGAAGCGGCTGGTATCTGGTGCTGCCTGTACTGGGACCGTCCAGTGTGCGCGACGGAGTCGGTATTTTGGGTGACCAGCTTCTCGATCCGCTCCTCTATACAAACCTGACCGATGCGCAAAAGACCGCGGCGGCGGGTCTTAAAATCATCAACCGCCTGTCTCTTGATCCTGACAGCTATGAGGGAATCAAGCGGGATGCTCTTGATCCCTACCTCTTTATTCGCGCCGCCTATGCGCAACATCGCTTGGCAAGCGTCTCCAAATAGGGCTATAATCAGCGGATATCCATTCGTAGCTATCTGTTCTGGTTTATTGATTTTGGAGAGAACGTCCTTGATGAAGCGTCTTTTTCTACTGATCCTGTTCTGTGTTGTTTTGCCCCTGCCGCTGTTCGCAGCGACCACTCCGACTGAAAAAATCCAACAGGTTGTCGACTCAGTCCTTGATGTTCTGAACCGGACGGACATCGATTATGCGACCAAGCGTCAGCAGGTCAGCGGGATGGTGCAGTGTCAGATCGATATCGACTCGATGTCGCAGAGGACCCTCGGAATTCACTGGAGATCAGCGACAGAGCAGCAGCGTAAAATTTTTTCTGGGCTTTTTGTCCAGGTGCTCGAGATGACATATCTCAACCGGATCGAAGACTATTCAGGTGGCAAGGTCGATTATCTGCAAGAGCGTGTTAAAAATGACAAGGCGATTGTCGACACCCAGTTCGTTTCGGATAAACTGCAGATTCCCGTACAGTATAAAATGCTGCATGGTGATCGCGGGTGGCAGATCTACGATGTTGTTATAGAAAATGTCAGTCTGGTGCGGAATTATCGCTCCAGTTATGGGGATATTGTGCGCAAAGAGGGATTTGACGGGCTGTTTGCCAAGATGGAAAACAAGCTGGCCGAGCAGAAACTTTCCGGAGCGGTACAGTGAGTGTTGTTGCCTCTGATCAGTGTGCACAACTGAAAGAGAGCTACCGTTTTTTTCAGTACCTTGATCGTGAAGAAACCGCGGTGGTGACCGAGTATCTGCAGTGTGGTTTTGCCGGTGCCGGTGAGGTTCTTTGGAATGAGGGTGATCCCAGCGGCATGGCGGCGTTTGTCGTCGATGGCCGGGTCGAAATCAAAAAGCAGACCGAGTTCGCCGGGAAGCATGTCATTGTCGGGATCTACGGACAGGGGTCGATTGTCGGGGAGCTGTGTCTTTTAAGCGGTGAAACGCGTGCGGTGACGGCGACGGCTCTGATTGATACGTCGCTGCTGATGCTGTCGCGACAGAGGTTTGAGCAACTTGCTGATGAACATCCTGATCTTGCGGTCAAGCTTTTACAGGGCATGTTTCTCGCGCTGTCCAATCGTCTGCGCAAGTCGTTCGAGAGGTTGGCTTCGGTCTTTTAATGACACCACGTCAAGAAGGGATCGACACAAAAAAGGGGTTAGCACATAAATGGCTAACCCCTTGAAATTTGGTCGGAGCGAGAGGATTCGAACCTCCGACATCTTGGTCCCAAACCAAGCGCGCTACCAGGCTGCGCTACGCTCCGAAGGACGACATATCTAGCACGCTCTTGGGGAAAGAGCAACGACTATTTTTTAACCTGTAGGGCGCTCGGTGCGCCTTCTTTTATTTGGCAAGGATTATCCAATGCACAATCGTTCATTTTCTGCGGGGCAGACCCTCTGCAACTGTCTTGTTGAGCAGGTCGATCAGCTTCCGGACATCAATGCGACAATGATTCGTCTGCGTCACGAACCGACCGGTGCCCGCTTTATGCATTTGGATCGTGAGGACAACAACCACCTGTTTTCGGTCGGGTTCCGCACTCCGCCGGAAGATTCAACCGGCGTCGCTCATATCCTCGAACATACTGTTCTCTGTGGTTCCAAGCGCTTTCCGGTGCGGGATCCTTTTTTCTCGATGCTCAAGCGCAGCCTCAACACCTTTATGAACGCGATGACCGCCAGCGATTGGACCATTTACCCGTTTTCCAGTCAGAACGAAAAAGATTTCCACAATCTGCTCGATATCTATCTGGACGCGGCGTTTTTCCCGACCCTAAGTGAGCAGGATTTTAGCCAGGAAGGGCATCGACTCGAATTTGAAACACCGGATGATTCCTCCTCGCCACTGACATACAAGGGCGTGGTCTACAACGAGATGAAAGGTGCCATGTCTGACACCTCTTCTCTGCTGTCCCGACGATTGGGACGGGCGCTCTACCCGACCACGACTTACCACCATAACTCCGGTGGCGAACCGGAAGAGATCCCGAATCTCACCTGGCAGCAGCTGCGGGATTTCCATGCCCGCTACTACCATCCCAGTAACGCCTGGTTCTTTAGCTATGGCGACCTCGATCTTGAGACTCACATTGGCCTGATTGAAGATCGTGTTTTACAGCACTTTACCCGGATAGAACCGGACAGTGCCGTTCCTTCCGAAGTGAGACTGACCGCTCCCCGGCAAGAGAGGGAGCGCTATCCGCTCGATGAGAGCGAGCCGCTGCAAAAAAAATCATTGGTTCAGGTGGCGTGGTTGACCTGTGAGATCGAAGACAGCTTTGAGCGGCTGGCTCTGACGGTGCTCTCTTCCCTGTTGCTCGGTAACCCGGCGGCGCCGCTCTACAAGGCGCTTCTCGATTCCGGGCTGGGAGACAACCTCGCCCCTGGCACCGGCTACCACGATGACAACCGTACCACTTATTTCGCCGCAGGCCTGCAGGGCACGGACCCCGAACATCTCGATGCCGTCGAAACCCTGATTTTAGGGACTCTCGAGCGGATCGCCGATGAGGGTTTTTCCCGTGCGCGGATCGAAGGTGTCCTGCACCGCATGGAGATTGCCAACCGTGAAGTGACCGGTGACAGCTATCCCTATGCCTTGATTCTGCTGATGCGGGTGATTGGCGCCTGGATACATGACGGTGACCCCCTCTCTGCGTTGCAGTTTTCCGATCATGTTGAACGCTTACGGCAGGAACTGGATCGCGGCCCCTTCTTTGAAAAGCTGCTCCGTCGTACATTGATTGATAATCCGCATCGCGTGGCGTTACTGCTGCAGCCCGATCACACGTTGGGTGCCGAACAGGATCGTCAGACCCGCGCGCAGCTCGACGCCATTCAAAAAAATCTCTCAGATACCGAGTCGGCGGACATTCTCCGTCGTTCGGCCGCCTTGCAGCAGGCCCAGGATGCGGAGGAAGACCTTTCCTGTCTGCCGACCCTTGAGCTGTCGGATATCGATCCCCGCGAGCCGGAGGGAAGTGTCGAGTCCGATTCCATAGAGGGGGTCGAGGTGCACTGGTTTGATCGCCCGACAAACGGCATCGGCTTTGTGACCTTGAACTTTCCGGTCGACGGTCTTTCTATTGATCAGATTGCCGATCTGCCGACCTTCTGTAGCCTGTTGACTCAGGTGGGTGCCGGGAAGATGGACTATCTGGAGATGGCCGAACGGCTCGAAGCGGTGACCGGAGGTGTTCTGGCCCGGACTTCGCTGTTGGAGACACCGGCTGAACTGGATCGTTTTCAGGCGTCGGTGCAGATCAAGGCGAAGGCGCTGGTGCGCAATATCCCACAGATGTTTGCGCTGCTGAAGGAGATCTGTGGTGCTCCCGATTTCGGTGACCTGCAACGCTTGCGCACCGTATTGGGGCAGCTGAAGGTCTCGCTGGAAAACTCTGTCCCATCATCCGGACACACCTATGCGGCCCGGGCCGCTGCGGCCAGTCTCAGCCCGGCCGCGCGCTTGCGGGAGCACTGGTCTGGATTGGAGCAGGTTTCGCGGGTGTCGCAACTGGCGGATCTTTCGGACGAGGAATTGCGGGCGCTGTCACAGCGTCTGCAGGCGATTGCTGCTGCGCTGTTCCGTCGCGACAGTGCCCAGGCGGCTGTCGCGATCGAAGGGGATAATGCCGCGGCAGTACGATCTCCGCTGGCTGCGTTTATAGCCACTCTCCCGAAGGGTGCCGATGACGAAAAGATTCTGCCGCAGGTGCCTGTCGCTCAAGGCCGACAGCAGGGGTGGGTCTGGTCTGTGCCGGTCTCTTTTGTCACCAAGGTCTTCCGTACTGTGCCGTATCGGCACCCTCACGCTGCAGCTCTGCTGGTTCTGGCCAAATTGATGCGTGCTGAATATCTGCATCGCGAGATCCGTGAAAAGGGAGGTGCCTACGGTGGGTTGGCCAGCTACAGTGCCGAGTCCGGCCTGTTTTCGATGCTCTCCTACCGCGACCCGCAGATCACCCAGACCTTGCAGGTGTATGACGCCGCGGTTGACTGGGTGGTAGTCGGTGGATTCAGCGAGGAGTCGATCAAAGAGGCGATCCTGGGTGTGTTCAGCGACCTTGACCGGCCGTTGTCTCCATCGGGACAGGCGTCCCATGAGTTTGCCTGTCTCCGTCAGGGGTTGACGCTCACCATGCGCAATCAGCTGCGCGGAGAGATCCTCGCGGTCGATCGCCAGGCGTTGATCGAGGTTGCAACCCGTTATCTCGGTGCCGACACAGCGGATAGCGCGGTTTCGGTTCTCGCTGGTGAACAGGCTCTGCAGAATGCGAACGACGAACTGAACAGCGGTGAACTCGATGTCCGCCGGATCTGATCAAGTGACCAGCCACCGTCTACACGGATTTGGATAGAGAATCATGACCCAGATGTCATTTTTTGCTACGGCCGCTCGCGGCCTCGAACCGCTGCTTGTCGATGAACTTCTCTCCCTCGGTGGGGCACAGGTGCGTGAGACTCGTGCCGGTGTCAGTTTTGTCGGCACGTTGCAACAGGCTTACCGGACGTGCCTCTGGTCCCGTTTGGCCAGCAGGGTGCTGCTCCCGCTTCATAGCTTTGATGCGGAGACACCGGAGCAGCTCTATGCCGGGGTCCGTTCTCTGGATTGGACGACCCATCTCGCGGTTGAGGGCTGTTTTGCGGTGGATTGCAGTGTCAGCCATTCGCAGATGACCCACTCCCATTTCGTCGCCCTCAGGGTCAAGGATGCCATTGTTGACCAGTTTCGCGAGCGGTCCGGTCAGCGGCCGTCTATCGAACTGGAGCGCCCGGACATTCGACTGAACCTCTATCTGCATCGTGATCGGGCGACTCTGTCTCTTGATCTTTCCGGCAGCAGCCTGCACCGGCGCGGCTATCGGCTCGACGGGATCCATGCGCCGCTCAAGCAAAACCTGGCGGCGGCGATTCTGATCCGGAGCGGCTGGCCACAGATCGTCGCTGCTGGCGGAGCCTTGATCGATCCGATGTGCGGTTCGGGCACTCTGCCGGTGGAGGCGGCACTGATGGCCACCGACAGCGCGCCGGGGTTGCTCCGGGACTATTTCGGTTTTCAGGGCTGGCGTCAGTTTGACGAGCAGCAGTGGACAGCTCTTAAGGACGAAGCGGTCCAGCGTCAGGCCGAAGGGCTGCAGCGCAAGGTGCCGTCGATCGCGGGTTACGATACCGACTCCCGGGCGATCCGTACCGCATGGCAACATGCCCGTCAGGCCGGATTGGAGAAAAAGATCCATTTCGAAAAACGCGCCCTCGGTGCCATGGTGCCACCACCGGGCAGCACGGATGGTCTGCTCGTCGCCAACCCGCCCTACGGTGAGCGGCTGGGGGATGTCGAAGAGCTACGGACCACCTATAATCGACTCGGTGAGCGGATGGCTCAGGCATTTAACGGCTGGCATGCTGCGATCATCACCTCAAACAACAAGCTGGCGCGCTCTATCGGATTGCGGGCTGAAAAGATCAATACCCTGTACAACGGTGCGCTCAAGTGTCAGCTGCTGCAGTTTGACCTGAACGATGAAAACCGCTGGCAATCTCTGGCTGAAGGTGCTGGACGGAAGTCTGCGGTCAGGCAGCTGTCTCCGGCAGCGGAAATGTTCGCCAATCGAATCCGTAAGAATTTGAAAAAACTCAAAAAATGGGCAACGCGGGAAAATGTGGACTGCTATCGGCTCTACGATTCTGACCTGCCCGAATATGCCGTGGCGGTCGATCTTTACGCTGACCACATTCACCTGCAGGAATACCAGCCGCCCAAGGAGATTCCACCGGCAAAAGCAGAGGCCCGTCTGCGCGAAGCGGTTGCTGCGCTGCAACAGGTGCTGGAGGTTGATGAGGATAAGATCCATGTCAAGGTACGTCGCCGTCAGAAAGGCACCAGTCAGTATGAACAGCTCGGGCGCAGCGGTGAGTTGATCGAGGTTTGCGAGGGCAATGCGCGTTTTCTGGTTAATCTCAGCGATTACCTCGATACCGGGCTGTTTCTCGATCACCGCTCTACGCGTCGCCTGTTGCAGGAGATGGCCGGTGGAGTACGCTTTCTGAACCTGTTCGGTTATACCGGTGCGGCGACAGTTCACGCGGCGTTGGGTGGCGCTCGTGAAACCACCACTGTCGATATGTCGCGAACATACCTCGATCGGGCGGGTAAAAACCTTGCACTGAACGGTTTTGACGGCTCGGAGCACCATATGGTACAGGCCGATTGTCTGGATTGGATTGAGTCTGCCAGCCCGAACTACAATCTTATTTTTCTCGATCCGCCGACCTTTTCGAATTCCAAAGGGATGACCGGAACCTTCGATGTCCAGCGTGACCACGTCGCATTGATCAGGGCGACAGTCAGATTGCTGAGCCCCGGCGGAGTGCTGATCTTTTCCAACAACGCGCGTACCTTCAAGATGGACCACGAGGCGTTGTCTGAACTTGAATTGGCAGAGATCACCAAGCAGACCCTTCCGGTCGATTTTGAACGAAACCCTAAAATTCACAACTGCTGGAAGATAGTCCGGAGGTGCGACGATGTTTAAAATTGATCCCGTGTTGCGAAACGATTGTCACGATATGGGCAGTTTGGGGCTGTGCCGGCTGCTGTTGACTGACAACAAGGCGTATCCCTGGTTTATTTTGGTTCCGCAGCGCGAGGGGTTATGTGAACTGCATCAGTTGACGGGGGAGGACCGCACCCGACTCTGGCAGGAATCGGAGCGGCTCTCGGTCTGGTTGCAGCAGGTCTACGCGGCCGATAAACTCAATATCGCGGCACTCGGTAATGTTGTCGGGCAACTGCATGTCCATCATATTGCGCGCTATCGCACCGATCCGGCCTGGCCAAAACCGATCTGGGGAATCGGTGTCCCGGAACCCTACAGTGAAGCTGAGATCAGCGCCCTGCGTCATCGCCTGTCCGCGGCTTTTCCGGATCTCGACACTTCTGCCTGCGTCGATCTGTGATAGGTTAAAAAGAAACAGTCAGTATTTTTCACTGCCAGCAGGTCGACAGATACGGGTTTGAGGCGGTTGTATGTATCAAGACGGTGACATGAGCGGTCCACATTATTCAGGTTGCACCGATCCTGCAGAGGATCTCGGGCGACCCGTGGGTTTACGCTCGCTGACCAATCGTCTTAACTACCTGAACTTTAGTGCGGGAGAGATTCTCGTCAATCTGAAGCCTGCCGGCAGCGATCATGTCGTGACGCTGGCCGCGCATCCGGGGCCGTTTAAGGATGGACAGCTTGTGTGCACCTGGCGTTCTGCAGAGGGTGTTCCGGAGAATCTCACCAGGTATCGGCTGCAGGATGTCTTGATCGCCGATGACCTCAGCCTGTTGCGCTGGATTCCGCAGCTGGTCAGTATCGACAACCACGGTCTGGTGCTGCGCTTGCCGGAGATGGCCCGTGAAATTCGCACTCGCAGCAGCAAGCGCTATGTCTGCAGTCAAGTCAGAGTCCAGCTCCTGCAGGACGGGATGGCGTTTCACGGTCGTTTGCTGACCTTTACCCCCTCTTTTTTTCAGGTTGAGCTGAGTGTTGAGTCGCCAGGTAGTTTCCGCTGGATCAATCCCGATACTTCGGGTGTTGTCGTCTTTCTGAAGGGGGAGCAGACTCTTTATTCCGGCCCCTGCCGTTTTGTCAAGAAGTCGACGGGACAACGCACCTGTACGGTTCTGCTGGCTCCCCTTCTCAACCGGATTCAACGCTTCCGCCCCAAGCATTACCGTAGCGAGCGCCAGGTGCTCCATCCAGCCCCTCAGCTTTGTTTTCGCCATCCCCTTACCGATCAAGACGTCGAACTGAAGATCAAAGACCTGTCCGGGTCGGGGTTCTCCGTGCTGGAAAAGAAAGAGCACGGCCTGCTGATGACCGGGCTGGTGTTGCCCGATGCCGAACTGGTGCTGGGCAACGGTCTGCGGATGTCCTGTCAGGCTCAGGTCGTTTATCAACGGGTGCTGGGATCCCGGCGCGAAGATTTAACCCTGGCCGGACTGACGTTTCTCGATATGTCGCAAGCCAATCATGTGCGGCTGATGGGGGTGCTGCAGCAGGCATGGGATGAAAATGCGTACCTATGCAGCGCCGTCGATCCCGATGCGCTCTGGCAGTTCTTTTTTGACAGCGGATTTATCACCCCGGAAAAATATCTGCTGATTCAGCAGCAGAAGGACGCGTATCGGCAGAACTACCAGAAGCTCTACAGCGATAACCCCGAGATCGCCCGCCATTTTATCTACCGCTCGGAAGGGCAGATTCTCGGCCATATGGCCATGCTTCGCCTGTATGAGAATTCGTGGATGATCCAACATCACGCCGCCATCAAACATGAGATCAAGAGCGCGGCGATCATGGTTCTGCGTCAGATCGGCCGTTCGATCAACGAATCCTACAGCCTCAGCTCGGCGCATATGAACTATGTCTTCAGCTATTTTGATGCGGAGAACCGTTTTTCGGAGCGGGTGTTCGGCGGCGTGGCGCGTTACTACAAAAATCCGCAAGGGTGCTCGCAGGATATCCTGGCCGGTTTCCAGTTTCGTCAGAACTATAATCGTCCCTGGGATCTCGATGAACCCTGGACGTTGGCACGGACCGAACCCGCAGATCTCGACGAGCTGGAGGAATTTTATCAGCGCACATCCGGTGGATTGATGTTGAAGGCCCTCGATCTGGATGGCGAGTTTCTCGACAGTGTCACGATTCAGGAGGCCTTTAAACGGTGTGGTCTCAGGCGTGAACGCCACGTGTATTCGTTGAAAAAAGAGAACGTTCTCAAAGCGGTTATTCTGGTGAATCTGGCCGATGCCGGCCTGAGCTTTTCTGAGTTGACCAACAGCCTCAATGTTATAGTCGTCGATCAGCAGGGCACGACACGGGAAACCCTCAACCTGATGCTATCGCTGCTGTCGGTGCGTTTCGGCCTGAACGATCCGGCCGTGTTGATGTATCCCGCCGCCTACGCCGAACAGAACGGATTTCCGGTGGAGAAACAGTACCGATTATGGGTCCTCAACTGTCAGGAGACCGACCCCTATTTCGAGTTCTGCGAGCGGGTCTTTCCCAAGACGTGAGATGTGCGATGGTCAGAAAGACAAAAGCCCCGCTCGGCAGAAGGCCGGACGGGGCTTTTGTGTGGGCGCGGCAGGATGTGCCGATAACCGCAGTTACTGGCGGGTCAGATCGCGGTAACGGATCCGGTGGGGCTGGTCGGCGTCGCGACCGAGTCGTTTCTTGCGGTCTTCTTCATATTCTGAATAGTTGCCTTCAAACCAGACCGCCTGCGAGTCGCCCTCAAAGGCGAGGATATGGGTGGCGATGCGATCTAAAAACCAGCGATCGTGACTGATGACTACCGCGCAGCCGCCGAAGTTTTCCAGGCCCTCTTCCAGGGCGCGCAGGGTGTTGACATCGAGATCGTTGGTCGGCTCATCGAGCAGCAGCACGTTGGCTTCTTCGCGTAACATTTTGGCCAGATGGACCCGGTTGCGCTCTCCCCCCGACAGCACCCCGACTTTTTTCTGCTGGTCTGATCCTGAAAAGTTGAAGCGGGCCACGTAGGCGCGACCGTTGACCGACTGTCCCCCCATGGTGATCTGGTCCTGTCCGTTACAGACCTCTTCGAAGATGGTCTTG
>PKUC01000011.1 GCA_002868865.1 Desulfuromonas sp. | reverse complement strand
GTCGCCATAGAAGTACAAAAAACCATCTTAAGGGGCGACGATGAGTGCCGGTTTCTGATCGGCATCGATCAGGCGTCATCAGTCGCTTACGGGGATGAGAGATAGGGGTCGTATCAGGTCTTTTGAGGTGAGTTCTGGAGCACTAGGCGCACACATAGAGACGTTTCAACGCAACAAATAATAGGGGTGGGGATATGCGAGGGGGAGCATTGGACATGTAAAGAACCGCATCGGTCAGTGAATAACTGATTGTTGCGGTTTTTTGCGTTTTGGGTGGGGTGGTATGAACAAGCGAATCGTGATCTGTGCCGACGGGACCTGGAATCGGCCGGAAAAAGACGCGGGCAAGGATGTTTCCAGCAACGTCCTTAAACTGGCGCGGGCCATTCAGCCTGTCGGGGATGATGGCATCCCCCAGCAGGTGTTTTATGACTGGGGTGTCGGCTCCTATTACGACCCTGTGGTCGGTGGCGCAACCGGCAAAGGGCTGCACAAGAACATCATGGACGATTACCGCTATATCGTTCAGAACTACGCCCCCGGCGATCAGCTTTACCTGTTCGGTTTCAGTCGCGGCGCTTACACCGTCCGCTGCCTGTGCGGTTTGATTAACAACTGCGGCATTATAAAGCGCCCGGACGCCGCGTTGATCCAGCACGCGTTTGATCATTACAAAAAGCCCGGCAAGACGTACAGGCCCAGCGGTGAAAAATCGGTCGCATTCCGCACGCAGCACAGCCACCCCTCACGCGAGGTTGCCTTTGTCGGCGTGTGGGACACGGTCGGAGCGATGGGGATACCGATCTCCTTCCTTGGCCTGTTTGATGATCGCGATGATTTTTACGACAACAAGATCGGCAAGAACGTCCGCATCGCCCGCCACGCCATGGCCATCGACGAGCACCGCAAGGACTTTGAACCGACCATCTGGCAGCCGCGCGACGGGATGGACATGCAGCAGGTCTGGTTTGCCGGGGCGCATGCCGATATCGGCGGAGGTTACCCGCCGGACAAGGATGGTTCGCTGCTGTCGGATAACGCTTTGGGATGGATGGTGGATGAAGTCAGCAAGTCCGGACTGACGGTTGAGGGGCATCTGCAGCAGCGGATCAACGGCAATCCGCTGGCGACCCTGCATCGGTCGCGGCGGTCGTTTTATCGGGTGAAGGAAAAATATTACCGGCCGATTGATCACGGCAAGGGCGCGGTGATGATTCATTCCTCAGTGAAGGAACGGTGGCAACGGAATTCTGGATATCGTCCGCAGAATCTAAAAGGCTTTGCTGGCGATTTTTGAATGAAGCCGCATGTGGTGTGGCCGGTATCTGAGGCTTTTAAGAAGGGGTGATAGACGGATCCGTCTATCAATACCCACTTGGTTAGGGGTGAATTGTAATGCCTTGATAATGTTTAGTAATTGTGAAAAATTCGTTTTTTATTTGAACGTTATAGGCGGGCAGAAAGTCAATTTTGGGATGATAGACGGATCCGTCTAATACCTGTTATGCCTTTAAATCCAAAATATCAAGTTAGGAGAATTGTCTTTGTGTTACGACATATGCTTGGCATTAAAATAATAGCCAATAAGTTCAGAAAAGAGCTTATGGCTGAACTTGACAATATTTTAGATGGGTCTAACCAAAAAACAAAATCCATAATAAGAAACAAAATGACAGAAAGACCATACCAGCCCTTAACTGGAGCCTATGTCCCAATATTTCTTAGCATCTTAGGGGAAAATATTGACTACAAAAAAAGTCATTTTGTTGTGTCTACCTTTAACCTTGGGGTGGCCTTATTTGATGACGCCTCAGAAGGCTTTCCAAACGAAGAGAAGGAATCCCACTTCTATTGGTTAAGGGAGGTAATGCTCGGGAATGATACACCTCAAAAAATTGGTTCCGGGTATTTTGAGGAAGTTAAAGAGGCCTCAAAATGGCTGTTTGACTATTCCAACAAAACTTATGGATCTATTGATGACGATGAATATCGCAAAAGCATAAACCAATTAGTTGACGCATGGTTCTGCGATGACATGAAAACAATTGACTCTCTTGAGATAAGGGCAAATCTAGGAAAGGTTTATGGTGAAGTAAACTTTAATCATTTAAATAAAATGATTGATCGTGACTTAACAGAATATAAAAGCATATATTTGCAGCTATATGCTGGTGGTACAATTCTTGACGACTTGGCAGACGTTATAGATGATGTAAATGTAAAAATAACGAAACCTGTCAAAAAATTAAATGGTAAAAAACCAAATATTAGAAACATAATTTCATCTGGTCTTATACAAGAAATTTTTGAAGATTCTGATGTTGAGTTTCACAAGGCCTACGGAAGCTGTCCTAATGCAAATGTTAAAAATAGATACCAAGCGACAGTTTATGCTGTAAGAATTTTTTATTTGATAAATCTTTTCAAATCATATTGCAGAAATAGGGCTTTCGTTCCAGGCCCTTTGAAGCAAAACCCATATAAATAGGCATAACAAAAATTTCAAGCGGACAGAGAAACATCGGCGTGTCTCGAAAGCAGTTGTGGTGAGCGAAGGTTTCTACGCTGCCGCTTAAATCGATCCGTTAGCAATAAAATTTAGGAGATAATGTAATGAAATCAATGATTGATTCGGTTATGGCGGGAGCATTTAATGACTTTAGGGCCTCGTTGCAAGAGAAAGGTGCCCTTTGCAGTCTAAAAGATTTCAGATTTAATGAAATGATGATCCCTGATTATAGCGATGACTTTATCCAAGAAGCTTATCTCTTGAGGTATTTTCCAGCATATCTGGTTGAATACTATGGAATATACAAGGAGTTATTGAAGGCTCATCAGTTTGAGGGACCGTTTAAGGTTTTATCAATTGGCTGCGGTTGTGGTTTGGACTACTATGGGCTTGAACTGGCTCTCAGGGAAAAAGGTTCGAGCTGTCAGGATAAAGTCTTCTATACGGGCATTGATAAGATTGACTGGATTTACCGGGATAATTTTGGCAACGATGACTTTGAATTTTTTCAAGGCGATATTCTTGATTTTGAAGACATTTCCAAAATTAATGATAATGAATTTGATGTAATCATATTCCCCAAGAGCATAGGTGAATTCGAAGATAATGAATTTAAGAAACTTAAAGATATTTTTAAAAGAAGTCAATTTTCAAAAAAAAGTTTGCTCATAGTTTCTTCGGTCAGAAAGCAGCATAGTGCCATAGATACAAATAGAATGGCATCAGTTTTGCGGATACTCGAGAATGATCATGGCTATTCCTGCCCAAAAGCAAAAACAGAATACACGTATTATAAAAAAGTAGTTGGGCTGAGGACATATTTTTATGATTTTGTTTACCCTCAAGAGGCATATGATTACCTAAGTGCACTTCATGAAAAATGCCCCAAATACATTTCTAATAGTAAATACTGTGAAGATGACTGCAAGGGCAATCTAAACAACAAAAGGCCAATACTGAATACTGGGCACATTAGATATCAGATTTTTGACCTAACCAGATGATAAGGGTTGGTTATTTATGATTTTATCAGTTAGCAGAAGAACTGACATACCCGCATTCTATTCCGAATGGTTTTTTAAGAGACTCGAAAAGGGTTTTCTTTACGTAAAAAACCCAATGAATAGAAAACAAATATCGGAGATCAGCCTTGATCAAGAGGTAATTGACTGCATTGTGTTTTGGACTAAAAACCCGGGACCGATGATTTCACAATTGCACAAAATAAAGGACTATAACTTTTACTTCCAATACACAATAACGCCATATGATTTATCTATCGAGAAAATGGTACCTACAGTAGATCATTCAATCAGTACCTTTAAATCTTTATCTGACAGGATTGGTAGCAAGAATATTATTTGGCGCTATGACCCAATATTTTTAACTGACAAATACAATTTTGATAGACACGTTGAAGAATTCTCGAAGCTCGCCAAATCGTTATCAGGCTATACAAAAAAATGTGTAATTAGCTTTCTTGACGTTTATAAAAAATGTGAACGCAATATGCGTCATATTCGATTCGAAACTATGACGAATACACAAACAAACCTTTTAGCTAAAAAAATGTCTGAAATTTGCTCGATATATGGCATTGAAATAGAAACATGTGCAGAAGATATTGACCTGTTAGATTTTGGAATTAAAAAAGGTAAATGCATTGATGATGACCTTATCGCAGAAATTTGTAAAAAAAATATTAAAGTAAAAAAAGACAAGAACCAGAGAGAGGTGTGTGGCTGTGTATCAAGTATTGACATAGGTGATTACAACTCATGCCCTCATTCATGTTTATATTGCTACGCAAACTTTGACTCATTACGTGTTGAAGAAAATCTTAAGCAGCATGATAGTAATTGTGAGCTACTTTATGGTCGATTGATTGGTGATGAAAAAATCACCCTTAGAAAAATGACTTCCTTATTTGAAAAAGCCCCCCCCGAAAGCAGCCAAGGTTCTCTTTTCTAGAAAATAATAAAGAAATTGCTAACCATGCAATCAAGCGGACGGGAAATAGCTGCGTGCTCCACTAAAGGCAAAATTCTGTGGTTCTCGCAGGTCACGTCGCCGCCGCTTATCTCAGCCGTTAGACAACAAAGAGATGAACAGGGGACGTTGTTGATAAATTCACAGTGCCTCTTAGCACCTAACCTATATCCCGTCGGAATTGATACCCCTCTTGAATGATTCAGCACCCCGACCATACAAAAGCGTCGCTCGGTCGGGGTGCTGAATTCTCCCTTCTACCGTTTTTCTGCCACGACGGCGATCTCACTAGCCGCATCAGAGTACGGCTCTCCAGCAACGTTGGCGTGCGTGGAGATGATATCGAAACCGCAATTGTTCAGTTCGGTCGTCAAGCGTTTCAGGCTGAAATACTGTAGCCAGTTGTATACCTCGAAGGAACGACCTGCCTCTACGATGGTGTATTTGTCGAGGACAACCTTTTCATCGTCGTACTTAACGGTTTTTTGAAAACCGTAATAGTCGGCTGCCGACCAGAAACCGGCCATTAAATTGTGGGCGAAACCCTCGGATTCTTCTCTTTGTTGGTAGGCCGACAGTGAAAAAACGTCGAGCAGAATACGCCCGTTGTCAGCCAGACTTTGGAACATGATGTTGAGAAGTTTTTTACGTTGTTCTGGACTAAGTGCGCAGAAGTCACAGTAGATCAGGGTGATCAGGTCAAACTTTTGCTCGGTTGAAAAATCGAGATAGTTTTGACAGCGATAGTCGATATCCAAGTTGTTTTTTGCTGCCTGTTTTCGCGCATAGGCAATGGACCGCTCAGAAAAATCAATGCCGGTAAGCTGTGCTCCCCGTTGTGCCAGAGGGGTCGTGTAGAGCCCCGGTCCGCAGCCGAAGTCAGCGACCCTTTTTTCGCTGTTGATCTGAAATTCATCGCAGATCCAATCGAGGGAGCTGTTGATAAACGCGAAATTACGTGAGGCCGGTTCTGCGACCTTATCGAGATGAAGGTTAAGCATCTGACCAGAAATGTGCGGATCGTTCCAAAGCAGTTCCGCCGTATAAAACTGATAGGTCTTCGGGCGCAAAAGCGCCTGCTTGAGCTCGGAGTACATAAGTGGTGTCCTTTGAATAATATCTGACCCAAACCTATAGATGCAGGTCGGGTGTCTGATTACGTTGAGTAAATCGAAGGGTGTCCCGTAGCGCGGTCGAAAAGGTCCTTTGGCGGTATGATCGCCAAAGTATCAACCGATAAGATGGGGACGACGTTGGTGACCTGGGGGCAGGTCAATTTTGGTGGGTTGCTAAGACATAACGCCGCCAATAGTAATCGGACACGCCGTGAAGGTCAACGTATTAAGGCGTTCCGGGGACAGTATATACAACTTTTAAGCACCTTTTGTCCGAATGCTACAGCTTAAAATTCGCTGTATAATGGTTTCACAGATGGCACAGAATTAACCGAAAAGTGATTGTCGCAGGAGCCAACATGCAGAATGAAGTTATTTCCTTCTGGTTCGAAGAAATCGAACCAAAGATGTGGTGGGTTGCTGATTCAGATTTCGACAACCAACTGAAAGAGCGCTTTCTCCCTGTGTGGAATCAAGCCGTTCACGGCGAGCTGTTCACGTGGCGCAAAGACCCCAAGGGTCGGTTGGCGGAACTCATCGTGCTGGATCAGTTTTCGCGAAATATCTTTCGCAATACGCCCACCGCGTTTTCACAAGATCCCATGGCCTTGGTGTTGGCCCAGGAAGCTGTCAGCGCGGGAGCCCACGAATCACTGACGGAGATGGAGCGCGGGTTTCTGCTGATGCCGTTTATGCACAGTGAATCACCCCTGATTCACGAGGTGGCAGAAACGCTCTTTAAAAAGTGGGCTTCGGAGGATAGCTATCAATTTGAACTGAAGCACAAAGCGATAATTGACCGCTTCGGACGTTACCCCCACCGCAATGACATCCTCGGACGTCACTCGACCGCCGA
>PKUC01000038.1 GCA_002868865.1 Desulfuromonas sp. | reverse complement strand
GCTTGCGGTCGGTAGGAATCCCCCTGCTTGAAAATTGTCCGCTGGGCTATAGGCTCGAGGTGAATGGCAACGCTCAGAAATACAAAGGACTCATTTCGCCCTTTTGGTGGGGTTGCGTCGGTAGATGATGTGGTAGACCAGCCCGACCAGCACACTACCACCGAAAATATTTCCCAATATGACAGGGACAAGGTTGCTCAGGCCCCCGAACCAACTGATGGTGCCCGGGTTCAGCGGTTGATGGTCAAGCGCCTGGAGCATGAGCCCCATTGGGATGAAAAACATGTTGGCGACGCTGTGTTCGAAACCGGCGGCAACGAAAGCCGATATCGGAAAAATGATCGCCACCACTTTATCAATAACGCTGCGTCCCGCGAGCGCCATCCACACAGCGATACAGACCAGAATATTACAGAGAATAGCTCTGAAAAATGCCGACCAAAAGGGCAGCTGACATTTCTTCGCGGCGATCTCGAGGTACTGCTGGGCAATCAATCCGTCGTTCATCTCCGGGTGCCCGGAAAGGACAACGAGCGCAGCTAGGCTGGCGGCACCGACAAAATTCGAAGCGCAGATGACCACCCAGTTACCCAGCAGGTCTCGGATGGAAATTTGTCGATCTGCCCAGGCCATGATCAGCAGGTTGTTCCCGGTAAACAGTTCCGCCCCGGCTACGACCACCAGAATCAGTCCCAGTGAAAAAGCCAGTCCGCCAAGGATGCTGCGGACGGCATAGCTGAGTGTGGGGTCGGAAACGATCAGCGTATAGTACAGGGCTCCAAGGCCGATAAAGGCACCGGCCAGTATCCCAAGCATAATCATGGAAAGAAGGGGCAGGCGCGCCTTGGCGACACCGACAGACTCAACGCGTGCAGCAATCTCTTTAGGTGAAAATGCATCAAAACCGAATAGCTCAGACATAGGGGGCTTTCCTGCAGGGGAAGAAGGTTTTTTGCTGTATGTGTTGCGCGAGGTGTGCAGGGTCTCTTTATTGCTCAGGTCTATCACGTTTTTATGCGACCACAAACAAGGTTTAGGGGGGAACGTCATCAATTTCTACTTGGTTCTTCTGATACAATTATGAGCAACGCTTGAGGGACCAGTTGGTGCGACAAATAGGCAAAGCCATGGATCAGCACGATTACAGATCGACCCAAATCGCCAACATCATCACTCCTGCCATCGGCCTTGTTCTGAGCATCCCCGGGCTGGTTGCTTTAATCGTTCAGGCTGGCCGTAACGGGGAGAGCCTGCATGTTGTGACCTTCAGTGTCTATGGATGCAGTCTGGTCCTCTCCTACGCAGTGTTCACCCTCTATCATATCTTTAAATTCCATGAGCGTTGGGGGAGGATTTTTAAAATTCTTGACCATGCGACAATTTATCTCCTCATCGCCGGGACCTACACTCCGTTTACGCTGGTTTTCCTGCGTGGCAACTGGGGGTGGACATTGTTTGCAACCGTGTGGGGGATGGCCGTTCTGGGCGTGGTTTTAAAGATATTCTATGTCCACCGATTCAAGCTGCTGGGACCACTGATCTACTTGTTCATGGGCTGGTTGATCGTCTTTGCCCACAAGCCTGCGGTCGAATTGATTCCTGTGGCAGGGTTGCAGCTTTTGTTGGCGGGGGGGCTTTTTTACAGCTTTGGTCTAATATTTTACGCCTGGAAGCGGCTGCTTTTTCATCACGCGATCTGGCATCTTTTTGTTCTGGCGGGAAGCGCCTGCCACTATTTTGCCGTGCATTATCATATCATTCCATTGGGTTAAAGGCAGTCTCGGAGCGGGGAAGGGAAAACACGACAGTTGTTCCTTCTCCCTTGGCGCTATCAACATGTATTCTGCCGCCGTGGGCCCATATGATCTTTCTGGCAATATTCATCCCTAGACCGAGACCACTGACCGCTGAATTGGACGAATCTGCCCGGTAAAATTTTTCATATATTTTTTCGATCTGTTCTGGCGTCATGCCGATTCCGTGGTCTTTGATTTGGACCTCACAGCTATCGTGACATGACGATGCCTCGACAAGTATCATGCTGCCGCGAGGGGAGTATTTCACCGCATTACTCAGAAGGTTTTCGATAACCTGAGTGATACGATGGCGGTCTATCATGATTGTCATGTCGGAGGATTCCGAGAGGTCGAGTTTGAAGATGTGACTGGGGGTGCTGAGTTGGTAGGATGCGACGATTTCGGCCAGGACCTTTCCGAAATCACATTCAGCCCGTTCTAGGACGATTTCCCGACCATGTTTGATGTGGCTGACAACCAGAAGTTCATCAATAATGCGGCCTAGGGCATGCCCTCCCGAAGCGATTTCCTTGAGGAACTGTTGCTTCCTTTCATTTGCGAATTTGCCCGATATCTCCGGGTCGAGAAGAACCTCGGTGAACCCTAGTATGGCGGTGAGCGGGGTGCGTAACTCATGAGCGGCCATCGAGATAAAATCGTTTCTCGCTTGGTCAATTTCGACTAAGGCATTCTTCGCAGCTTTTTCAGCAGTGATGTCCGTCACAATTGCACGACAGTGCTTCTCAGTGGATTGGGTCGCTTCGATCTGTACCGTTCGTGATATCTGGTCGGTTGTTGCCAGAGTGACTTGGCAGGTATGGGAAGAGGATGACTCAAATACCGTGCGCAGTAAGTTGGCCAAAACGGGTTGGTCAGGCTCCGTCACAAACGTTTCAAAGCGACACCCGGGTAGTTTTGCCCGATCGACGCACAATAATTTTGCCCCCGCCAAATTTGTTTCGGAGATGGTGCCATTTTGTTGCAGGGTGAAATAACCAACCGGAGCAAAATCGTAGAGGTCTGTGTAGCGCTTTAGTAACCCTTCGACCTTTGCACGAGAGGATTGCAGCTCCTCGTTTTGCATCTCGAGTTCGATCTGGTGAACCTGCAACTCATGAAGCAGACGTTCTGTTTGATCCGCTGAACGCGAAGAGTCATCGGGCGTTTTCTGCTTCTGCAAGCGGTCTTCAGCACGGCGCCGCAGACTGTCGGCATTGTCCGTTTTGGTCGGTTTCATTTGACCTCCCTGTACGACTATTCTACTTGCTTTTAACCCTCTTAAGTTCCAGATTTTTTTTCTGTAAAAGTTGCTCCAGGACAGCTTGTGCTTTTTCTGCAGCCGCTTCCAATATCTGTGCCCTGTTCAGCTTTTCGGATTGGATGTCGACTCGACTCATCAAGGCCGACAAGGCCTCAGTCAGCAACTTTTTCTGCCCCTGGCTTTCGGTAATGTCGAGAAAGGTGATGACCACGCCATCAATGCGGTTGTCCTGGGTCCGGTAAGGCATGATGCGTATGGCAAACCACTGATCGTCGTTGGCCGCAACATGGGTCTCAATGGGGACCAGTGATCGCAACACTTCCCGTGAATGTTCGATCAGCTGGGGATAGTCCAATGTGTTGACGATATCGGTGATGGGGCGGCCCGCATCCCCGGGGATCAGTTTGAAGATGCTGGTCACCTGAGTTGTAAAACGCCGGACTTTGAGGTCGTTGTCTAAAAACAGAGTGGCGATTTCGATGCTGTTGAGCAGATTTTTCATGTCATCGCTGACCAGCGACAGTTCATCCACTTTGGCCTGCAGCTCATGATTCACCGTCTGCAGCTCTTCGTTCATCGACTGCATTTCTTCTTTGGAAGTCGTCAGCTCCTCGTTGGTACTCTGAAGCTCTTCATTGGTGGACTGCAATTCTTCATTGGCAGACTTGAGCTCCTCCTGCGAGGACTGCATCTCTTCGCGGGTTGTCTGGAGCTCTTCGCGGGACTGCTGAAGGTCCAATGAAAGCGCGGTCAAGCGTTCATCATCGGCTGACAGTTTGGTTTTTCTGGATGTTTTCTTAATGGAAGGAGCGCCACGGTCGGTAAAGACAACCAGCACCGACCCGCGCAGAGCTTCTGGATCGTTGACAGGCTGAACAGTGATGTCAGCGAGTTGAGTTCCGCCGTTAGTTCCCACCTTTATGCCTGCCAGAGTAATGGACTTTTTCTGGTGAAGAGAACTGTTAAAGGCTTCGTGCAAGGGGGCACTCAACCCTTCGCGGGCCATGGCAAACAGATTCAGGTTGGCCTTGCCCATTGCAGGTTCCAGATATTTTCCGGTTTTCCCTGAGATGTAGAGGAGGTCTCCCTTGCTGGTTGTCAGCACTGCCGCCGGGGTATGGTGCCGCAGGAGCAGTGAGTCGGTCAATTCCTGCAGGTTGGGGGCAGCTTGCAGTGGTTCGGGCGTTAAAGTCGTCCCTGTGGCCTGGTCGATTCTGGTATGGGAATAGGCCGTGGGGAATTCGGCCAGATCGGTTTTTTGAGGGGTCTGCTGCCGTCGATAGATTCTTGTTTTGCCGGGGAGGGGGGCAAAAAGATGCGTCGATTGGCCGGCGGTTTCCGCACTGCCCAAGATCAGTACCCCATTGGGATTGAGGCTGTAGTGAAAAAGGGTCAGAATTTTCTTTTGCAGGGCTGGTTCCAGATAGATCAGCAGATTTCGGCAGCTCAGCAGGTCAAGTTTGGTGAAAGGCGGGTCCATCACCAGATTCTGCGGCGCAAAGATGACCATCTCGCGGATTTCTTTGCACACCCGGTAGCCACGCTCCTCCTGCACAAAAAAACGGCGCAAACGATCCTCGGTGACATTGGCAAGAATGTTTTCCTGATAAACTCCGATTCGGGCCTGATCGATCGCCTCTGTATCTAAATCGGTCGCAAAGATCTGGAGCGAGTGCCGAACCGGCGGTTTTGCTTTGTCCAGCGCCTCCTGGAAGAGTATGGCCAGTGTGTAGGCCTCCTCTCCGGTCGAGCAACCAGGAATCCAGGCCCGGAACTCCCTGCCCGAGGGTTGGTCGGCCAGCAGCTCTGGAATGATTTCGCTTTTCAGCTGTTCCCAGACGGCTGGATCACGGAAAAAACTGGTGACGCCAATCAACAATTCCTTAAAGAGCAGGGTCGATTCCTGAGGGTTTTCTCGCAGGTAACGGACGTAGTCGGCAATCTTGGACAGTTGGTGCAGACCCATGCGCCGCTCGATACGCCGGTACAGGGTGTTCTTTTTGTAGAGTGAAAAATCGTGGCCGGTCTGGGTGCGCAAAATAAGAACAACCTTCTCCAGGCCGCTTTGGTTTTTATCCTGACGGTCCACCTCGGACGGGTCGGAAGCATGCGACACATGTTGAAGATAGGTCATGATTCTGCCGGGTAGTTCCTCGGCCGGAGCAATCACATCGACCAATCCCTGGTCGATGGCACTGCGGGGCATGCCGTCAAACTTGGCGGAGGACGGGTCCTGAACGAAAATCCCGCCGCCTTTTTCCTTGATTGAGCGCAGCGCCAGGGTGCCATCCGAGCCCATGCCCGACAGGATGACGGCAATAGCCTGTTCTTGCTGGTCGGTGGCCAGGGAGTGAAGAAAAAAATCGATGGGCAACCTCAGTCCACGGGGCGCTGTCGGGTCGAGAAGATGCAATGTTCCGTGAAGAATGGACAGGTCATGATTGGGGGGGATGACATAAATGTGATTCGGCTGGACCTTGGTTCGGTCTTTGATTTGCATGACCGGCATGTCGGTTTTGTGTTGCAGCAGTTCGACCATGATTCCTTTGTGGGTGGGATCGAGGTGCTGAACAATCACAAACGCCACCCCGCTGGCCGGAGGCACCTGCTCAAAGAAAATTTCCAGTGCTTCAAGTCCACCAGCAGATGCACCGATGCCGACGACAGGAAAGTTCTGTTGGCTCGCATCAGTACTGGGCCTAGCGGATTGCGCAGTCTGTTTCGTTTTATTGGGTGTGCTGCGGGTTTTTTTTTGTTGTTTTCCCATCACTCATTTTCCTGTCGACGTTATTAACTCTTGGCCTATTTGCTCTTCTTCTCCCCGATCGATCTCAGAACAGCATTATTCCACATTGTCGCAGTGAAAACTCTCTAAATGACGTGCCCGCAGTCTAATATTTGATGGATGTTGAACGTGCTGTGGTTGTTGAGAGAATTTATGAAGAGAGGTCTAAATGTACCATCAATCAAGGGTCTGTCAATCCTTGTCAAACGCAATTCCGTGGTCACATGCAAGGATTGGTTCATGACGCAGAACAACTTACTTCCGGCTGATATTATGCGCGGGGATGAAGATCCGGATGATGTGTACGAAACCCGAGCGAGGTCGGTCCGCAATAGTGGACACCATGTTATGGTCAGGCAGTCCCTTGCCGCCTGATGAATTTCTTCCACTATGCCGTCGGGGAGATATTGCCCAAGCTGGCATGTCGTCGCTGCCGGTTGTAGAGCACTTCGATGTACTCGCTGATCTCGGCCATAGCTTCCTGAAGCTATGGTCACTTTGCCAGTTTTCTATCTCACCACTGGCAAATCCTTCCACCGGGTTGTATACGCCGGCGACAAATTCTCCT
>PKUC01000043.1 GCA_002868865.1 Desulfuromonas sp. | reverse complement strand
TCAGACCTCAAAAAGGGGCTTAAGATTCTCATCGATGGCGAACCTCACGTTATTGCCCAATTCGACTTCAGCAAGCCCGGTAAAGGACAGGCTCTCTACCGCTGCAAGCTCCGCAACATGGTGACCGGTGCCCTGTTCGACCGCACCTACCGCTCCGGCGAGAGCTTCACCCCGGCCAGCCTGGACGAACGGGATATGCAGTTCCTCTATCAGGATGAGACCGGCTACGTCTTTATGGACACCCAGACCTATGAGCAGACAGCACTGAGCGAAGAGACCCTGGCTGACGACCGGTATTTTCTGGTCGACAATATGGAGGTCAAGATCCTGCTGTTTGACGGCATGGGTATCGGTATCACCCTGCCGAACTTCGTCAACCTGCGTGTCACCCAGTCCGATCCCTGGGTCAAGGGCGACACCGCCGCAGGAAACAATAAACCGGCCACGGTCGAGACCGGCTACACCCTGCAGGTGCCCTCCTTCGTCGAAGAGGGGACCCTCATCCAGATCGATACCCGCACCGGCGAATATGCAACCCGAGTCAAAGAGTAGCATGACCAAGTCTCTTGCCACAAAGAGACAACGCCTGAGCGACAGAGCCCGGATCATTCAGAAGGTCCGGGCTTTCTTTATTGCGCAGGGGTTTCTGGAAGTCGAAACACCACAGCGCATCCCCGGCAACGCACCCGAAGTCCATATCGACCCGATCAACAGCGACGGCTGGCAACTACAGACCTCTCCTGAGCTGGCAATGAAACGACTCCTGGCTGCCGGTTACGGGAAGATCTTCCAGATCTGTCGCTGCTGGCGGAATCACGAACGGGGCTCAAAGCATCTCCCCGAATTCAGCATGATCGAATGGTACCGTCCCAATGCCTGCTATCTGGCACTGATGGAGGACTGCGAACAGCTGCTCCACAAGCTGATCCCATCCGGTGTGCTCAGCTACCAACAGCACAGGATCGATCTCGCCCATGGGTGTGAACGCCTCAGCGTCGCGGACGCCTTTCTGCGCTACACCGACTGCTCCGCTGAAACCGCTCTCAAAAACGATCTATTTGACGAACTGATGGTCTGCGCCATCGAACCACAACTAGGGCTGAACCGCCCAACCATCCTCTACGACTACCCTGCCGAACTGGCTGCTCTGGCCCGGAAAAAACCGGATCAGCCCCACCTGGCCGAACGCTTTGAACTCTATATCGCCGGCCTCGAACTGGCCAACGCCTTCTCCGAACTAACGGACCCAGACGAGCAGCGCCAGCGTTTTGAAGCGGATCGAGGTGCCAGAACGCGTGCCGGAAAAACCGATGGTCCCATGCCTGAAGCCTTTCTGGATGATCTGAAAAATCTCACTGCTGCTGCAGGGATCGCCCTAGGACTGGATCGACTGATCATGCTCCTGACAGATACAACCTGTATCGATGATATCGTCTGCTTTACCCCCGAGTCGCTGTAACGCTCCCCGCCATAATCATCAAATAATTCGATTTTACATATATGTACTGTTTTACCTCTAATCTCAAACAGCATTTTAAACCTCTCTCAAGTTACTGATCTTCCACAATTACCTATATTACTGGGGGCTTCTCCGATTACATCCTCTCCCTGGAACAAACACATTCAGATAAGTTTTTCGTTGACATGATTTTAAAACATCGTATTATAGCGCGAACCTTAAAACACAATATCGCGCATAATTTCACAGAAGATACCGCCAAATATCTTGTATTTTCAACCATATAGCGCGTTCTATTGTCGGCTATCTGCTATTAGGAGCAGGTTTTTCTTTGTTTTTCGTGATGGAGCCGGATTGGCTCCCACGGGCACTGTTTGAGAGGAGTTATCACTATGGGACATGGACCCGCAGTCAAGTTAGGTAAGGACAACGCGTCCGCCTACAAAACCAAGCTGGGTGTCGGGATGTTTATCGCCTACACCATCGTTTACGCCATCTTCGTTGTAATCAACGCAACAAACCCCAAAGCCATGGAATCGATCGTTATGGGCCAGACCGCAGCTGTTATGTGGGGCTTTGGACTCATCGCCTTGGCTCTGGTTCAGGCTGTCATCTACAACCACCTCTGCACTAAAGCAGAGGAACAACTGAATAGTTAAGGGAGAACGACACCATGGTATATACACAATCTCCATTAGCTATCGCCCTGTTCGTCACCTTTGTCTGCTTTGTTCTGGGACTCTCCTTCTACCTGGCGCGCCGTACCAGTTCTGCAGAGGGCTACTACGCGGCTGGCGGTAACATCCACTGGTTCACCAACGGTGTTGCCTTTGCTGGCGACTACCTGTCTGCAGCGTCTTTCCTCGGCATCTGCGGCATGATCGCAACCGCTGGTTACGATGGCTGGATGTACTCCATCGGCTACCTGGCAGGCTGGGTTGTCGCCCTGTTCCTTGTCGCTGAGCCGATGAAGCGCCTCGGTAAATACACCTTTACCGATGCCCTCGACTCCAAATTCAACTCAAAAGCAATCCAGCTCACGGCTGCGATTTCGACCCTGCTGGTTTCAGTCTTCTACCTGATCCCGCAGATGGTAGGCGCTGGCGTTCTGGTCCAGCCGCTGCTCGGCCTGCCTCACTGGGTCGGTGTCTGTATCGTCGGTATCGTCGTCACCATTATCGTCGCCACCGCTGGCATGGCATCAACCACCTACGTTCAGTTCTTTAAAGGTGCGCTGCTGCTGATCATGTCGACAGTTGTGGTTATCGCTGTTCTCTCTAAAGGCCTGACAACCACTCCTGAAAACAATGGACAGCCTTACCACGACTTCAAGTCGATGACCGCCAGCGCATCTCTCGAGCTGAGCGACCCCAGCTACAGCATCGTAGCTGGTCTCGACTCGGTTTACGGTGAAGCTGGATTCGTCAAGCTAGCCAAAGACGGCAAAGAGTCGATCTGGCAGCTCAACGAAGCGAACGGTGGCTACGCCCTCGAAGAGACCCTCTACGTCACCAATATGGCGGACGGCACAAAGCTCTATAACGGGGCACAGAAAGAAGACGGCGCCTTCTTCCCGGTTGGACATATCAAAGAACTGAAGATGGACGGACAGGAAGTCGCTGCAACGGGTGCGGTTGGTCCACTGGCCTACCTATCAGCACTCAAGGACTCTACGATTGTTTTGTGGGGCAAAAAATATATCGCTGATGGTGCCAACAAACTGACCATCTACTATCAGAAGCCGACCCCCGGTTCTCGCGTTCTTCGCCCCGGCCTGAAGTTCAAGGTCGACAATGCCACACCGACTCAAACCTTCAACTTTGTTTCACTGATGCTGGCACTGTTCTGCGGTACTGCGGCGCTGCCCCACATCCTGATCCGCTACTACACCGTTCCGAGCCAAGCAGCCGCGCGTAAATCGACCATTGTCGCGATCGCCGCAATCGGCTTCTTCTACGTCCTCACCCTGTTCCTCGGTATGGGCGCGATGACCAACGGCGTTATCAATCTGACCGACAACAACATGTCGGCACCGCTGCTGGCCCTATCATTCGGGGTTATCCTCTTTGCAGTCATCTCGTCGCTGGCGTTTGCCACTGTCCTCGGTACCGTTTCGGGCCTGATCGTCGCTGCATCGGGTGCGGTCGCTCATGACCTGATGGACAACTTCCTTGGCATGAACATGACCGATGCCGCCAAAGTCCGCGCCGGTAAAATTGCTGCCGTCGTGGTCGGATGTATCGCCATCTATCTGGGAATCGTCTTCGAAGGGATGAACGTCTCCTTCCTGGTCGGCTGGGCTTTCGCAGTCGCCGCTTCTGCCAACCTGCCAGCGATCCTGATGCTGCTGTTCTGGAAAAAGACCACCGGCAAAGGTGTTGCCGCTTCGATCATGGTCGGACTGGTCAGCTCTTTGGGCCTGATCCTGATCTCTCCTGACATGTGGGTCCGCTACGGCCTGCTGCCTCAGGACGCCCCGATCAGCTTCAACAGCCCGGCTTTGATTTCGATTCCGGCGTCGATTCTCGCCCTGGTAGTTGTCTCGCTGATGACCCAGAAAGACGTTCCGATCGTGGCCAGCGAAACCGCCGGCGCATGATAAGGCTTGTTTGAAAAAGCATGTTCTGCAATACTTCGGGCCGCCCCATTTCGGGCGGCCCCTCTTTTTCAAAGGACGAGAGAAACGATGAAACGCTTTCGCATAACCCTGCTGGTCGTCTGCCTGCTGCTCGGCTGGCTGGGCTACAATGATGTCTCCGTTTACCTGAGAAATCAGACACCAGGAGTGGCCACGATCAATCAGGTAGCAGCTCAGGACATTTCTCAGGAATGGCTGCAGATTACCGGCGGGTATCAGGATCTCCTGCAGGCGATCAACATGAGCGGCACCATGGAGATCGATGCGTTTCTGGTTCCCTTAAAAACAACCCGCACCGCCGAAGAGCTTCTGGTCTGGTACGAAACCCGCAATCCCCGGATCGTTTCCGCCCTGAAGACCTACTATTTCAAACTCGATACCGATGAAGCCCGCGCCCGGTTTATCGAACAAAACAAAGAGTTGTTCTTCGGCCAGCGCAACATCACCGGAATGACCGTCAGCAACCTGATCGCAGACTCCAACAAGAACAAACTGGAGAAACTTCTCAAGGAGATGAACATCCCCGTCTCCGACAAAGTGGTGTTTGTCAGCGAAGGTAAAGAACCGGAAAAAATCAGAGGGTTTTTCTTTGTCGCCATGGCCATGCTCGGTATCTTTAAGTTTCTCCTCGGCGTCAAAAAAAAGGCGCCAACGGCCCACAACGGATAAAATCGGCGCCTGAAGCAGAGATCTAACCGGGCTGTTTTACCCAGGCCACCATCCGTTCGATCGCTGTCGTCACTCGCCCACACTGTTCGTACAAAAAGGCATCGGAGACCACTTCTTCTGCCCTGTCTACTACGGCCTTAAGAGCGGTCCCTCCGTCGAAATCAACAAACGCCAGGCGAACCGTTAACTCGGTGGCGGGCCGCCCAAAGCAGACTCCCGGCAACACCGCAACACCCGTTTCATCCAACAACCGCCGGCACAGATCTGTACTGTTGACGATTCCCCGCTGCCGCAGGCGATCCCGCTCTGATTCGAAATCGGGGAACATATAGAACGCCCCATCCGGCCTGGCAACCCTGATCCCCGCCGCGCAAAACTGACGCCAAATCCATGACGACAATCGGCTGAGAATTCGCCGCGAATTGTCCAGATACCGCTCTAAATCATCGCTCCCGCGGAAGGCCTCAACAGCGGCATACTGTATCGGAGCGCTGGTTGCGGTAAAGGTTTCGCTGGCCACAACCGCCATGGCATCGAGCAACCACCGCAGCGGCTCCGGGAAGGCAAAAGTCCCCAGCCTCCATCCCCCAGCACCAGCCCACTTGCTGAGACCGCTGGCAACAATGGTCCCTTCAGGATAGTAGCGCGCGATCGACTGATGATCTCCGGCGAATGCCAGCTCCCCATAAATCTCATCAGAAAGAACAATCATCTTATAGCGTCGTGCAACATCGGCGAGTTCACGAAGCTGCTCGGAGGTATAACTGCACCCCGTTGGATTATTCGGGTAGTTGAGGATAACGATACGGGGCTTGGTTGGGTCGATCCGCCCCAGATGCTCGAGTTCGTCCGGCATCAATAACCACCGGTTCTGCTGCCGGGTTTGCAGCCAGCGCACTGGGCGCCCGGCGATATGCGCCTGGGGAGCATACGAAACCCAACTCGGCGTGGGAATGGCCAGCTCACCGTAATAGGCAATCTGCAGAAGAAACATCAGCTCCTTCGATCCGGGGCCAATAAGGATATCGCCTCCGTTGAAGTTTACCCCTTGGGTTCGTTGATAGTAGCTGGCCACAGCGTCGCGCAAAGCCGGCAGCCCCTTGACCGGAAGATAGTCCTTCTGAAACGCATTTTCCTGCAGCGCCCTGACGACCCCTTCAGGAACGGGGAAAGGAGACTGCCCGAGACCTAGCCGATAGATCTGGCGACCTTCCTGCTGAAGCCGGGCGCTCTGCTCGTTGATATCCAGAGTTGCAGACAGGGGCAACCCGCGAACATTCAGATTTAGGTGAACCTCATACTCACTCTTGAACATAAAGACGCTCCTCTCGTTTGTCGAATGTCGACATCCGACAAACTTATACGTCCAGCAGGTAAAATGTTCAAGGGGAAATCAACACTAAAGGCAAAAAAGAGAAAAGCCGGGAAATCCCGGCCTTTCAGAGGAACAGCAGACAATCAAAAATTGGGGCTAAGCGACCAGGCCGACTGTGCTGCGGGCCCTGTTGGCCAGAATTGTCGAGTCGAGCACCTCACCACAGGAGGAACACTTCCAGGCATCATACGTGCGTACGAATACATAGTACTTCTCAGAATACATGCGACCTTTACACTTGGGACACTTCATGCTTACCTCCATTCAGAATCAATGTCAGAACAAAAGGCGAAACGTGGCATCTACCTAAAGGTGATATATTCCAATAGCACAAGCCGTTCCAGAAGAGCCCACTTCGTTAATGAAAATTGCAATCCACTGCCTAAACCCTTCTATTTCAGCAGGTTGCATACCTAAAAAAAACGTTCCCACCGAGCCAGACGCCCATTCCCAACACCGCTGATGCGCTTTAATGTCTGATATCGGCCAAAATCGCCATTTTTTTGACGATCAGCCACAATCCTTGCAGCCAGAGCAACCCCAACCCCAGGAAGCGCGTCCCAATCTGCGACTGACATCCGATCCGGATGAAGGGGAATCCCCAAGGCAATACGCTGAGGGGCAGGCATCCAGTCACGATAAAAAGTCTGATTTCCCGCGTCATCAGGGGCACAACTGAACCGCTCTCCGCTCTTGACGGGGTCTTGAATCGTCTCCATTGGTATGACATTCATCGGCCCCGCACAATCCGTCAAATTCATGACACCTCGAACCGATGGCATCCGCTTAAACTGATATATTTTTGACGCGCCCTGCACATCATCGACAGCAATCTGCATCGCAGGATGATCTTCCAACAAAAAGGGCGGCACGTCCTGATTGACCAGAACGTGCCGCCCGATATCATACAACAGGCTACAGAGGAGCAACACGACACACAGCAGCATTCCGTGTTCGCCCCTCATACAGCCTACCCTTTCTGTGATTCGTCCTTAAACAGCTTGTACTGAAAGGCGTCGATCAGTGCCCGGTACGAGGCATCGATGATGTTCTCGCTGACCCCGACTGTCCCCCAGCGACCGATCTGATCCCCCGACTCAACCAGCACGCGAGTGAACGACTCTGTCCCCTTGCCGGCAGGAAGAACGCGAACCTTGTAATCGAACAGGCGCATTTCACTGATCTGCGGATAAAAACTGATCATCGCCTTACGCAAAGCTTTGTCGAGGGCATCGACCGGACCGTGGCCATCAGCGGCGACATGCTCAATCCGTCCGCCGACCTTGACTTTAACCGTAGCCTCGGAAACTGGCACCTGATCCCCCGAACGCAGGGTATCGATCACGCGGAAGGCGACCACCGAAAAGAAGTGCTTCATTTCACCCATAGCACGCCGCATCAGCAGTTCGAAAGAGGCTTCAGCTCCCTCGAACTGATACCCCTTGTTCTCGAGTTCCTTGATTTCTTCGAGGATCTCGAGGGTCACGGGATCTTTGCTGTCGAGCTTGATGCCACACTCTTCGGCCTTCACCAGAATATTGGAGCGACCGGACAGGTCAGACACCAGAACCCGCGTCGTGTTGCCCACCGTCTCAGGGCGCAGATGCTCGTAGGTTTCGGGGTGACGCTGAATCGCCGAGACGTGGACGCCGCCTTTGTGGGCAAACGCAGAATTGCCGACATAGGGCTGATGCTTGTTGGGGATGAGATTCGCAACCTCATAGACGTAACGCGACAGACTGCGCAACGTCTTGAGTCCTTCGTCGGAGATGCACTCCTTCTCCATCTTCAGCTTCAACGCCGGAATAATCGAGCAGAGGTTGGCGTTGCCACAGCGCTCACCGAAACCGTTGATCGTACCTTGTACATGGACCGCGCCGCACTCCACCGCCGTCAAGGAATTGGCAACGGCGCAATCACTGTCGTTGTGGGCATGAATTCCGAGCGGAGTACTGATGTGCCCCTTTACCTCACCGATAATTTCCGCAATCTTTCCGGGCAGATTTCCACCGTTAGTATCACACAGCACGATACAGTCGACATCGGCCTGTGCCGCGGCCTGCAGGGTCTTTATGGCGTATTCGGGATTGGCGCGGTAGCCATCGAAGAAATGCTCAGCATCGTAGATCACCTCTCCGACCCGGGCCTTGAGATACGCCAGCGAGTCGTGAATCAGCTCCAGGTTCTCTTCGAGACTGATGCGGAGCGCTTCGCGAACATGAAAGTCCCACGTCTTACCAAAGATGGTGACGACGTCCGATTCCGACTGAATCAGGGTCTGAATATTGTCGTCCTGTTCAGGAGTCGACTTGGCACGACGGGTCGATCCAAAGGCAGCAATCTTGGCGTGATTGAGGCGCTCGTTTTTTATTTCCTGAAAAAAAGCGATATCCTTGGGATTCGATCCGGGCCACCCCCCCTCGATATAATCGATACCCAACTCGTCAAGGCGCATGGCAATGCGCACCTTATCCTGGACAAGAAAGGAAATATCTTCAGCCTGGGTTCCGTCCCTTAACGTCGTATCGTACAGTCGAATCTGGCTCATCGTCGCCTACCCTTCGGTTCTGAACTTAGCAGCTCTCTTCTTCGGCGCAGCGGTCAAGACCGAACGCTTCATGCAGTACCCGCACCGCCAGTTCTGTATATTTGGCGTCGATCACACAGGAAACCTTAATTTCACTGGTAGAGATCATCTGAATGTTGACCCCTTCTTTAGCCAGGGTTTGGAACATCTGGCTGGCGATACCCGAATGAGAGCGCATCCCGACACCGATGATCGACACCTTGGCGATCGCCTCATCACTGCGAACACCGCGGGCGCCGATACCGGTGGCCACCTCTTCAACGATCTGCAGGGCCTTTTTGTAATCGGCCTTGGGGACGGTGAAAGTCAGGTCTGTGGCACCGTCGCTGGAGACATTCTGAATGATCATGTCAACGGTGATATTCGCTTCGGACAGCGGGCTGAAAATCTGCGCGGCAACCCCGGGATTATCGGGCACACCGAAGATACTGATCTTTGTTTCGTCCTTGTTGAACGCAATTCCCGAAACCAATACGGTTTCCATCTCATCATCCTCCTTCATAACCAGGGTTCCCGGTTTATCGTCAAAGCTGGAACGGACATGGACCACCACGCCGTATTTCTTAGCGAACTCAACGCTACGGATCTGTAAGACCTTGGCCCCAAGAGACGCCATTTCGAGCATCTCCTCGTACGAAATCTTTTCGATTTTACGCGCCTCGGGGACCATCCGTGGGTCGGTGGTATAGACCCCGTCCACATCTGTGTAGATTTCACAGACATCGGCCTTCAGCGCGGCGGCTACCGCTACCGCCGAGGTATCCGAACCACCCCGCCCCAGAGTCGTCACATTGCCGTCGTCATCGATCCCTTGAAAACCGGCGACGATCACGATCGAGCCCTTTTTCAGATCGGCGCGAATATTCTTATCTTCGATATGCTTGATCCGCGCTTTGGCGTGGGAGTTATCGGTCACCATCGGAATCTGAGATCCCAGATAGCTTTTGGCGGCATACCCCATCGACTGCAGACACATCGACAACAACGCGATAGTGACCTGCTCGCCGGTCGACACCAAAACGTCATACTCGCGATCGCTGGGGAATTCGCACATCTCGTTGGCAAGCGCGACCAAGCGGTTGGTTTCCCCCGACATGGCAGAGACAACAACAACCACTTCATTGCCTGCGTCGAAGGTTTTTGCCACCCGGTTCGCCACATTGCGAATCCGCTCTATCGTTCCGACGGATGTACCGCCGTATTTTTGTACAACCAGGGACATAGCCGCGTATTCCTCCTCGGTTTTGTTGTGTTTACAGCTCAGATAGAACTGTCTTTAATAACAGGATTTTTTTTCAGGGTCAAAAGGTTTGTCCTGACGCTCAGCGGTCGACATCACCCGCCGCGGCCAGTCGATCAAGGAACTGTTCGTACCGTTCACCACGGGCACGGAAGCAGATCTGCCTCTGCAGATCTGAAAGGCGGACCAACTCCACATGCAACCGGTCAAAGCCACTGTCCTCTAGGCGCTCCGGCCATTCGACCAGAGCGACGCCGCTACCATAGGCGAATTCGTCAAAGCCGATCTCAATCAGCTCATCAGGATCAGACAGGCGATACAGATCGAAATGATACAGATCAAGCCGGGCGGGATAGTGATTCATCAGGGTGAAAGTCGGGCTGGTGACCGGAGTCGACTCCGGAACGTCGAGGCCGCGGGCGATTCCGCGCGCAAGCACGGTTTTGCCGGCACCGAGGTTGCCCTGCAGAAGGATCAGGGTCGACGCTTCAGCCACGCGGCCGATCCGCTCACCCAGACACAACGTCTCACGCTCTGACCCGGTGGTCACAATCCACTCGATCATCAGCTACTCTGCAGCACGGATCAGGTCGAGACGCGCAACCACACCAACCAGAGTATCCCCATCGAGAACCGGGATCAGGTGCGCCTTGTGCGTCGTCATCAGCCCGGCTATTTCACGAATTGTCGCCTCGGGGGAGCAGGTTACAGGGGTTCGGCTACAGATCTCACCGACGGTCTGCGCTGTGACCCGATCAACCTCTTCACGAAACTTCTTTTCGCTATCGAGATAAAAGACGCCATCGAACAGGGCCATCACCGTCGGAATATGGAGTGGCTTCTGCTGTTCGATCAGGTCGGTTTCACTGACAACACCTTGCAGCCCCCCCTGATCATCAACCACCGGCATCGAACTGACACCGGTCTCGACAAACTTCTTGGCCAATTCCTTCAGTCCGGTGTCGAGGGTTACACTGATCACGTTGCTGGTCATAATATCTTTAGCGGTAAGCATATTCATCTCCTTGAAATAATTGACTGCGCGCGGCAGGCAGCTCAGCCAGAAGGTCACCCGCCTTCATCCCCGCGGTGCCCTGCCCTGCGGCGATTCGGTCAGCGGCCAGACCGTGCAGATAGCAACCGAGGCTGGCTGCATCAAAAACATCCAGCCCCTGGGCCAGCAGACCGCCGATCAGCCCGGCCAGAACGTCTCCGCTGCCCCCGCTGGCGAGGCCAACATTACCGCTACCGTTGATATTGACCCGCCCATCCGGTGCGGCAATCACGCTGGCCGCCCCCTTGAGGATCAACACAACACCGTACGTTACAGCAAAATCGCGGGCAACTCGGAACCGATCAGCTTCGATCTCGGCGATCGTCAGTCCGGTCAGGCGCGCCATCTCCCCCGGATGCGGAGTCAACACCATCTGGTCGCACCGGATCCGCAGAAGCGTATCCGTCTCTCCGGCCAGCGCATTCAAGGCATCCGCGTCTACAACCATCGGGATCGAGCTGTTCGCGATAATCCGGCGAACGCACCCCCCCAGTCCGCTGCCCACTCCCAAACCAGGCCCAAGGACAAGGGACTGGAATCCGGGGAGCAGTTCCAACAACAAATCCGTACCGTTTTCATTCAGCAAACCATCGGTATCGGCCAGCGGCAGGGTCATCGCCTCAGTCAATTTGACCTCAAGAATATCGTGAACCGCTGCCGGGCAGGCCGCAGTCACCAGCCCGCTGCCACTCCGGATTCCAGCCTCGGCGGCCAGCGCTGCCGCACCGGTTTTCCCTGGCGATCCGGCAACCACCAGCAGATGACCAAAGCGTCCTTTGTGTCCATTTTTTGGTCGATCCGGCAGCAGGTTGCGAGCTTCAGCACCGTCGAGCAAATGGCACGGAGGATGGTTCTCATCGTGGCAACGCTGCGGGATTCCGATCTCGACCACCGACAAACGCCCGGTGTACCGCCCCCCCGGCCAGACAACGTGACCGATCTTTGCGCTGTCGAAGGTAACCGTCAGCGCTGCCTCGACCGCGCCACCCATGACCCGGCCGGTCGACCCATCGACTCCCGACGGGATATCGACGGCGACCACGGGCGCGCCAGAGGCGTTCAGCAGATCGATCGCCTCGGCGTAGAGGCCGTGCACCGACGACGTCAGTCCGGTTCCGAGCAGGGCATCGATCAGCAGTCGCGGCGCGTAATCGCTCACGACGGCAGCCAGTTCCTGGGGTGCAGTGACAAAATCGGCCGAGGCCTCGATATTCTGCAGGATACTGAGCATCAATCCTGCGTCACCAACGATTGCATCATGGTCCGCAAGCACCAGGGTTTTGACTTGCCAGCCCCGCTCAAGAAGGCCGCGCGCAATAACATAACCGTCGCCGCCGTTGTTGCCTTTTCCTGCCAGCACCAGAACAGGCCCCGGGAACAGCTGCCGATAGTCGCTGGAGATAACTTCGGTAGCAGCACGACCGGCGTTCTCCATCAGCACCGCACCGGGGATTCCCAGACGGTCGATGGCGCATCGATCGGCGTTCTGCATCTGTCCGGCGCTGATCAGCTTCATTCAAACCTCCAGGACAACCGTGGCGACCCCATAGTCACCATCGTGACTGTACGACAGGTAAATACTCCGCCCACCCTTTTTGGCCAGAACCCGTGCGGCATGCCCCGTAACCTGAAGCGACGGACACCCCAGTTCGTCGCGCTCAACAACCATCTCCTGCCAGCTGATCCCATCCCGAAGCCCGGTACCAAGCGCCTTGAGAAAGGCCTCCTTGGCAGCGAAGCGCACCGCAAAGTGCTGACCCGGTTGAGCCTGAGTCAGGCAGTAGGACTGCTCTTTATCAGAAAAAATTCGCTGGATGACCGCCATCTTCCCACGGGTCACAAAGGCATCAAAACGGGCGATCCGGACCAGATCGACCCCGAGGCCAACGATAGCCAAGATCAGCCTCCGGCCAGCAACGCCAGCATCTCACGTACAGCGCGCTCCATCCCCACCAGAGAGGCCCTGGCTACGATACTGTGACCGATATTATACTCCTCAATACCTCCGAGGGCCACGACCGGCCCGATATTCTTATAGTTCAGACCGTGTCCGGCGTTCACCCCGAGACCGAGCTTGCGGGCCGCCCGGATTGCGACCTCGATCCGCTGAAGCTGCTCACTGCGATTCGCCGCCAGTTTTGCGTCACAGTACGTCCCGGTATGGATTTCGATATAATCCGCACCGACTCGGTGACTGGCCTTGATCTGCTCGATATCCGGCTCGACAAAGAGGCTGACGACAATTCCAGCCTGTTTCATCAGACCGATCTTCTGCTTGAGGGTCGCCCGCAGCTGGATTGCATCGAGCCCACCTTCGGTGGTCAGTTCGTGACGCCCTTCGGGGACTAGGGTGACAGAATCCGGAAGTAACTTAAGAGCGATAGCGACCATCTCGTCGGTAAGGGCCATCTCCAGGTTAAGCCGGGTTTTGACCGTTTTCCGTAGAATTTCAACGTCCCGGTCCTGAATATGCCGACGATCCTCACGCAGATGAACAGTAATGCCGTCAGCACCGGCCAGTTCAGCCAACACCGCAGCCGCCACCGGATCGGGTTCGTCTATGCCGCGTGCCTGACGGATTGTCGCGATATGATCGACATTGACTCCGAGCTTTGCCAAGATACGCTCCTTACCTTTATGTTTCGGGCCGTCTCGCGATCGCCCCGGGATTGCTATTCGCCCAGATATTGCCGGACCGCGTCAGCGATGTCATTCGCCTGCTGCTCGATCCGCCCCTGATCCTGCCCTTCGAGCATCACCCGCAACAGCGGCTCCGTTCCGGAGTAACGGATCAGGACCCGGCCGGTATCACCCAGGTCCTGCTCAACAGCGCTGATGACCTTGCTGATCTCAGCGTGTTCGCGCAGATCACATTTTTCGCGCACGCGCACATTAACCAGCACTTGCGGTAACGATGTCATAACCCCGGCCAGATCGGAGAGCTTACGGCCGCTACGCTGGACAATGGCCAGCACCTGAAGCGCCGAAAGCACACCGTCGCCGGTGGTATTGTCATCGAGGAAGATCATGTGGCCTGACTGCTCTCCGCCGAGGGAATATCCACCCTGTCGCATCGCCTCGACAACATACCGGTCGCCGACCGCGGTGCGCAGCAGATGACCACCCATCTTCTTCATGGCAATTTCAAGTCCCATATTGCTCATCACCGTGGCCACCACGGTGTTGTGCTGCAGGCGGCCTTCGTCGATCATCGCCGATGCACAGATAGCCATAATATGATCGCCGTCGACCTCATCGCCGTTTTCATCGACAAAGATCACCCGGTCGGCGTCACCGTCCAGGGCGATCCCGAGATCGGCCCCATGTTCACGTACCGCTGCCGAAATCACCTCGGGGTAGGTCGAGCCGCAGCCGGCATTAATATTGGTGCCGTTTGGACTGACGCCGAGGGGCACAACCTCAGCGCCGAGCTCCTGCAGAACCGCCGGAGCAACCCGATACGCGGCACCGTTGGCGCAATCGAGAACAATCTTCAGGCCCTGCAGATCGAGATCTTTGGGAAAGGTGTTCTTCAGAAAAACCACGTAACGACCCACCGCGTCATCAATACGGAACGCCTTACCGACCTCATCGGCAATCGGGCGCATCTCATCGATCTCACTGGAGAGCACCAGCTGTTCCAGCTTCAACTCCAGTTCGTCGGGCAACTTGAACCCATCCCGCGAAAAGAACTTGATGCCATTGTCCTGATAAGGGTTATGAGAGGCGGATATCACGACACCGGCATCGGCTCGCATCGACGAGGTAATAAAAGCGATCCCCGGCGTCGGCAGCGGGCCAACCTGGAGCACATCGACACCCATCGAGCAGATCCCGGCAACCAGCGCGTTCTCGAGCATATACCCGGACAGGCGGGTGTCCTTACCGATCACCAGGCGGTGGCGTTTATTGCCATTCTTAAAAATATGGGCCGCCGCGCGACCCAGCTGCATGGCCATCTCTGTCGTCATCGGCGGGATATTGGCCACACCCCGGACCCCGTCGGTCCCGAACAGTTTTCTTTGATCAGACATGTTACCGTTTGACTCCTGTTTTAATTTCCGGCCGGTGCACGCTGGCTTCCAGTTCGGGCTTCTACGTTGACGTGAATTTCCGTGGTTTGTTCATCTTTGATCCGCGTGTAGGTTCCCTCGTGAAGCAGAGGGACCAGCAGGGTAAAACTCTCCTGAACCCCGGACAGGTCGACCGGCTCAGTTGCCACTTCCGAAATACGTTTGAGCTCACTTTCCGCGCCGACGATCACCGCCTGTTCGGGGGACGCCGTCAGGCCAGCGAGACGAAACCCGGCTGGAGGGGCACCCTCCAGCACGACCTTGATCGGAATCCTCTTTTCCCGAATCCGGTCGAGTTTAATGTCGACATAGGACGGGGACAGGCGAGTCACGCGCAACCCGCTCGGAATGTTGAGTTTTTCTTCAAGGCGTTTAAAGGTCGTCAACCCCGGCTTCAGGTCGGTCAGGTCGACACCGATGCTCATATCGTTGGGATTGACCTTCAGCAGCAAGGTCCGCGGTCCGCTGATACGCACATCTACCAGACTGGGAACCTCATTGGCGATCATCAGCTGCTCAGGGACGTTCTGCAGGTGCAGCGGCACCGCATAGCCAACCTCAAGACGCCGTTCGCCCATGATGAACATCCACAGAATCAGGGCGAACACCAGCGAGGTCAGTTTCAGGGTCCAATTTTCCGTCAGGAGCTTCAGCATTATCTACCCCTTATTCCGTTTGGCCCTGCGCGGCTCAAGCAGACGTTTGAGAACCTTCTTCAGACTCGCCGCGTCGAGTTTGCGGGTAATTCCACCGTTGACCACCACCGAAATCCTGCCGGTCTCCTCCGAGACGACAATCACCACCGCATCGACCATCTCTGTCAGGCCGATCGCCGCCCGGTGACGGGTTCCCAACTGCTTGTTGATGTCGACCCGTTCGCTGAGGGGCAGAAAACAGCCCGCCTGCTTCAAACGGCCCTGCTGGAGAATCAGCGCACCGTCGTGGATGGGGGAATCCGGCAGAAAGATCGAGGTGATAATTTCGCTGGTCACTTTGGCATCGATCGGCGTACCCACGTTGAGAAAATCTTTGAGGCCTGTTTCGCGCTCGATCACCATCAGCGCCCCGATCCGGCGTTTAGCCATCGACAGCGCGGCGCTGACCAGTTCGTCGATAATCTCCGATTCCTCCACATGCGTCAAACCGGCGAAAAAGGGGTTACGCCCGACATGCATCAGGGCGCGGCGGATATCGTTCTGGAAAATGACGACAATCACCAGAATAATGGAGGAGAGGAAGTTACTGAGGAACCAGTTGAGGGTATGCAGGTCACCGACCCGCGAGGCGACATAGACCATCAGGATAACGGCCAGCCCCAACAGCATCTGCACCGCACGAGTCCCTTTGATCAGCAGGATAATCCGGTAGATAATAAATGCAACGATACCGATATCGAGGAGATCGAGGATACGTACGTTGGTCAGGACATCAAGCATCGCCGGCTCCATTGCCGCTCATCAAACGTCCACGTTACCGTGGGCGGGATTTCATAAGGTAAAAACGGACTTAATTCAGACGCTCTTCACGGATCGCCCAAGCCACCAGCGCGGCATCCCGGGCCTCACCGACATCATGGACGCGGAAGATCTGCACCCCGCTGGCCACTCCCAGCGCCACTGTCGCCAAGGTTCCGGCAACCCGCTGGCGGGGGTCTGGCCGATCGAGGATCTGGCCGATGAAGCTCTTGCGAGACGTTCCCAGCAGGATTGGACAGCCCAGCTGGTGAAAGCGATCCAGATGTGCCAGCAGGGCCAGGTTGGCCTGAGCGCTCTTGGCAAAGCCGATGCCAGGATCGACCGCCAGTGCCTGACGGGAAACCCCCGCTGCCTGTGCCAGGTCGATCCCGCGTTGCAGATACGCACACACCTCGGACAAAAGGTCCTGATAATCGAGATTGGCCTGCATCTCGCGCGGGGTTCCCCGGGTATGCATCAAGAACACCCCAGCCCTGTATTGCGCGACAACGCCGGTCATATCCGGATCAAAATGCAGCCCACTGATATCGTTTACGAAGTTCGCTCCGGCCCGTAGCGCCTCAGCAGCAACCGCACTCTTTGTCGTGTCGATCGACAGAGGCAGCGCCATTTCCCGGCGCAGACGTTCAATCACCGGCAGGACACGATCGATCTCCTGCTGAACCGACACCACATCGGCCCCCGGGCGAGTACTTTCGCCGCCGATATCGATCAGATCCGCGCCGTCGTTTTCCATCTGCCGGGCCCGCGCAACAGCTCGTTCAACGTCGACAAAACACCCCCCATCGGAAAAAGAATCGGGGGTGACGTTGAGAATCCCCATAATCCGCGGTCTGGACAGATCCAACCGACACTCCCGCCCCTCCAGCCACAACGGACGGGAAAAACTCACGCCTCTTCGTCCGCCGTTTCTTCCTTCTGAGCGGACGGCTCGGTGGGGGGCTCCGCAGTCACCTGCTCAGGGAAAACGATCCGGGTAATTTCCGAGGACTCCAGGGTTTCACGCTCCAGCAGTGCTTCCGAAAGAGCAACCAACTTTTCGTTGTTCTCCTTCAACACGTTGGTGGTGATCTCATAGTTCTCTTTGACGATCCGGCGAATTTCGTTGTCGATTTCGATCGCCATGGCCTCGCTGTAATTCTTCACGTGACCCATATCTCGACCGAGGAAGACCTCGCCGCCTTCTTTTTCACCGAAGGTCAACGGTCCGACCTTTTCACTCATCCCCCACTCGCACACCATCTTGCGCGCAATCGCGGTGACACGATCGAGGTCATTACTGGCACCGGTGGTTACCGAATCGAAGGTCAGTTCCTCAGCGATCCTTCCGCCGAGTAGGGCACGGATTCGGATTTCAAGGCCTTTGGCGGTTTCATTGTATTTTTCTTCGGCCGGCAGGTACATGGTGACACCCATGGCGCGTCCACGCGGAATGATCGACACCTTATGGACCGGGTCCGAACCGGGTGTCAGCAGCGCAATCAGAGCATGGCCCGCCTCGTGATAAGCGGTCACCCGCTTCTCCTCTTCGGTGATCACCATCGAACGGCGCTCAGCACCCATCAATACCTTATCTTTTGCGGCGTCGATATCATCCATATCGACCAGGGTTTTATTGGCCCGGGCAGCCAACAGAGCGGCTTCGTTGATCAGGTTGGCCAGATCAGCACCCGACATACCCGGGGTACCCTTGGCGACCACTTCCATATCGACGCCATCACCCAACGGGACCTTGCGGGCGTGGACCTTGAGGATCCGGGTCCGCCCCTTGACATCAGGGCGGGGTACAACGACCTGACGATCGAAACGGCCGGGACGAAGCAGTGCGGGATCGAGAACGTCCGGGCGGTTTGTCGCCGCCACGAGGATGACGCCTTCGTTCGACTCGAAGCCGTCCATCTCAACCAGCAACTGGTTCAGGGTCTGCTCGCGCTCGTCATGACCGCCCCCGAGCCCGGCACCACGATGCCGACCCACAGCATCGATCTCATCAATAAAGATGATGCAGGGCGCGTTTTTCTTACCCTGGACAAACAGGTCACGCACCCGGCTGGCACCGACACCGACAAACATTTCGACGAAATCGGAGCCGGAGATGGTAAAAAACGGAACCCCGGCTTCACCGGCGATGGCCCGCGCCAGCAGGGTTTTACCGGTTCCGGGAGGTCCGACCAGCAGCACACCCTTGGGAATCCGTCCGCCCAAGCGGGTGAATTTCTTCGGATCCTTAAGAAACTCAACGACCTCTTCCAGCTCCTGCTTGGCCTCATCAACCCCAGCGACATCCTTGAATGTCACCTGGCCCTGGGTATCGGTCAGCAGCTTGGCCTTGCTTTTGCCGAAGCTCATCGCCTTGCCACCACCCGACTGCATCTGGCGCATAAAAAAGATCCAGACGCCGATCAGCAGCAGAATCGGCCCCCAGGAGATCAGCAGGGTAAACCAGAACCCCTGATCGTCCACAGGCTTAGCAACGATGGTGATTCCCTTCTCTTTGAGGTCGGGAATCAGTTCAAGGTCGGGCGGAGCCGTGGTCTGAAACTTGGCACCATCGGTAAACACGCCGTTGATCTGGTTGCCCTGAATCGTCACGTCGGTGACCTGACCGGTCTCGACCGACGACAGGAACTCGGTGTAATTGATCTGTTTCTGGTCACTGTCGCGCTGGGACATCATGTTGAAGAGCATGATCATCAGCAGTGAAATGACAAGCCAGAGCGCGAGGTTTTTCTGAAATTGACTCACAAGACCCCCTGTGACAGAAGTTCCGGCAGGGCTGCCGGCGGAAAAAGGGTTCAAAAAGTACTGAAATTAGCTGAAAAAATTACCATAAACCGCCAGCGTTCTCAAGGGAGAATCAACTCGAACCGCAGAATAGATCTGGTCCTCTCCAGAGCTGGCGCCAAAGCCGAACGTCGCACCCCGGCGACCCAGAGAATCTGCCCCCCCGACAGCACCAGCGGGACCTGCCTGCGGTGCTCATGCTCCAGTTTGTTGTCGATGAAAAAATCTTTCAGCTTTTTTGTCCCGTCGAGACCCGATGGGCCGAAACGATCTCCAGCGCGGAAACTGCGGATCTGCAGCGGCCAGAGGAGCTGATCCGCATCAAATTCGACACAGCAGCGGGTCTCGCCGCGCGATCGTTTCGCCAGAGTTGCGCGTAAAATGGACCCTCCCGGCAACGCCACCTCACCGGGCTCATCGAGGGCCAACTCAAAGGGAGGACAGTCCGGCTTTTTCCGACGCAACCACAGTTGGCCATAGCGCCGCGCCACCCAGATCTCCGGCAGACCGATTTCTGCCTGGCTTTTCGACCGGGACAACAGATCGTCCACAGAGCGCAGATGGGTCGCGGTGATTCGCTGCAGACCACCGCGTATTTCAGCGATCGCAGCGCGCAGTACGCGAATCTTTAGCGCAGGAGGCAGATCCAGCAACCGACCACAATCCAGCCGCATGCCGTCATCTCGGGAGAGGATCACATCTTCAAGCGACTCGCTCACCGTAGCCTGCCAGAACTGTTCGTCCTGCCCCTGCTGAGCGCTGAGCGTGGCAAGATGTTCGGCGATCCGGGGATTGAACTGTCGTAATAGCGGGAGCAACTGATGGCGGATGCGGTTTCTCGTGTAACACAGCTGCTGATTGCTCTCATCCTCACGCCACTGCAGGCGATGATCCGCTGCATAACGAAGGATCACATCGCGCCCACACTCCAACAGAGGACGCCACCAGAGCCCATCACACATCGCCATTGCGGCCAGACCGGCAGGACCGGTGCCCCGTAACAAGCGAAGCAGAAAGGTCTCCGCCTGATCATCCCGGTGGTGAGCCAGAGCAATATGCGTTGCACCACAGTCCGCAGCCTGCCGCATCAGAAATTCTCGCCGGGCGTCACGGGCCGCCATCTCAATACTGACCTTCTGTTTTTTAGCGCGCGAGGGGATGTCACAGATATCCATCTGGAGAGGAACGTTCAGCGCCTTGCAGAGATCAGCAACAAAAACGGCATCGGTTCCGCTCTGCTCGCGGATGGAATGATCGAGATGAGCGGCATGGAGAGTCAGTCGAAAGGCGTCCCTCAACCGGGACAGGAGATGAAGCAACACCACGGAATCGACCCCGCCAGACACCCCGACCAGCAGCGTCTGCCCGACACAAGGCCGACAGCGGTCAGTGACAATCTGCAACAGGGATCGATCCATATGCGTACTCCACAAAAGAAAAGGCCCTCCCCGCAACGACGGAAAGGGCCTGAACATGGTGGCGGTGCAGAGATTCGAACTCCGGACACTGCGGATATGAGCCGCATGCTCTAACCAACTGAGCTACACCGCCAAATTGTATAAAAACCTTCCAGCCGGAAGGTTATTGATTTGGTTGCGGGGGAAGGATTTGAACCTCCGACCTCCGGGTTATGAGCCCGACGAGCTACCAGACTGCTCTACCCCGCGTCACGGATTCAGGAAGGTATTACCACGCCCCCTAAATGTCAAGAAAAAAATCTCTACAAAAAGCCGGCACAGAGCAAAGCGGCGGTGCTACAAACCCCGCCCCAAAGACACCCTAAATGCGCGATACAAACCCTTTGATCTTGTCCTTCAGGTCGGCGATCTGCAAGGCTTTTTTAGCCATTTCGGCATCAGAATAGGGACCGAGACGCACCCGATACCACACACCCTTGGCTCCCAAGTCAGCCTCTGCAACAAAAACAGCATAGCCCTTGGTGAGGAGATCCTTCTTGAGCCGATCGGCATCGACCCTGGACGAAAAAGAACCGACCTGCACCGAATAGGTTCCAGCAGGAACCGCTGCGGGCAAACTGGTGGATTCAACAGTTTGCGGTTCCAATTTCTCAACAGGGGGCGCCGCAACCGGCGTTTTTTTAGCAGTCACGGGCCGCTGCGGGTCGGCGATGGTCTCAGCTACCGGGCTCACCGTTTCAGGCTGCGACGGAGCGGGGGTCGACACTGTCTCTTCGATGACATCCTCTGCTGGAGGACGATTAATACCGCTCCCCAACGGCGCCGATTCTCCGCGCGACAGATTGTCGTAAAAGGTCAGTTCTTCACTCTCTTCAATCTTCTGCCGGATTCCGTCCTGAGGCGGCGGCACCGCCGCGGGGACCTCGGCGACAAGAATTTGCCTAGGTTCAGCATAGCGCTGCGCCAAATCACGCTCGGCACCGCGCCGCCCGACAATCACGCCGAGAGTAAAGCTGGCCAGAGACACCACCAGCACCAGCACCAGCAAAACAACCGCCTGTTTCCGCTCCATTCGTCGTTGCGAGCGCGTCTTTGTTTCCACCATCATACCCTACAACCCTGTGTGTATTGCTATCGATGTCAAAAGGCGATAACCGACACCCACCTGATCAATCCTGCGCTGCAGGCGGTCGGTCGTCAAACTGATAAACCAGCTCACCCTCACGAACCAAACCGAGCCGTTTCCGCGCCAACTGTTCGAGATACTCTCTGTCACCGCGCAATCGACCGATCTCTTCCCTGAGAGCCTGCCGTTCTTCCTCTAAAGCGTGAAGCTCCTGTTGCAGCTCCGCGCGGTGGCGATTAGCCTTAAGCGTACTCAACACCCCTCGATCCCCCAGCAGCGCCATCACCAGAATCACTGCGACGACAAACAACAGCCAGAACGGAAAGTGTCTGACGACCTGTACAGGTTCCTTCGTGGCCACTTCAAACTCCTCGAAATATCAACAAGGCTCCCCACCGCCCGACTGATAAATTCTCATGTGTACAGTGGTCCGTCAACCGTCTTTTTTGCCAGTGGCCCGAGACGGACCAGACCTGAATTTATTGAGAGTCGATCTGAGCACCGATGCTGCCGACAGGACCGATCCCCCCCAACGCAAAGGTCAGCATCACCGATCGGTCATCCTCGCGATCACGCAGCGACAGAAGCAGGCTCCAGCACTGGTGACGATATTCCATATCCACAACCTGCTCCAGAAATTCAGACGTTGCGAAATCATACCGGTTCCGATAATGCAGATAAACCGGCTGCAACCAGGTTGCGGCGAGATCCAACTGACCATAGTCGGATTCCTCATCGAGGCTCTTGTCTCGGACGTACTGCACCGCCAGGCTGTTTTCGCTCTGATCGGCCAGCTGCAGTTGGCCGCGATAGTCGACAAACTGCTCCGCTGACAGGTCGTACTGCGTATCGACGTCAAAGCTGAAGACACCGTCCGGCAGCAGGGTCAGCTGGCCCCGCAAAGGGGTCAGACGCTCTGTCGGGGTGCCGTCCACCAGCAGATCATACCCCTGTGAGATCCTGAGCCAAAGAAGCTCTGTAGAGTGGGACGCACGATCGGGGGAATCACTCCGCACCGTAATGGTCTGCGACAGACCATAGTCGATCTGCTTGACGGCGTCGATCCGATCCACGCTGTCGAATTCGGGCAAATCGTCCTGAGCGGCCTGTGGAACATATGCATAGCGGACCTCGGGCTCAAGGGCGTGGCGCAGTTTGCCGCGCTGCAGGCCGTAAGTACGATAGAGCTGACTACTGAGGCCCACGGCAAAATCGTACTGGCCATGCTGCAGATGACGGTCACCAGCCGCCAGCCAGTAGTGCCGTTCGGTCCATCCCAGCTCCGGGACAAGCGTAGCCGCACGCCACAGATCGATTTCCGCCAGCAATAACGGGCGCAGTTGAAGTCTCTGTCCTGTCAACCCTTCTTCACGCCAGAAATAGGTGTAATCACTCCGCAGCGCCGAAAACAGCACCGAACCGCCTATCCGGCGGCGTGCAGCATCCAGTGACAGCTGCGGCAACATCTGTAATGTGTCCGGATCATCGCCCGCCAGATCATCGCTGTAACGGATCTGCCCCACCAGGTTATACCGCTGCCACTTGCGACTCAAGGCGATGGTCGAGACCGTCTGGTCTTTATTGTACTCGTCCGCCTCATCGCCGAAATCGGAGAAGTAATCATCGGCGCTGACATACTCCGTGTCCGCGCTGAGACGAAAATCCCCCGGCAGAGTCCCCGTATGCCGCCATGACGCGGCCTGACGATCTTCGCCCCCAGCAGCGGCGATGTAATACCCTTTAGCCTGCCCGGCATTGTCCCGGCCGAACAGATAACGGTACTCCAGGCCCTGCCCGACCCCCAACTCCGACAGATAGTCGAGGGAGTAGGTCGCATCCTGATTGCGGCTGATCACCTGATAGTACGCCCCCGAATATTCCATGCCACGCTGATCGGAATAACCGAGGCGGGGGATCAAAAGTCCCGATTCCCGCTCGGTCTTGGCCGGATAGATCATGTAAGGCAGATAGAAAACCGGGATACGACTCAAGTAGAAGCGGGCGTGACGGGCACGCGCGTAACCACCGACGGTGACATCAAGGCGCTGCGACCGGAACGACCAGGCCGGATTATCGCCGTCGCAGGTGGTAAATTGACCATCGATAATCCGGAAACTGTCCTGCCCCGTCTTCTCGATACGTGCGCCACGCAACGTCAGGTTCTGAGCCGCCAGAAAGACACGGCCGTCCTCGATCAAACCGGTGTCGGTGTCGAGATTATAGCGGATACTGCGCCCAAAAACCTGTTCACCGGCGCGCTCCAACCGCACCGCGCCCTGAGCCTGTATCTCGCCACTGCTGCGATCCCAGACCAGTTCGTCACTGTGGAGAACGGTGCCGTCCTGGTGGAGATAAACCGCTCCACTGGCGCGATAATGACCGGTCTCCTCATCGACAAAAAGCTGCTCAGCTTCAACGGAAACCGGACTGCTGCGATCAGGCAGTTCGGACTGGTCAGCGGCCCACAGAACAAACGGAAACAACAGACAGAGCAGACACCCAACACTGAAGAAGAAACGGGTCATTATTGCGTCCCCCGCGGACTATCGGGGGTGTTACCGAACAGTAAAGCACGGGCTTCAGCGACCAGAAACAGGGAACCGGCGACCAGAATCACGTCATTGTCAGCGGCCGCAGCGACCGCTGCAGTTATAGCATCAGTGGCATGATCATACACGTCGGCGCCGACACCCTGCTGATTTGCGTAAGCACATAACAGATTGGGTTCAGTTGCCGACTCGACAGGGGGATGGCAGGCGTATACCCGGGTCATCAGGGGCAGAAGTGGGTCGAAAATCCCGGTGAAGTTTTTATCAGCCTTACAGCCGACCACCCAGTGAATCCGCGCCGGGTCACAACCGGCAAGATACGTCGCTAAAACCTCAGCGCCGGCCGGATTATGGGCCCCGTCCAACAGGAAACGGCGGTTGCGTTGTTCGATCCACTCGAGTCGTCCAGGCCAGCGGGTATTCTCCACACCGTCACGCAGTGCCTGTTCAGGAATCACAACACCCTGGCGCATCAGCAACTCAGCCGCAGCAAGGGCAAGGCCCATATTGTCGATCTGATGACTCCCCGGCAATCCGGCGCGAAGCCCAACAAGCGTGCGGTCGAGGCCACAGTAATCGAACGACTCACCAGCGGCGGGTCTGCAACGAAAATCGGTGCCAGCAAAAGCAATCGGCGCATGGCGCTGCTCTGCCTGAGCGCTCAGCACCGCAGCGGCCTTAGGGTCCTGATATGCACTGAGGACCGGAACCTCCGGCTTGATGATTCCCGCCTTCTCCTGTGCTATCTCCGCGAGCGAGAAACCCAAGTGTTCTGCATGGTCGAAGCTGATCGGGGTGATCACCGCAAGTTCTGGCGTCACCACGTTGGTCGCATCGAGACGCCCGCCCATTCCAACCTCAAGTACGACCCATTCGACGCCCGCCCGTCGAAAAGCGCACAGCGCCAGTGCGGTCGTCGCCTCAAAGAAGGTCACGTTCAACTCGGCGCACAGAGGACGCACCTCTGTCATGATATCGACGACTTCCTGCTGCGGGACAGGCCGGCCGTCGATCTGAATTCGTTCGGTGAAATCGTGCAGATGGGGAGAGGTGTACAGGCCGACGCGGAGGTCGGCCTGACGCAACACGGATGTCAGGGCAGCAGCCGTCGACCCCTTGCCGTTGGTGCCGGCAATGTGGACGATACGCAATCCATCCTGTGGCGAACCGAGCCGCTCGAGCAGGCGCGTGGTATTTTCCAGACCCAGCTTAATGCCGAAGCGCTGCAGCGCGTAGAGGTCGTCGAGGCAGGCGCGGTAGCCCATCGCAGAACTCAACTTTTGGTGAAGATGCGCAACACCTGTGACAGGCGGGCTTTCATCTCCTGACGCGGCACGATCATGTCGACCATGCCATGCTCGAGAAGATACTCGGAGCGCTGAAACCCTTCGGGCAGAGTCTGACGGATGGTCTGCTCGATCACTCGCGGCCCGGCAAAACCGATCAGCGCCCGAGGTTCAGCCATATTGATGTCGCCGAGCATGGCGAAACTGGCGGTGACGCCGCCGGTGGTCGGATCGGTCAGCACCGAAACGAAGGGGATGCCGGCAGCCTTCAACTTGGCGAGAGCGGCACTGGTCTTAGCCATCTGCATCAGCGAAAGGATGCTCTCCTGCATCCGCGCACCACCGGAGGACGAGAAAATAATCACCGGTGCCTTGGCTTCGAGTCCTTTTTCGATGGCGCGGGTAATCTTTTCGCCGACCACCGAGCCCATACTGCCGCCCATAAAAGAAAAATCGAACACCGCAACCATCACCGGCAGACCATCGAGAAGACCACTGCCACAGATCACCGCATCTCCGTCGCCGGCCTTTTTAACCGCCGCCTTGATCCGGTCCTTGTATTTCTTGGAGTCCTTAAAATCGAGGAAGTCCACCGAACGGACCGCAGCGTCCATCTCGACAAAGCTGCCCTCATCGAGCACCAGATCGATCCGCTCGCGGGCGCTGACCCTGAAGTGATAATCACACTTGGGGCAGACGTTGAGGTTGCGCTCGATCTCCTTTGCATAGATGATTTCCTGACAGTTTTTGCACTTGGTCCAGACCCCTTCGGGCATCTGAACTGTCTTTTTTTCAACCGGTGCGACCGGCGCTTTTTTCCGTTTAAACCAGACCATGTATTTATCCTCGCATGCTGGGGACCGAACGTCACTGTCCGGACCGAATGCTTAAGGTTCACCTTCAGGGACGAGACAATTCTCTCGCCCCGACGTTTTTATCGACAGTCCGCCAACCCCGCCTTCAGTTCGGACATGAACTGCTTAACGCGGGGCAGCAGTTCTTCACTGCCACCATATTTTTCAACAATGCGCACTAGAGCGCTGCCGACTACCACTGCATCGGCAAAACGGCCGACGGCCGCAGCATCCTCAGCGGTGGTAATGCCGAACCCGACACCGACCGGCACCCGCGCCATCGCCTGCAGTTCTTCAACGGCGACTTGGATCTCATCGGGACTGATCCGGGCGCTCCCTGTGACCCCCGTCATCGACACGTAATAGAGATAGCCTTCAGCCGCCGCGGCCAGGCGTTTCATCCGCCTCGCCGGCGTCGTCGGTGCCAGCAGGGTAATCATGGCGATCCCCGCCTCCTGTAGCGGAGCGCTGATCTCGCCCGCCTCCTCGGGGGGCAGATCGACCAGCAGAACGCCGTCCACTCCGGCCTCGGCCGCATCGCGGGCGAACGCTTCAATCCCGTAGCGAAACACCGGGTTGTAGTACCCCATCAACACCAGCGGCACCTGACAGTCGCGCCGCACCTCGGCGACAAGATCCAGAACCGACTTCAGGGTCGTTCCACCGGTCAAAGCACGCTCCGAAGCGGCCTGAATCGTCGGCCCATCCGCCATCGGGTCGGAAAACGGCACCCCCAGCTCGATCAGGTCAGCACCGGCGTTCGCCAAGGTCCGAATCAGATTGGCGGTTGTCTTCAGATCGGGATCACCCGCGGTAATAAACGGGATCAGCCCGGGTTGCCCAGCCTGCTTTAACTGTGAAAAAACAGTCTCTATCCGTGTCATAAGCTCCAACCCGGCACTCTATAGAGTACCAGAAATTGATCGTTCCTTCCGACTCCACAAAACCGGCTAGGTTGTCTTTGGTTTCTCCGCGACCGGTTTTTTTCCAGACGCCGCGCCACCACCCCGGGTTCTCCTGCGAGGCGGTCGTCGCTTCGAACCGGGCGGTTTGCCGCTTTTATTATCGACCGACGGTTTCTTACGCTTGACGTGGGCACGCTTGTAATCGAAACAGAATTCTTCATCGATCGGCATCATGCTGGGGATTTTACTCCCCAGATAGGATTCAATCTCGTCCAGCACATAAACCATCTCCTCGTCGGCGAAACTGATCGCACGCCCCTTGGCTCCGGCTCTGGCAGTCCGTCCGATGCGATGGACATAATCTTCGCGATCCTGAGGCAGGTCGTAGTTAACAACGTGGGTGACGTTATCAACATGGATTCCCCTCGAAGCCACATCGGTCGCAACCAGGTGGGTCAGAGATCCGTCCCTGAAACGTTCCAGAAGACGCATCCGCTTCTTCTGGGGGACATCTCCGGACAGCACACCACAGGGCACATTATTGGCATTGAGGAGAGCATCCAGCCGTTCGGCTTCGGCCTTGGTATTGACGAACAAAAGAACCCGCTCGACCTCCTTCTCCAACTTGAGCAGGCCAAGCAGCAGGGCGAATTTTTCCCGGCGTGAAACATGGTAGAGGATCTGATCGATCCCTTCCGCGGTGACCTGCTCCGGTTCGATCTGCACCTTCTCCGCCAGGTCCATGAATTCGTAGGCCAGCTCCATTACCTGTGGCGACAGGGTCGCAGAAAACAGCATGGTCTGACGCTTGTCGAAGGGCGGCAGGTTGCGCAGAATGTAACGCAGGTCCTTGATGAACCCCATATCGAACATGCGATCGGCTTCATCGATAACCAGCGACTCGACACGATGCATCGAGAACACCCGTTGCTTGTAGTAGTCGATCAACCGCCCCGGGGTGGCGACAATCACGTCAACACCGTCCTTTAATGCTTGACGCTGTTTCTCATAATCCATCCCGCCGAAGATCGGCTGCACCTTCAGGCCGGTAAACTGGCCGAGGCTTTTGGCGTCCTCGCAGATCTGCACCACCAGTTCACGGGTCGGCGCCATCACCAATGCCCTGGGATTGCTGCTGGTCTCGCGCTTGCTGGAAAGCAGCTTGCTGAACAGCGAGATCAAGAACGCCGCGGTCTTTCCGGTTCCGGTCTGAGCCTGCGCCGCGACATCTTTGCCCTGCAATGCCAGCGGGATCGACTCCTGCTGGACGGGGGTCAGCTCAGTAAAACCGGTCTGTTCGATGCCGCGCAGCACCTGCGGCGACAAATCCAACTCAGTAAATTTCATCCTGTTCCTTTGGTAGGGCAGCCCGTCAAACGACGGGTCCGCCGAAACGATCCTTGCCATAAAGCCACGTCATCGGTATCCGATACCATACCGGACCCGTCGTTACGGCAGCTCAAGACATCATCGATCGTTAAAATTCAACACCCATCGCTTCAGCAACGGTGTGGATATCCTTATCGCCGCGCCCGGACAGACAGACCAGAATCGACTGCTCGGGTGTCAGCGTCGGTGCCATCTTGATCACCTGGGCAATGGCGTGAGCGCTCTCCAGTGCCGGGATAATTCCCTCAACGCGGGTCAGGCGCTGAAACGCCTCGAGTGCCTCGTCGTCGGTGATCGAAACATACTCGCCGCGACCCAGATCGTTGAGCAGGGCGTGTTCCGGCCCGACACCGGGGTAATCCAAACCGGCCGAAATCGAGTGGGCGTGTTCGATCTGACCGTCCTGGTCCTGCAGCAGGTAGGTCTTGTTGCCGTGCAGAACCCCCGGCGCGCCGGCGCTGATCGACGCCGCATGTTTGTCGGTATCGACGCCCAGTCCGGCCGCTTCAACCCCGACCAGCCGCACATCGGTATCCTGAACAAGCGGATAGAACAGGCCCATGGCGTTCGATCCGCCACCAATGCAGGCTAGCGCCACATCGGGCAGGCAACCGGCCTGCTCAAGCATCTGCTGTTTTGCCTCACGGCCAATCACTGACTGAAAGTCGCGCACCATCTCAGGGTAAGGGTGTGGACCGGCCACAGTGCCGATCACATAAAAGGTGTCGCGCACATGGGTGACCCAGTGACGCAGGGCATCGTTCATGGCGTCCTTGAGGGTCGCCGTACCGCTGGTGCATTCGTGCACCTTGGCTCCGAGCAGCTTCATGCGGAAGACGTTGAGCGCCTGGCGGCGGATGTCCTCTTTACCCATGAAGATCTCACAGTCCATGCCGAACAGCGCCGCCACCGTTGCCGTCGCCACGCCATGCTGGCCGGCGCCGGTTTCGGCGATCACGCGCTTTTTCCCCATGCGGCGTGCCAGCAGAATCTGGCCGACGGTGTTGTTGACCTTGTGGGCGCCGGTGTGGTTCAGGTCTTCCCGTTTCAGGTAGATCTTCGCACCGCCGAGCTCTTCACTGAGGCGTCGGGCAAAATAGAGCGGGCTCGGCCGGCCAACATAGTTGCGCAGGTAATCGTCAAACTCCTGCTGAAACGACGGATCGTTCTGCACCTGGCGGTAGGCCTGCTCCAGTTCCAGCAGCGCCGGCATCAGGGTTTCGGCCACGTAGCGGCCGCCGTATGCGCCAAAATGTCCCCGCTCATCGGGATAATCGTATGTCATCGGTTCCTCACCTGACGAATAAAATCCGCCATTTTCGTGTGATCTTTTTTGCCCGGTGCGCCCTCCACACCGCTGGAAACGTCCACCGCGTAGGGGCATAGCGTTTCGACCGCGGTGGCGACGTTGGCCGGTGTCAAACCGCCGGCGAGAATCACCGGTCGCCGCGCCGTGACTTCACGGGCCAGTGCCCAATCAAAACGTTCGCCGGTGCCACCATAGGCATCATCGGACCAGGCATCGAGCAGCAGGTCGACAGGGTACGCGTCCGCTGCCGCCAGAGAATGCGCATCGCGCACCCGCAACGCCTTGATTACTCGCAGATCGGCCAACTGCCGACAATCTTCTGGTGTTTCATCACCGTGCAGCTGTACCCGGTCCAATCGACAGATTGCCGCGATATCACGGATCGTCTGCGGCGTTTCGTTGACGAACAGGCCGACCGTGGTCACAAAAGCCGGCAACGCCGAGACAATCTCACAGACCTGCCCTGCATCGACCGCACGGGGGCTCTTGACGTAAAAGACAAAGCCGAGGGCGTCGGCCCCGCAGTCGACTGCCTGCAGGGCGTCCTGCAGATTTGTGATGCCGCAGATCTTGACCCGGGTCATCCGTCCCCCTACAGCTCGACCTTGGGCAGGTGCGCCAGCGACTCGGCAACCGCTTCGCTCGGATACTCGTAGTTATCGAGATTACCGGCAAAGAAAGCGTCGTAGGCGGCCATGTCGACATGACCGTGACCCGACAGGTTGAAGAGGATGGTCTTCTCCTTGCCCTCTTCCTTGGCCTGCAGAGCCTCGTCGAAGGCAGCGCGGATGGCGTGGGACGATTCGGGGGCTGGGATGATCCCCTCGGCGCGGGCAAACTGGACTGCGGCCTCGAAACACTCGACCTGACCGACGGCCTTGGCCTCGATGATCCCTTCGTGCAGCAGCTGCGAAACCAGCGGGGCGGCACCGTGGTAACGCAGACCACCGGCGTGGATGCCCGGCGGCATAAAGTCGTGCCCCAAGGTGTACATTTTGGAGATCGGCGCCATCTGTGCGGTGTCGCCGTAATCGAAATCGTAGACGCCTTTGGTCAGGGTCGGGCAGGAGATCGGCTCGGCGGCCAGGATACGAACATCTTTGCCCGCTGCCTTGTCGGCAACAAAGGGGAAGCCCAAGCCCGCGAAGTTGGAACCGCCGCCGTGACAACCGATGACGACATCGGGATAATCACCGGCGATCTCGAGCTGTTCCTTGGCTTCCAGGCCGATCACCGTCTGGTGCAGGCAGACGTGATTGAGCACGCTGCCGAGACAGTAGCGGGTGTCGTCGTGGGTAGCGGCATCTTCGACCGCTTCGCTGATGGCGATACCGAGTGAGCCATTATTGTCGGGGTCAGCCGCCAGGATGGCACGCCCGGCGTTGGTCTTGTCGGTCGGCGACGGCAGCACGTCAGCACCCCAGAGCTGCATCATGCTCTTGCGGTACGGCTTTTGGCCGTAGGAAACCTTGACCATGTAGACCGTGCAGTCGAGCCCGAACATCTGGCAGGCGAGCGCGATCGACGAGCCCCACTGACCGGCGCCGGTTTCGCTGGCGATCCGCTTGGTCCCTTCGAGCTTATTGTAGTAGGCCTGCGGAATCGCCGTGTTCGGTTTATGGCTGCCAGCAGGTGAGACCCCTTCGTATTTGTAGTAGATCTTGGCAGGGGTGCCGAGGGCCTTCTCGAGGCGATGGGCACGGAACAGCGGCGACGGCCGCCACTGGCTGAGAATCTGGCGTACCTCGTCAGGAATATCGATCCAGCGCTGGGTGGAGACCTCCTGCTCGATCAGCCCCATGGGAAACAGCGGCAGCAGATCGTCGGGAGTGACCGGCTGCAACGTCCCGGGATGAACCACCGGTGCCATCGTACCGGGCATGTCGGGAATGATATTGTACCACTGCTTGGGGATACGATCTTCGGGCAAAAGAATTTTTGTCTGCACAGTCAGTTCTCCGCTCGGTGTTAGAGAAGGCTTCTCAGTTTTGCTTCGATATCGTTTTCGCGCATCAGGCTCTCACCGATCAGAAAAGCTCCGGCTCCGGCAGCCTGTAGCCACTCGATATCGGCGCGGGTGTGAATCCCGCTCTCAGCCACCGCCACCTGATGGGCCGGAATCCGCCCGGCGAGATGCTCGGTAATCGACAGATCGGTGACAAAATTTTTCAGGTTGCGGTTATTGATACCGATCAGGTCGACCGGGCAGGACAGAGCCCGCTCCAGTTCCGCCTCGTCATGCACCTCAAGCAGGGTATCAAGGCCCAGCTCACGCGCCAGAAGCGCCAGCTCGGTCATCAGCTCATCCCCCAGCCCGGCGGCGATCAGCAGAATCGCATCGGCCCCAGCGGCGCGCGCCTCGTAAACCTGATAGGGGTCGATGATAAAATCCTTGCGCAACAGCGGCAGTTCGACCACCTCGCGGATCTGCGTCAGATAATCGAGGTGACCGAAAAAATAGCTCTCATCGGTCAAAACCGACAGGCAGGTGGCCCCGGCGGTCTGATAATGGCAGGCGATCTCCAGCGGGTCAAAATCGGCGCGGATCACCCCCTTGGAAGGCGATCCCTTTTTGACTTCGGCGATGATCGCCGTCCCCACCAGCGCGCGGCTGCGCAGCGCGTCGGCAAACCTGCGGGTCGGTTCGCAATCACTGATGTGTGCCTTGAGGTCATTCAGCGAGCGGGCCTGCTTGGCGGCGGCGACTTCGTCAGCCTTGGTGGCGAGTATCTTTTCGAGAATCATCGGTTGGTCATCCGCACCAGTTGGTCCAGTTTAGTCGTGGCGCGCCCGTCGTTGAGCACCTGAGAGGCCATCTCCATCCCCTCGGGGATAGTTTCGACATAACCGCCAGCCACCAGTGCAAAGGCGGCGTTAAAGACAACGACATCACGCTTTGGCCCCTTGGCCCCCGCCAGAATCGCCTTGACGATGGCGGCGTTCTGGGCGGCGTCCCCCCCTTTGAGATCGTCCAGGGTGCAGCGGGTCAGGCCGTACTGTTCGGGCATCACGCTGCGAAGTTCAACCGCCCCGTCGCGGATTTCAGCCACCCGCGTTGCGCCGGTCAGAGTCATTTCATCCATGCCGTCGCTGCCGTGAACCACGAAGCCGCGCCGACAACCGAGCTGACGGAGCACCTGCGCCAGCGGCTCGACCAGGTCATCGCGGTAGACGCCCATCACCTGGCAGTCGGCCTTGGCCGGATTGGTCAGTGGTCCAAGCACGTTGAAGATGGTTCGGATACCGATCTCCTTGCGAGGTCCGATGGCATACTTCATGGCCCCATGAAGAGCCGGCGCAAACAGAAAGCCGATGCCGATCTCGTTGATACACTCTTCGACCTGCGCCGGGGTCACATCCAGATTGACCCCCATCGCTTCGAGCACATCGGCGCTGCCGCACGACGAGGAAACCGAGCGGTTGCCGTGCTTGGCGACCCGGCCACCACAGGCCGCAACGACAATCGCCACGGTGGTCGAGATATTGAAGGTGTTGGTGCCGTCGCCACCGGTCCCGACGACATCGAGGATTGTTTCACGATCGATGTTGATTTCGTCACGATCGACATCGACCAGGTTGCGGCCGACGCGGATCGGCGTGGCCCGCTCGCGCATCACCCGCGCCGCGCCGGTAATTTCGGCGACGGTTTCGCCTTTCATCCGCAGCGCGGTGATAAAAGACCCGATTTGCGCCGGCGTCGCTTCGCCGCCCATGATCTGATCCATCACCTCGATCATCTCCGCTTCGGAAAGGTCCTGCCGCTCTATCACCTTGGCAATCGCCTGTTTGATCATGACTTACTCCCCATCGACAGAAAATTCTTCAACATCGCCATCCCTTCAGTGGTCAAGATCGATTCGGGATGAAACTGCATCCCCCACACCGGCAGCTCGCGATGCGCCAGTCCCATAATCACATCGTCGTCGGTCCAGGCAGTGACCTGCAGACAGTCGGGCAGGCTCGCGCGCTCGGCGATCAACGAATGGTAACGGGTGGCGATAAACGGGTTGGAGATGTCAGCGAACAGTCCGCTGCCGTCGTGGTGGATCATGCTGGTTTTGCCGTGCATCAGCTCGGCGGCGCGAATGACGTTGCCACCGAAGGCCGCGGTAATCGACTGATGCCCGAGGCAGATCCCCAGAATCGGGATTTTCCCGGAAAAGTGACGGATCGCCTCGACGGAAATACCCGCCTCGTTCGGCGTGCAGGGACCGGGCGAAATCACCAGGTACTTCGGCGCCATCGTTTCGATGTCAGCCAGGGTCAGTTTGTCGTTGCGGATCACCTCGACCTGCTGCTCCAACTCCATAAAATACTGGACCAGGTTGTAGGTAAAGGAGTCGTAGTTATCGATCATCAACAGCATAGTATTTTATTCCAGTCCGCGATTCGCCATCTCGATGGCGCGCTTGACACCACGGGCTTTGTTCAGGGTTTCCTGATATTCCATTTCGGGGTCGCTATCGGCGACGATCCCGGCACCGGCCTGCAGATGCACCCGATCGCCTTCAACCACCAGCGTGCGGATGGCGATAGCCAGATCCATGTTGCCACTGAAGGAAAAGTAACCGACGGCACCGCCGTAGACACCGCGCCGACTCGGTTCGAGTTCGTCGATGATTTCCATGGCGCGGATCTTCGGCGAACCCGAGAGGGTCCCCGCCGGGAACGCCGCCCGGAAGACGTCAAAGGCGTCGAGCTCGGGCCGCAAGCGGCCGCAGACATTGGAGACGATATGCATAACGTGCGAGTAGCGCTCGATAACCATCAGTTCGCTGACCTCGACACTGCCACCGACCGACACCCGGCCGACATCGTTGCGCCCCAGATCGACCAGCATGATGTGCTCGGCGCACTCCTTGGGATCGGCAAGCAGATCCTCTTCGAGGTGCTGGTCCTCTTCGGTCGTCGCACCGCGCGGGCGCGTTCCGGCAATCGGTCGCACATCGACACGGTCGCCCTCTTTGCGAACCAGAACTTCGGGGGATGCGCCGACAACAAGGGTGTCGTCAAAACGGAGAAAAAACATGTAGGGGGAGGGGTTGATGGTCCGCAGCGCCCGATAGATATCGAAAGGGTCGGCCTGCAGGTCACCGGAAAACCGCTGAGACAGGACCACCTGAAAGATATCACCGGCGCGGATATATTCCTTGCAGCGCTCGACCGCCGCCCTGAAAGCGTCAGGGGTAAAGTTAGGCTGCAGATCGGCCCCGTTACCAACACTCTGCGGAGCAACCGCCTGCGGCAGGGGTTGCCGCAGTTTGTCGATCAGGCCGTCGATTCGCTCCAGCCCGCGCCGGTAGGCCGTAGCCGGATCTTCCCCTGCGGCCAAGTGGACATTGCAGACGACCTTGATCTTCTGCCGCATGTTGTCGAAGATCAAAAGACCCTCGGTCAACAGAAAGCAGGCGTCCCAAGCGTCGATGTCGCGGTTGTTACTGTCGGGCAGCTCCTCAACGAAGCGGACCATATCGTAGCCGAGATAGCCAACCGCGCCGCCGAAGAAACGGGGCAAGCCATCGATATCGACCGGTTGATAGACCGCCATAATGTCGCGCAGTCGCGCCAGCGGGTCATCGACCTCGCCGCTCGACTCAACCCGACCATCAACAACGATTTCGTAGTACCTGTCCCGACAACGGAACATCCGCGCCGGGCCGCTCCCAAGAAAGGAATAGCGCGCCCACTTCTCGCCCCCCTCGATCGATTCGAGCAGAAACGAGGTCGAACCGTCATCGATCTTGCGGAACGCAGAGACAGGGGTCTCCATATCCGCGAGAATTTCACGATAAACAGGGATCAGGTTGCCTCGGTAAGACAGCTGGCTAAAATCGGCTTCCGAAGGAAAATACATGCGAAATCTTTCGACTGAAAAATGGGATTGTTTACCATTTATCCACGCCAAAAGTCAAGCTGGACAGCGCTGAACCGGCTGT
>PKUC01000087.1 GCA_002868865.1 Desulfuromonas sp. | reverse complement strand
GCCCCTTTTCTCAGCTACACGCTGATCAGCTCGATACTGTGGGGAATCAGCTACCCCGGCATCGGCTACCTCGGCGGTGCCAGCTGGCATTATGCGCAGAACCTGAGCACGCGGTTCGGCCTGCTGATCGCTCTAGCGCTGGCCGTCACCGTCATCCACATCCTGTTCAACAACAAATCAAAATAAGGTGATCCGTTATGGAGACAAGGTTAACCGCAATTGAATGCAGGATTGTCGGCGTCCTCGTAGAAAAGGAACTGACAACACCCGATTACTATCCGCTGACGCTCAACAGCCTGCTCAACGGCTGTAATCAGAAGTCGAACCGTCAACCGGTCCTTATCCTGACAGAGGAAGAGCTACCCGGTCCGCTCGATCACCTGCGTCACCTCGGACTGGTCATGCACTCCCGCGAAGGCGGGCGGGTGTTTAAATTTTGCCACACCCTGCGCGAAAAACTTCACCTGGATGACCGAGAGGTCGCGATTCTCGCGGAGCTGATGCTCCGCAACAGGCAGACGCCGGGAGAACTGCGCACCCGCGCAGACCGTATGCATCCGATGGAGAGCCTCGAAATTGTCGAATCGACCCTGCAGGAGTTGATAGACCGCGACACCCCGTTGGTGCAAAAGTTACCACGCCAGCCGGGACAGAAGGAGTGCCGCTATAGCCACCTGCTCTGCGATGAGACCACTGAAACGGAGAGCCACAGCCCGCACGGGCAGGAAGCAGTGCAGTCAAAACCAGAGCTCACGGCAAACAGCCCGCTCCAAGAGCTCCGCACCGAACTGGAAGCACTCCGCGCCGAATTTGAACAGTTCAAAAAGCAGTTTGAATAACGAAACACCGACCCACGGCTGCAGGCCAGCAGGGATGGAAACATTTAAAAGGAGTACGCCAGGCTCAGATGATAGGTCAACGATGACCAATTGGCACCGTTAAATCCAGTCCTGCTTGCAGTTCCATCGGGGAAATAGGTCACATCAATACCGGGATCGGCCTCCCAGTGCTGGTAGCTCGACCGCACCCCAGCAGACCAGTGGCGGTGAAATTGGTAACGAAAGTCGACACCGACCTTCTGCCCTTCCCCATCCGCCCAATGACGAAAGCTGACCGGATGAGCCAGGTTGATACGCAGGTTCCAGTCCGCTTCCGCAAAATAATCTCCGCGGTGATATTCATAAAAAGCACGCAGCTCCCAATTATCCTGTGGCTGGAGACGAACCTCCAGCCCCAGATAGGGGCCGTACCATTCAACATTGTATCGACTATCAAGCCCAGAAAATGGTCCCAAATCAGGGACCGCCACGATAGTCGGTGCAAAAAAATCATCGGCAATGCCCTGATCCGCGACAGTTTGGACACCATCGGTCATGGTCAATTCCAGGCGGTGCCAGGAATACCCAAGCAGAGGAATCAGAGTCATATTGGCGCGATTCCAGAAAAAACGGACACCCGCCGCGGCAGAGAGGTCGTAAACGGTGCCGGCATCCGTAGCGTTGTTCGACCGCGAAAATTCGAGGGTTCGATCGTCGCCAGCATAATCCGAATCCCGATTCCCACCATCGTAGATAACGCCGATTCCCGACATCACCCGTAGTTCTGCAACAGATTCCGGACGGTGCCTGGGGCCAAAGCCGACGGTGTAATCGAACTGAGTTTCAAAGATCTCAACATCGTTCCAGATCAATTCTGAGAGGATATTGGGGTCCGTTCCGGCAACAGTTCCGGAGATACTCCAATCCAGTTCATCGACCCGATAGCCGCTGTGGACGTGAACTGTCGCGTCTTTGAGAAGGCCGGAGCCGAACGTCGCGGCTGACACCAGTCGCGGCACGGTAAGAACAAACAAAAGACAGATCCCTGCACCCAGAAACAACCGCACCAGAGTTTTTAAATCGCACATAATCACGCACTCCTCCTCTGCCGGAGGATTCTGACATGTTCACCCCCAAAAAGCAAAAGGCCGCCCCGAAATGGAGCAGCCTTTTACTTTTTTGTACTGGAGCAATTTTCTTATTTTTCGTAACCAGGCATTTCGTCGAACTGCAGGTATTGATAGATCGACTCAGCCTTCGGCGCAACCTTCTCCTTGTAGACGGCCAGGTACTCAGCCGGTGTCGGCAGTTTCCCCAGGTTGGTGGTCACGGCACCCAACTCTGCCGAGCCGAGGTAGACCTGCGCACCGTTGCCGATACGGTCGTCAAAGTTCCGGGTGCTGGTGGAGAACATGTTGACACCATCGGGAACCCGCGCCTGGTTCCCCATGCAGAGGGAGCAACCGGCGATCTCAAGACGAGCACCCATGGCACTGAAGACCGAGAAAACAGCTTCTTCCTTCAGTTTCTCCTGATCCATACGGGTCGGAGGACAGACCCAGGTGCGGACATTGGGGTTGAACTTCTCGCCACGCCAGATTTCAGCAGCAGCACGGAAGTGACCGATGTTAGTCATACAGGAACCGAGGAAAACGTCCTGAATCGGGGTGCCCTGGATGTCGGAGAGCAGCTTGACATCATCAGGATCGTTCGGACAGGCCAGAATCGGCTCGGTGATTTCAGCCAGGTCGATCTCGATAACAGCAGCGTACTCAGCGTTCGCATCAGCTTCAAGAAGTTTTGGATCTTTGAGCCACTCGTTGACGGCGTCGATGCGACCCTGCAGGGTTGCCGGATCCTCGTAACCCTCTTCGATCATCTTCTTCATGTGCGCAACATTAGAACGCAGGTAGGTACAGACACTCTCTTCGGAGAGCTTGATACAACCGGCGGCAGCGGAACGCTCGGCAGCAGCGTCGGTCAGCTCAAACGCCTGCTCTACCGACAGATTCGGCAGACCTTCCATCTCCAGGATACGACCGTTGAAGATGTTGACCTTGTTCTTCTTCGGCACGGTCAGCAGCCCCTGCTTGATCGCCCAGTACGGAATGGCGTTAACAGCGTCACGCAGGGTGATACCTTCGTTGAACTCACCCTTAAAGCGAACCAGCACCGACTCAGGCATATCGAGAGGCATAAAGCCGAGGGCACCAGCGAAAGCAATCAGACCGGAACCGGCCGGGAAGCTGATGCCGATCGGGAAACGGGTGTGCGAGTCGCCACCGGTACCGACAGTGTCAGGAACCAGCAGGCGATTCAACCAGCTGTGAATAACACCGTCGCCCGGACGCAGCGGCACACCGGCGCGATCGGCGATGAACTTCGGCAGGTTGGCGTGCATCTTGACGTCAGCCGGCTTCGGGTAAGCAGCGGTGTGGCAGAAGGACTGCATCACCATGGGCGACTTGAAACGCAGGCAGGCCAGCTCTTTGATCTCATCAGCGGTCATCGGACCGGTGGTGTCCTGAGAACCGACAGTGGTCATGATCGGCTGGCAGGAAGAACCGGGCAGCACACCTTCGACGCCACAAGCGCGGCCGACCATCTTCTGTGCCTGAGTGTAACCCTGACCAGCTTTCGGTGCAGTGACAGCCGGCTTGGCAAAGATGTCGGTCTCACCCATGCCGAGAGCTTCGCGGGCTTCGGTGGTCAGTGAGGTGCCGATGATCAAAGGAATTCGGCCACCAGCGCGGTACTCGTCAGGTACGGTATCCGGCTTGATGTCGAAGGTCGAAACGACCTCACCAGCTTCGTTGGTCACCTCACCCTTAGCGGTGTTGATGGTGATCACATCGCCCATACCGAGCTTGGTGACATCCATGCGCAGCGGCAGAGCACCGGAGTCCTGAGCGGTGTTGAAGAAGATCGGAGCGATAACACCGCCGATGATCACGCCACCGCGGCGCTTGTTAGGAACCGCCGGGATATCATCGCCGATGCACCAGAGCACGCTGTTACAAGCCGACTTACGCGAAGAACCGGTACCGACAACGTCACCGACAAAAGCGACCTGATGGCCTTCAGCACGCCACTTGGCAATCTCTTCGATACCACCAGGAAAGCGGGTTTTGCCCATAGCCAGGGCATGCAGCGGGATATCAGGACGACTCCAGGCATCACCGGCCGGAGAAAAGTCGTCGGTATTGATCTCACCTTCAACCTTGAAAACCTTGACGGTGATGGTCTCTGCCAGTTCGGGCTTGCTGGTGAACCACTCGGCGTTTGCCCAGCTCTCAACAACCTTCTTGGCCGCCTCATTGTTTTTCGACAGCTCAATAACCTGCTCAGCGGCATCATAAACATACGTCATACCGGACAGTGCACACGCAGCCTCGTCCGCAATATCAGCGACCTCAAGGGCTGCGATCAGCGGCTGAACATTGTAGCCACCGATCATTGTTCCGAGAATCTGCACGGCCTTGATTTTATCGATCAGTGGCGAACTTTTAGCACCGGTGATCAATTCAGCAAGAAAGGCAGCCTTCACCTCAGCAGCAGGATCAACACCGGGAGACACCCGCTCGGTAAACAGGTTCATCAGAAATTCTTCTTTTCCTGCCGGCGGATTCTGCAACAGCTCGCAGAGGGCAGCGGTCTGCTCGGGGTTCAGCGGCAGGGCCGGAATCCCCTGGGCATTACGCTCTTCTTCATGTTTCAAATACGCGTCAATCATCTCTCTCCTCCATTATCAAGTTGACAGCTTTACGCTGCTGTTCGGTCGAATCTATGCCGCCCTGATCCACACCAGAATCGTATCTCAGACAGCTTTCGAGTTGCATACTGTATACGATTTTTCGCATCAATGTCAATCACCCGTTCGCGCAAAACTGGCCCCTATTCAACGACCAACTTATCGCCAACCATCGATCTCTATACACTTGACCAACTGTGACATATTCTGTCTCTAGCCCATTCCAAAACTCGATACAGAAACACACAGACAAAAGACCAACAGGAGGAATCACCATGTTTGAATTGTTTATGTTGCTGGCCTTTTTACTGATGGGCTTAAGTCAATTGCTTCCCGACCGTCGCTGACAAAAAAACAGGGCCCCACAATAGCGAGGCCCTGTCTGATCGTTCAGATCTGTGATCAAGCGATTACTTGACGATATCCAACAGTTCCAGCTCGAACAGCAGCACGGAGTTCGGTTCGATAATCTGACCTGCACCGGCTTCGCCGTAAGCAAGTGCTGGCGGAATCGCCACCTGAAACTTGTCACCTACATGCATCAACTGAAGAATCTCAATCCATCCGGGGATCACGCCTTGTACCGGGAATTCAGCAGGCTCGCCACGTGTGTAAGAGCTGTCAAATTCCGTTCCGTCGACCAGGGTTCCGCGGTAGTGAACCTTGACGGTGTCTTCCTCTGTAGCAGCAACGCCGTCTCCCTTCACCAGCACCTTGTACTGCAAACCGCTCTCCAGGACCGTGACACCTTCCTGCTTGCTATGAGCGTCAAGATAGTCCTGCCCCGCCTTCAGATTGCGCTCGGCCAGTTCAGCCTGCTCGGCCAGAGCCTTTTCCTGCAACTGCTGCTGCAGTGAATTAAGAATCATCCCCATTTCAGACTGGGACATCTGCGTATCTTTGCCACTAAAGGTCGCGCTCAAACCGGCCAGGACCTTGTCGAGCTCAAGGTTAAACTCCTGCCCCTTCAATGTATAACCGATGTTCATCCCCACCGCATAACTGATCCGGTCCTGATCGTTCTTCAGTTCGACCTTATCAGCCGCAAATGCAGGCGCAACTGCAAAAAAAACAACAAGCAAAAAGGCAAAAGCACGCATCATGATAGCTCCTTGGCGTATTAAAAAAAGAAGGCCCGACGCTACATGCTGCGCCGGGCCATAGTCATATCAGTCTCTGCTTAAACTATCAAGTCTTATCCTTCGAGAACCTCTTTCGCTTTCTCGAAACCAAGGCTGTATGCTTTTTTGTTCAGATCGATAAATGCTTCAGGAACTTTCGCCAAAACGGCCTTCTCCCCAGACTCGCGGGAAACAACACCGGTCATAGCGATCATTGCTCCAAGAGCAATAACGTTCGCGACGATCTCGCGACCGATTTCCTCTTTTGCGGCACGCATGATCGGAATCTTGTAAACAGTAAAGTTGCCCTCTGGTGCATTCGGAGCAAAGTCGCTGTCCAGCAGCAAAATGCCACCGTCTTTAATACCAACTGCGTACTTGTCTGCAGCTTCCTGAGTCATTGCCAAGCAGGCATCGACGACCGTTGCCTTGGGGTAATCGATCGGGCCATCGCCGATGATAACCTCAGACTTGGACGCACCGCCACGGGCCTCAGGGCCGTAGCTTTGAGACTGAACAGCATGCTTGCCTTCAACGATCGACGCTGCCTCAGCCAGGATAATTCCGGCAGTGATCAGACCCTGACCACCTGCACCGGAAAACCGAAGTTCATATCTTTCAGCCATGATTCAATTCTCCTTTAGGGATCAGGCGCCCTGAGCGCGTGCAATAACCTGAGCGTACTGCTCGCAGTATTCAGGCTTGTCTTCCTGATAAAGGACACCAGTCAAGATCTTGCCTTCCAGCTGCTCTGCGGTCATTTT
>PKUC01000079.1 GCA_002868865.1 Desulfuromonas sp. | reverse complement strand
TTGATCACCCCGATCGCAATGGACAAGGAACTGCGTTTCGCAATCCGTGAAGGTGGCCGTACTGTTGGCGCCGGCGTGGTCAGCGAAGTTATCGAGTAAATTGAGGATAGTACCCATGTCGACCCAGAAGATCAGAATTCGTTTAAAAGCATACGACCACACCCTGCTCGATCAGGCTGTGACCGAGATTGTAGATACAACCAAGCGCACCGGTTCCCGTCTGGTAGGACCGATTCCTCTGCCGACGGTGATCAACAAGTACTGCGTCCTGCGTGGACCGCATGTTGATAAGAAGAGCCGTGAGCAGTTCGAGATCCGCACACACAAGCGCCTTCTCGATATTGTTGACCCGACCCAGCAGACGGTTGACGCATTGATGAAGCTCGACCTCTCCGCCGGCGTTGATGTAGAGATCAAGCTTTAGAAACGATTCAGACGCGAGTAAAAGGCACTGCAATGATCAACGGACTTTTAGGAAAAAAAATCGGCATGACCCAGTTTTATGCTGCCGACGGACAACGGATTCCGGTCACCGTACTGGAGGCTGGCCCCTGTGTCGTCATGCAGAAAAAAACGGTTGCGACCGATGGTTATGATTCGGTTCAGGTTGGGTTCGATCCCAAGCGCGCAGAGCGTGTCAATAAGCCTGAGATGGGTCATTTTAAGAAGGCTGGCAAGGGCGCGTTTGCTCATGTCCGTGAGTTTAAGGCTCAGGGCGATGACTGTCAGATCGGCGACCAGGTCACCTGCGATATGTTCAGCATTGGCGACCGTATCGATGTGACTGGAACCAGCAAAGGTAAAGGGTTTCAGGGCGTCATGAAGCGCTGGGGGTTTTCCGGCGGTCGTGCCAGCCACGGCTCGATGTTCAAGCGTGGACCCGGTGCAATCGGACAATCTGCCTGGCCTTCAAAGGTTTTCAAGGGCAAGAAGATGGCCGGTCAGATGGGCAATGAGCGCGTCACAACACAGAATCTGATCGTTGTCGATGTGCGTCCGGCTGACAACCTGATTATGGTCCGCGGCGCGGTTCCGGGCCCGAAGAATGGTTTGGTTATGATCCGTAAGGGAATCAAGGCTTAAGCCTTCCGGATTGAGGAGATAGATTATGGCAACAGTCGCAATTTACAATATCGACAAGAAGCAGGTTGGTGAAAAGGAACTTGCTGACGCTGTGTTTAATACAGACGTCAAACCACATCTGCTGCACGATATGGTGCGCTACCAGTTAGCAGCACGCCGTCAGGGAACCGCTGCCTGCAAAACCCGCAGCCAGGTTGCCGGTGGTGGCAAGAAGCCGTATCGTCAGAAGGGAACCGGTAATGCCCGTCAGGGTACGGTTCGCGCACCGCACTTTGTCGGTGGTGGCGTTGCTTTCGGTCCGCAGCAGCGTTCATACAAATTCAAGCTGAACAGCAAAGTTAAAAAGTCTGCGTTGTGCAGTGCCCTGTCTTCACGTTTTCAGGGTGAGAAGCTGACAGTTCTCGATGCTATCGGCATGGAAAAGATCAGTACCAGAGATTTTTCCTCGGTGATCAAACGTTTTGAACTTGAGGGTGCACTGGTTGTTATCGACAAGCCCGACACCGTCGTTGAGTTGTCTGCCCGCAACCTGAAAAACGTCAAGGTTCTGCGCGCGGACGGTGTGAACGTCTACGACGTTCTCAAGTACCCGAACCTCGTTTTAACTGAAGCTGCGGTTGCTGTGATTGAAGGAGCTTTGGAACAATGAAACCTTTACACGAAATAATCCGCAAGCCTCTGGTCACTGAAAAGGCGAATGAGCTGAGTGCGGCTGGCAATGTCGTAGCCTTTGAGGTCTCAAGAACTGCGAACAAGATCGAGATCAAGCAGGCGATCGAGCAGGCATTTGATGTCAAGGTCAAGACGGTCAATACCATGCAGTTCCGCGGTAAGATCAAGCGGGTTGGTTACAACCTGGGCCAGCGCAGCAATTGGAAGAAAGCTTATGTGACTCTTGAAGAAGGTCACAAGATCGATTTTTTTGGCGTTTAAAGCCGCACGCTTTATCGGTACGGAGTTGTAACCATGGGAATAAAAAGATTTAACCCGACTTCACCGGGTAGACGCCACATGGCGTCCTCGACATTTGAAGAGGTAACCACCGCGACCCCAGAACGGTCTCTGCTGGCACCTTTGAAGAAGTCGGGTGGACGCAACAATAAGGGCCGCATTACTAAACGCCACACCGGCGGTGGTCACAAGCGTAAGTACCGGATTATTGACTTTCGCCGTGACAAAAAAGAAGTCCCGGCAACTGTTGCGACGATCGAGTATGATCCGAATCGCAGCGCACGTATTGCCCTTCTTCACTACGCTGATGGTGAGAAGCGTTATATCCTGGCTCCCCAGGGTCTTAATGTCGACGATACGGTTGTTGCCAGTGAGTCCGCAGACATCAAGCCCGGTAATGCCATGAGTATCCGTTCTATCCCCCTCGGTACCTGGGTTCATAATGTCGAACTTAAGGTCGGGCGTGGTGGTCAGATGGCTCGTAGCGCCGGGGCCTATGCGATGATCGCTGCAAAAGAGGGCCGTTATGCTCAGTTGCGCCTTCCGTCTGGTGAGGTTCGTCTCGTGCTGCAGGAATGTCTGGCTACAGTCGGACAGGTCGGCAATCTTGACTATGAAAAGATCAAGCTGGGTAAAGCAGGTCGTTCTCGCTGGCTCGGTAAGCGCCCGCAATCGCGCGGTGTTGCGATGAACCCGGTTGACCACCCGCACGGTGGTGGTGAGGGTAAGAGTTCGGGTGGTCGTCACCCGGTGACCCCTTGGGGTGTACCGACAAAAGGGTACAAAACAAGAACCAATAAGCGGACCGATAAGTTTATTGTTCGCCGCAGAAATTCGAAGTAGCGATTAACAGTCAGTAGGAGACCATTGTGGCTAGATCAATCAAAAAAGGACCTTATGTAGAAGAGAGCCTGATGCGTAAGGTTAATCGTGAAGGCGAAGGCACCCGGGGAAAGGTTATCAAGACCTGGTCTCGTCGCTCGACGATTTTTCCTGAGTTCGTCGGTTTGACTTTTGCGGTACACAACGGCAAGAAATTCATCCCTGTTTTTGTCAGTGAAAACATGGTTGGTCACAAGTTGGGCGAATTCGCTCCAACGCGGACCTACTATGGTCACGGATCTGACAAAAAGGGTAAAAAATAGATTTAAGATAGCGATTTTCTGCAGGAGACTCGTCTCATGGAAGCACAAGCTAAACTCAGAAATGTCCGCCTGTCACCACGCAAGGCGCGACTTGTTGTCGATATGGTTCGCGGCAAGGCAATTCAGGATGCGTTAAACATCCTGCGTTTTTCTCCGCAGAAAACCGCACCGATTCTTTCTAAATTGTTGAAATCCGCAGTGGCCAATGCTGAGCAGAAGGGGGTTTCTGATGTCGACCAGCTGTTTGTAAAAACTGTCATGGTTGATCAGGGCCCAGTTCTCAAGCGTTTCCTCCCTCGCGCCATGGGGCGTGCAAGCCGGATTCGTAAGCCGACCAGCCACATCACCGTGGTTCTGGACGTTAAGTAGTTTTTAAGGAGGTGACCCTTTGGGCCAGAAAGTTCATCCAATAGGCTTCCGTCTGGGAATTAACCGGACTTGGGAATCCAGGTGGTACGCAGATGGAGATTACTCCGAGAAGTTACACGCAGACCTGAAACTGCGTAACTTCCTGAAGAAGCGCCTCTACCACGCGGGTATTTCAAAAATTGAACTGGAGCGCGCGGCAAACAAAGTAAAGATCAATATCTTTGCTGCCCGTCCCGGTATCATCATCGGCAAGAAGGGTGCTGAAGTCGAAGTCCTCAAAAAGGATTTGGCCAAGCTCACCGACGATGAGTGCTTCATCAATATTCAGGAAGTCCGTAAGCCTGAAGTTGATGCACAGCTCGTAGCCGAGAATGTTGCCCTGCAGATGGAGCGTCGAGTCGCTTTCCGTCGTGCCATGAAACGGAGCGTGCAGATGGCGCTTAAGTTCGGCGCAAAGGGGATCAAGATCAATTGTGCAGGACGGCTCGGTGGTGCGGAGATGAGCAGGATCGAGTGGTACCGTGAAGGTCGTGTGCCTCTTCATACCCTGCGCGCGGATATTGATTACGGGTTCGCCGAAGCGAAGACCACGTATGGAATTATCGGCGTTAAAGTTCTCATCTTTAAAGGTGAGGTCTTCGCCAAGGACCAGCCCGCCGGCTGATGACAGGAGCTAGTTACCATGTTAATGCCGAAGAGGGTAAAGCGTAGGAAGCAGTTTACTGGCCGGATGACAGGTCAGGCCATGCGTGGCAATGAGGTCAACTTTGGAGACTTCGGCCTGCAGGCGCTGGAGTGCGGTTGGTTGTCGTCACGCCAGATTGAGGCTGCGCGTCGTGCCATGACCCGTTACATTAAACGGGGTGGTAAAATTTGGATTCGGAGTTTCCCCCACAAGCCTTTGACCAGTAAACCTGCCGAAACTCGGATGGGTAAAGGTAAAGGTTCTCCAGAAAAGTGGGTTGCTGTCGTCAAACCCGGCCACGTGATTTACGAGATGCAAGGGGTTGATGAAGAGACCGCGCGGGAGGCGTTTCGTCTTGCGGCTCACAAGCTGCCGATGAAGACCAAGTTTGTGAAAAGAGAGGTCGGATCTGATGAAAGCTAGTGAACTTAAAGATCTGAAAGTAGAGGATCTTCAGCAGAAAGTAACTGAGATGCAGCAGGAAATGTTCAACCTGCGCTTCCAGCTCTATACCGGACATCTGGAGAATACGGCTCGACTTTCCCAGATCAAGAAGGACGTCGCGCGTGTCAAGACGGTCCTGAATCAGAAACTGGGTGCTTAAAGGGACGAGGAAAAGTCATGAGTAATGAGCGAGGCAACCGGAGAACCCGGACTGGAATCGTGGTCAGCAACAAGATGGACAAGACTGTCGTTGTCCGCATGGATCGGCTGGTCAAGCACAGTATTTATAAAAAATACATTAAGCGTAAGGTTACCTGTAAGGCCCATGATGAGCTGAACACCTGCAGTGTCGGAGACAAGGTTCTGATCGTTGAGACCAGACCACTGTCGCGTGACAAGCGCTGGCGTGTTCGTCAGGTTCTGGAAAAATCAGTAACCGTATAGGAGATTTGTCGATATGATTCAGATGCAGACCATCCTCAGCTCAGCTGATAATTCAGGAGCGAAGAAACTCTGCTGCATCAAGGTCCCTGGCGGTTCCAAGCGAAAGTATGCCGGAATTGGCGATGTGATCATTTGCAGTGTAAAAGAGGCTCTGCCGAACTCCAAGGTCAAAAAGGGTGATGTTGTGCGTGCGGTCATCGTTCGTACCACGAAAGAGATTCCCCGCCCTGACGGTTCATTCATCCGCTTCGATGTGAATTCGGCGGTTGTTGTCAGCCAGGCCAATGAGCCTGTCGGTACTCGGATCTTTGGACCTGTCGCCCGTGAGTTGCGCGCGCGTCAGTTCATGAATATCGTGTCGCTGGCCCCTGAAGTTCTTTAATACGCATTTGCTGGAGACTAAAACCGATGGCATTGGCTAAAATGCACGTAAAAAAAGACGATACGGTAAAAGTTATCGCGGGTAAGGAGAAGGGCAAAACCGGTAAGGTTCTGCGTGTCTTTCCTGCGAAAGGTCGTGTCGTTGTTGAGAGCTTGAACGTTGTCAAGCGCCACATTCGTCCGAGTCAGTTGAATCCGGAAGGTGGAATCGTCGAAAAAGAGGCCGCCCTCAGCATTTCCAACGTGATGTTGGTCTGCAGTTCTTGTGATGCTCCGGCACGCACCGGAATTCGCATTCTCGATGATGGCAAAAAAGCCCGTTACTGTAAAAAATGTAACGAGATTGTCGATAAGTAAACGGAGATTTTGATGGCCAGGTTAAAGCAGGCATATCAGCAGGAACAGGTTCCTGCGCTGATGAAGGAATTCCAGTACAAGAACGTCATGGAAGTTCCAAAAATCGAAAAGGTCGTTCTGAACATGGGACTGGGTGAAGCGATCCAGAATCCAAAGCTGCTTGAGTCCGCAGTCGAGGAACTGGAGAAAATCAGCGGTCAGAAGGCTGTTATCACCAAGGCTAAGAAGTCTATCGCCAGTTTTAAGCTGCGTGAAGAGATGTCGATCGGTGCCTGTGTCACTCTCCGTCAGGGTCGTGCCTGGGAGTTTCTAGACCGTCTGATCAATGTCGCACTTCCCCGTGTGCGCGACTTTAAGGGTGTGTCCCCTAAAGCGTTCGACGGTCGCGGCAACTACACTCTGGGAATCCGCGAGCAGCTGATCTTCCCTGAGATCGATATCGAGGCGATCGCTAAGGTGTCTGGACTGAATGTTTCGATTGTGACCACGGCAAAAACCGATGAAGAGGGGCGTGCCCTTCTCCGCGGTCTCGGGATGCCGTTCAGAAAATAATCGCTGGATAGCGGAGGATTTGTTGTGGCGAAGAAGTCAATGATTGCCAAGGCGAAGCGACCCCAAAAGTTTCAGGTCCGGGAGTATAACCGCTGCCCGATCTGTGGTCGTCCGAGAGCCTACTACCGTAAGTTTGATATGTGCAGAATCTGTCTGCGGAAACTGGCTTCTGAGGGGAAGGTCCCCGGAGTGGTCAAGTCCAGCTGGTAAGCCCAGCAAAGAGGAGTTTCATCCATGTCAATGACCGACCCTATGGCGGATCTGCTGACTCGTATTCGAAATGCGGGCATGGCAGGACACGCCAAACTTGATGTCCCCAGCAGCAACGTTAAAGTTGCGGTAACCAATGTTCTTAAAGAACTGGGTTATATCAAGAATTGTAAAGTGATTTCAGATAGCAAACAGGGGATCCTCAGGATCAACCTGAAATATGATGAAAATCAGATGCCTGTCATCCATGAAATCAAGCGTGTTTCGACTCCCGGACGTCGAGTCTATGTGGGTAAGGACGAGATTCCCTTGGTGAAGAGCGGTCACGGCTGTTGCATTTTGTCGACCTCTAAAGGGGTTATGGATGATGTCGCAGCTCGCCAGGCGCAGGTTGGCGGTGAAGTGATCTGCACGGTCTGGTAGATCGTAGAAGTCAGGAGCTGAGAAGATGTCAAGAATAGGTAAATTGCCGGTAGTGATCCCCTCAGGGGTTAAGGTCACCATGAACGGCTCACAGATAGACGTTCAAGGGCCGAAGGGAAAGCTTTCCCAGTCTCTGCCCGAGACGATTCCGGTCGCGGTTGAGGCAGAGCAGATTGTGGTTTCTCGTCCTTCTGATGACAAGGCCGATCGTGCCCTTCATGGACTCGTCCGCTCACTCATCAATAATATGGTGATCGGCGTAACCGAGGGTTTCAGTAAAGGGCTGGAGATCAATGGTGTCGGTTATCGCGCTGAGATCAAAGGGTCTACATTGACGATGGCTCTGGGATATTCTCATCCCGTTGTCTATGAGCTTCCTGCTGGTATCGAAGTTGAAGTCGACAAGCAGACCAAGCTGCTGGTGAAAGGAATCGACAAGCAGTTGGTCGGTTCTGCTGCGGCAAAGATCCGTTCATTCCGTAAGCCTGAGCCCTACAAGGGCAAGGGAATTAAGTACGCGGATGAGCATATTGTGCGTAAAGCCGGAAAGACCGGTAAGTAATAAATAGCTGGAAGGAGTTTGTCAGTGGACGTTTCCCAGAAAAGACGGACAGCTCGGCTGAAGCGTCAGTTGCGTGTTCGTAAAAAGGTGCGGGGAACTCTGGAATGCCCTAGGCTTTCGGTGTTTCGCAGTGCAAATCATATTTACGCTCAGATTGTTGAGGATGTGAACGGCCAGACGTTGGCAGCTGCGTCCACACTGACAAAGGGTGTCGCAGAAGGCCTGAGTGCTAAAGGCAATGTTGAGGCCGCTAAGGCCGTTGGGACTGCCATCGCTCAAAAGGCTCTTGAAAAAAATATCAAGACTGTTGTCTTTGACCGCAATGGCTTTCTTTACCAGGGGCGCGTGCAAGCACTTGCAGACGCCGCTCGTGAAGCCGGTTTGAAGCTGTAGAGGAGAAGCTCGTGCTGCTTATCGATCCAAATGAATTGAACTTGACTGATCGGGTTATCCATATCAATCGGAACTCGAAAGTTGTTAAGGGTGGTCGTCGTTTCAGCTTTTCCGCACTGGTCGTTGTCGGTGACGGTGAAGGTCACGTCGGTTACGGGCTGGGTAAGGCGAAAGAAGTTCCGGAGGCGATCCGTAAAGGTGTTGAGCAGGCCAAGAAAAGCCTAGTCAAGGTGCCTCTGCAGGACCGGACAATCCCTTATGATGTTATCGGCAAGTTCGGTGCGGGCAAGGTTCTGCTGAAGCCGGCATCTGAGGGTACCGGAGTTATCGCCGGTGGAGCGGTTCGTCCAATCCTCGAGGCTGTGGGCGTCGGCAATATCCTGACCAAGTGTCTGGGTTCGAACAATCCGCATAACGTGGTCAAGGCGACAATTAACGCACTTAAAATGCTCAGAAGCCCTGACGATATTAAGGCGCGCCGCGGTCTGACCGATTAGGCACTCTGTGAAGGAGATTTCCCATGGCGACTGAAGTAAAAGTCACCCTGAAAAAAAGTCCGATTGGCCGAAAGGCGTATTTCGGTAAAGTCCTGAAAGGGCTTGGGCTCAACCGCCTGCATCAGACGGTTGTATTGCAGGATTCCCCACAAATCCGTGGTATGATCCGCAAAGTTGAACATATGGTAGCAGTCGAAGACTGATTGTCAGTGAGGACAGCAAGATGGATTTAAGTAATCTCAAACCGGCTGCCGGTTCTACACGTACAAGAAAGCGTATCGGTCGTGGTCCCGGATCGGGAACTGGTAAGACCTCAGGTAATGGTCACAAGGGCCAGAATGCACGTAGTGGCGGTGGTGTCAAACCCGGTTTCGAGGGTGGTCAGATGCCCCTCCACCGTCGTCTTCCTAAGCGCGGCTTTGTATCACTCAACCGTAAGGAATATACCTTGGTCAATCTGCGTGATCTCGAGACCTTCGAGGCGGGCAGTGTTGTTGATTTGGAAGCACTCGGCAAAGCCGGTCTGATGACTAAGGTTAAGGACGGGGTCAAGATTCTCGCTGACGGCGAGCTGACCAAGGCGCTTACCGTGAAGGCTCATAAATTCAGCAAGTCTGCTGTCGCCAAAATTGAGGCTGCGGGCGGTAAGGTCGAGGGACTCTAACGTGATTAATACGCTGCAGAATATCTTCTCAATTCCAGAGCTGCGGCGTCGTATCCTTTTTACACTCGGCATGCTCGCCGTTTATCGTATCGGCTGCCATGTTCCGACTCCGGGGATCGACGCACAAGTCCTGGCGAAGTTTTTTGAAGGGACCGAGGGGACCTTGCTTGGAATGGTTAGCGCCTTTACCGGTGGTGCTTTGCAGCGTATGACCGTGTTCGCGCTGGGGATCATGCCGTATATCAGCGCGTCGATCATTCTGCAGCTGCTGACTGTTGTCTTTGAGCCCATTGAAAAGCTTTCCAAGGAAGGTGAACAGGGGCGCAAGAAGATAACTCAATATACCCGTTACGGCACGATCGTTCTTGCTGTGATTCAGGGTGCCGGTATTGCTGCCGGACTCCAGACCATGACCGGACCTGCCGGTGAGCCTGTTGTGGCGAACCCTGGGCCTGGTTTTATCACGTTGACCGTCCTGACCCTGACTGCGGGCACAGCTTTTATCATGTGGCTTGGTGAGCAGATCACTGAGCGCGGTATCGGTAACGGAATCTCCCTGATAATCTTTGCTGGTATCATCGCCGGGACGCCCTCGGCAATCGTTAACTCGATGCGTCTGGTCAGTACCGGCGCGATGACGCCGACCGTGATTCTCTTCATCCTTGTTTTGATGTTGGCCGTCGTGTCGGCAATCATCTTCATGGAGCGTGCTCAGCGCCGGGTTCCGATACATTACGCCAAGCGCGTAGTCGGGATGCGGAATATGGGCGGTCAGTCGAGTCATCTGCCGCTGAAGATCAACATGAGCGGTGTTATCCCGCCGATTTTTGCCAGTTCGATCATTATGTTTCCCGCTACAGTAGCGAACCTGATCGACATCCCTTGGGTTCAGTCTGTAGCCGCTGTGATGACTCCTGGTCACTGGATTTATAATCTTTTTTATGTTGCATTTATTGTCTTCTTCTGCTACTTCTACACGGCTGTCACCTTTAATCCGATTAACGTTTCGGAAAATATAAAGAATCAAGGTGGTTACGTGCCCGGGATTCGACCCGGCAAAGAAACAGCGGACTATCTCGATACAGTATTAAGCCGTCTCACTTTCGCAGGCGCGATCTATGTGTCTGCGGTCTGTGTTCTGCCGACCATTATGATCAGTAAGTTTAACGTTCCGTTCTTCTTCGGTGGAACGTCTCTGTTGATTGTTGTCGGTGTCGGTATGGATACGGCATCCCAGATCGAAGCCCATCTCATCTCCCGTTCATATGAAGGGTTCATGAAGGGGGCGACGATCAAGGGTCGTCGTGGCTAGGGGTTGATAAGCATGAAACTGATTTTGCTCGGCCCTCCTGGGGCAGGAAAAGGCACCCAGGCGGCTATGCTAGTAGAAAAATTCGGTATCCCGCAGATTTCAACGGGAGATATGCTCCGCGCTGCGGTTCGTGAGCAGACCGAGATGGGCATGAAGGCAAAGCAGCACATGGATGCGGGCGGTCTGGTTCCCGATGAAGTCGTTATCGGTATCGTCCGTGATCGGTTGCAGCTTGCTGACTGTGATCAGGGGTTTATCCTTGACGGTTTCCCGCGCACGGTTCCTCAGGCGGATGCTCTCAGTCAGTGTCTGGTCGAGCTTGAAAAAGAGCTGGATGCGGTCATCTCGTTGAATGTTGATATCGATGCATTGGTTGCTCGATTGACCGGGCGCAGGGCCTGTGCAGGGTGCGGAAAGGGGTATCACATCACCTTTGACCCTCCATCACAGGACGGGATTTGTGATGCCTGTTCAGGTGCTTTGATTCAGCGCGATGACGATCAGGAGGCGACGATCCGCAACCGGATGCAGGTCTATCAAGATCTGACGGCCCCCCTTGAGGCGTATTACCAGCGCCAGGGATTGCTGAAAACAGTTGATGGTATGGCTGATATCTCCAGTGTGCAGGAAGAGATTCTCGGAACCCTGCAGGCGAACTAAGGTATGATTGTTCTCAAGTCGTCGACTGAGCTGGACCGCATGCGTAGGTCCGGTCGTATGGTCGCCGAAGTTCTTGAGTTGCTAAAGCAGAAGATTCAGCCCGGTGTGACAACACTTGAGCTCGATCGCCTTGCTGAAGAACAGTGTAAAAAATGGAAGGTGCGCCCTGCCTTCAAGGGGTACGGTGGCTTTCCATTCACTATTTGTGCGTCACCGAACGATCGGGTCGTTCACGGTTTCCCGGATCAGCGTCCACTGCAGGAGGGTGAGATCCTGAGCATCGATTTCGGCTTGGTCTGTGACGGATATTTTGGGGATTCGGCCTTTACTGCACCGGTCGGCCCGGTTTCTCCGGGTGTACAGGGCCTGCTGGATGTAACGAAACAGTCGTTGGCTGACGGTATTGCCGCGGCACAGCCCGGAGCGCATCTGTCCGATGTGTCACATGCGATTCAGGCTACGGCGGAATCCGCGGGGTTTGGTGTCGTCCGAGAGTTTGTCGGCCACGGCATCGGTTCCAATCTTCATGAGGATCCACAGATCCCCAACTACGGGACTCCGGGACGTGGTCCACGCTTGAAGCCAGGGATGACCTTGGCAATAGAGCCGATGATTAATATGGGAACGCCTGCGGTAAGCGTTCTGGATGATGGTTGGACTGCGGTGACGACGGATGGTCGGTTGTCGGCCCATTTTGAACACACGATAGCAATTACTGAGCAGGGCCCGGAAATACTGACCCGGCTCTGACATCCCGACAGTTTGGTGATCGGGGTGGATATTTCGAGACAGAAGTAGAAAAGGATCTCACGATGAAGGTTAGAGCTTCGGTAAAGAAGATCTGCGATAAGTGCAAAGTGATCAAACGAAAAGGCGTTGTCCGGATCATCTGCGAGAATCCCAAACACAAGCAAAGACAGGGATAAGGTCCTAGGAGGAAAAGACATTGGCACGTATTGCTGGAGTCGATTTACCGCGCAACAAGCGCATTGAAGTGGCCCTGACCTATATTTACGGGATTGGTCGCACGACATCGAAAAATATTCTGAATAAGGCCAGCGTGGATTTTAATGCCCGTTCGGACGATTTGACAGAAGCAGAATTGGCGAAGATTCGTGAAATCGTCGACCGTGAATATGCGGTCGAAGGCGATCTGCGCCGTGAGGTTTCGATGAACATTAAACGTCTGATGGATTTGGGCTGCTACCGTGGTCTTCGCCATCGTAAGGGGCTTCCGGTCAACGGTCAAAAGACCAAGACCAATGCCCGTACACGTAAAGGTCCTAAGAAGACCGTTGCTGGCAAGAAGAAGTAAGCGGAGGTAGCATGGCTAAGTCAGGCAAGAAAGTCAGTAGAAAGAAGGTCGAAAAGAAGAATATCGCTAAAGGTGTAGCGCATATTCAGGCGACTTTCAATAATACGATCGTGACAATTTGTGACCCGGCAGGCAATGTTGTCTCCTGGTCGACCGCCGGTGCCAAGGGTTTCAAAGGTTCCCGTAAGAGTACCCCTTTCGCTGCGCAAATGGCAGCCGAAGAAGCGGCTACCAAGGCGATGGAGCATGGCATGCGTTACGTTGAAGCGTGTGTCAAGGGCCCTGGTACAGGTCGTGAGTCTGCACTGCGCGCACTGTCGACCGCGGGTTTGACCGTCACAATGATCAAGGACGTTACACCGATCCCTCACAACGGGTGCCGTCCCCCCAAGCGTCGTCGCGTTTAAGCGTCAAGGAGGAAGAAGTTGGCAAGGTATTCAGGTCCCGTCTGCCGTCAGTGCAGGAGAGAAAACGCGAAGCTGTTCCTTAAGGGGGACAGATGCTATACCGACAAATGTGCATTGGAACGGCGTAACTATGCTCCTGGTCAGCACGGCCAGCGTCGCACTAAGGTCACCGATTATGGTCTGCAGCTTCGCGAGAAGCAAAAGACTAAGAGAACATACGGGCTGCAGGAGAAGCAGTTCCGTCTGTATTTCAAAAAAGCTGACCGGATGAAGGGTGTTACGGGTGAGGTGCTGCTGATGATTCTCGAGCGTCGTCTCGACAGTATCATCTATCGCCTCGGATTCGCTGCTTCACGTGCTCAGGCCAGAACTCTGGTCCGCCACGGCCACTTCACCGTCAACGGTCGCAAGGTGGATATCCCCTCCTTCCAGGTTTCGGTGAACGATGTTGTCGAATTGCGGGAGAAGAGTCGTCAAGTAACCTGTATCAATGAGTCTCTCGATAGCGTCATGCGCCGCGGCATTCCCTCTTGGGTAGAGCTTGAGCGTGACGCCTTTAAGGGAACTATCAAGACTCTGCCGGTACGCGAAGAGCTGACCACGCCTGAGTTCCAGGAACAGCTGATCGTCGAACTCTACTCGAAGTAATATAGTACACGCTTTCTGGACCATTCTGGAGACGGAGAACTTATTCTATGCATAAGAACTGGAGAGATCTGATCAAGCCGAACCGGCTGCAGGTCGATACAGATAGCCTGACTGATAACTATGGCAAGTTTGTTGCCGAGCCGTTTGAACGCGGATTCGGCACGACCTTGGGAAATTCTCTGCGCAGAATTCTGCTGTCCTCCCTTCAGGGTGCCGCCATTACGTCTGTCCGCATCAAGAACGTTCAGCACGAATTCTCCAGCGTGCCGGGCGTTACAGAGGACGTTACTGATATCATCCTCAACCTGAAAGGGGTCAAGGTCCGCCTCCATGGTCACGATGCTCGCAGCGTTCGGATTGTCAAAAAGGGTGCCGGAGTCATCACCGCCGGAGATATCATCACCGATAGCAATATTGAGATTCTCAACCCGGATCATCATATCGCTACTTGTGGTAAAGAGGCTGACCTCGAAGTCGATATGACGGTAACGATGGGCAAGGGCTACGTTCCTGCTGATCGCAATCGCGATGACGAAGCACCGGTCGGGACCATTCCGGTTGATGCGATCTTCACTCCGATCCAGAAAGTTAACTTTACCGTTTCCAATGCACGTGTCGGTCAGATTACTGACTACGACAAGCTCACTCTCGAGCTGTACACCGATGGGAGTGTGCGCCCTGACGATGCGATCGCTTTTGCGGCGAAAATCTTCAAGGAGCAGCTCCAGATCTTTATCAACTTTGATGAGACCGACGAGCCTGTTGAACTCCAAGAGGACGACGAGCATCAGAAGATCAACGAGAATCTTTACCGGACTGTCGAAGAACTTGAACTTTCCGTTCGTAGCGCGAACTGTCTGAAGAATGCGCAGATCAACCTGATCGGTGAGCTGGTTCAGAAGAGCGAAGCAGAAATGCTGAAAACCCAGAATTTCGGACGCAAGTCTCTTAACGATATCAAGGATATCCTTGCCGAAATGGGACTGTCTCTCGGGATGAAGCTGGAAGGCTTCCCTGATCCCGAGTACCTGAAGTTGTTACAACAGGGCCAGGCCGACGAGTAGGCCGGTCTCTGCGCGATTACGAAAGGAACAGAAACAATGCGTCACAATAATACCGGAAGACGTCTTGGTCGCAAGCCTGATCATCGGGCTCATATGATGCGGAACATGGTGACTTCTTTCTTTGAGAACGAAAAAATCACCACGACAGACACGCGCGCTAAAGAACTGCGCAAGCTCGTCGAAAAAATGATCACCCTGGGCAAGCGCAATGATCTGCATACCCGCCGTCAGGCGCTGGCAGTGATCCGTGACGAGAAGGTTGTCGCGAAGCTGTTCGAGATGATTGCTCCTCGTTATCAGCAGCGTCCGGGAGGTTATACCCGTATCATCAAGCTCGGTAACCGTCAGGGCGATAATGCTCCCATGTCGATCATCGAGCTGGTTGAGGAAGAATTTACTCCCAAGCAGAAAACGGCTGCACCTGTAGTTGAAGAGCAGCAACCTGCCACTCCGGTTGAAGAGGAGGCTCCTGCCGCTGTTGAAGCTGCGGATGCTGAGCCGGAAGAGACTGCTGAACAGCCTGAAGTGGTCGCTGCAGAGGAAGAGAAAAAAGAAGACGCTTGATTTCATCAATCAATAGTTGTTTCTGCAGGGGCAAGGAGCTGATTCTCTTTGCCCCTGTTTTTATGTGAGGCGGGCGCCCATCAGCCCGCTGCTGTCAGGTCACATCCGGCCGGCTGGGACAGGAGGTTCTGATGCACGAACAGGGGATACAGGTACTGCTTGGCACGATAAAGAAGCTCTTACGTCGTGATGCAACGTCCAACCTGGTAAAGCTGCTGGCCAAAATCCACCCCGCGGATATCGCCCATGTTCTGCGATATCTCGATTCCACCGAACAGAAAACCCTTTTCAACCTGATTCGCGATAATGAAAAAGCCGCGAATGTCCTGTCTGAACTTGAATGGAATATCGGCGCCGAACTGCTCGAACAGCTTGAGATGGACGCTGCCATTGCGATTCTTCACGAGATGGCTGATGACGACAGCGTCGAGCTGATCCGAAATCTGTCCGAAGAGCTGGCCGACAGTATCCTTGCGGCGATGAAAAACGAGCATTCCGAGGAGCTGGAGCAGCTGCTCGGTTATGACGAGGACACCGCCGGTGGTATCATGTCGACGGATGTGTTTTCTCTCGACCAGTCTCTGACGGTTCGCCAGGCGATCGAGGCTCTGCAGGACTCCGAAGACTTTGAAATGGTCTTCTATGTCTATGTGACCGATGACCACAATCATTTAGTCGGTGTCCTGTCGCTGAGGCAACTGTTGACGGTCCCCCCCTCAACGCTGTTGAAGAACATCATGACCACCGAAGTGTTGCGGGTTCGCACCGATATGGATCAGGAGATGGTCGCCGAAATTGTCGCCAAGTACAATATTCTGGCGATTCCTGTGGTTGATGATAAGGGCAAGTTGATGGGTCTGATTACCGTCGACGATGTCATCGATGTCATGCGCCAGGAAGCGACCGAGGATCTCTTTAAAATGGCTGGTGCCAGTGAAGAAGAGCTGATGTATGGTAACCAGTCATTCAAGATCGCCCGTTCGCGACTGCCGTGGCTGTTGTCAACCTTGCTTGGTGGCGTGGTGACCGGATCCTTGATGTGGTTTTACCGGATGACACTCGAGCAAGTGGTCGCCCTGATCACCTTTGTTCCGGTTATCACCGGCATGGGGGGTAATGTCGGCGGTCAGACATCGACTATTGTCGTCCGTGGCTTTGCAACCGGACGGATCGATTTTACCCTGATCCGCCAGGTCTTTTTCAAAGAACTGAGGGTCGGGCTGATTATGGGGACCGTGTGCGGTCTGGTGATCGCGGGGGTCGCCGTGGTCTGGCACCAGAATTTTTACCTTGGTTTGGTGGTCGGGATCGCCATGGCGGTGGCTATCTCGGTTGCCGCCTGTATGGGCGTTCTCGCAACCTCCTTTTTCAAGCGGATCGGTGTCGATCCCGCTATTGCTTCGAGTCCCTTTGTGCAGACCGTGAACGATATCACCGGAATCTTGATCTATTTCAGCACCGCAACCGTTTTCCTCGCTCAATTGCGTTAGGTCGCTTCAGTGGCGCAGTTGAGCAGCGGCGCAGCGCTGATCCTGCGGCATATCGATTACGGGGAGGCTGACCGAATCGTCACCTTTCTGACCCCGGAGCAGGGCCTGATGAAGGGCTTTGCCCGCGCGGCCAGAAAAAGTCGCAAACGGTTTGGCGCCAGTTTGGAGCCGTTTTCCCGTGTCAATTTGAGCTGGAGTGAAGGACGGGGGGCGCTTTGCTCGCTGCGTGATGCGGAACTGATCGATGCACGCACAGCGCTACGGGCCGACCTGAGATGTTTTGCTTTGGCCTGCTACGGCGTGGAGCTGACGGAGATCGTTTTGCACGACGCGTCCTCCCAGCCGGAAATTTATCTTCTTCTCAACGCTTATCTCGATCACCTTGTGACCGCGACCGACACTGAGACGGCACGGTTGCTGTTTGAGGTGCGTCTGGTGCAGCTATTGGGATATATACCGCATCTGCTGCATTGCAGCGACTGTTTCGGCCCCCTCGGGACCGACCTGGTGGTTTTCGATGTGTCGCGCGGTGGAAGCCTCTGTGATCTGTGCTCTGGCGGACATCCCCCGTTACGCGTTCAGGCTGGAACGCTCGGATCTCTGGCACGCAGCCTACGTACCCCCGTCGATCGCTTTGCCGGTTTTCGCTTTGGAGAAACCACTCTGTCCGAGGGACGCCACCTGATCGATTCGGTGCTGGCTTTGACCCTGTCGCATCAGCCTAAATCACTCGATTTGATTGATAAAATTCGACTTCCGCCTGGCCCTTGACATCTCTTGTACAAGACGGATAAACTTCCCGTCGATTGTATCCCGCATACAGCTTATCCCGCCGATTCTGGCGGCTCATTTCTGACCGGAGGCCGCGTGACTTTTCAGGACTTGATACTCTCTTTGCAGACCTATTGGGCCAAGCAGGGCTGCGTAATCCAGCAACCGTACGATATCGAAAAAGGCGCCGGGACTTTTAATCCTGCGACCTTTTTGCGTTCTCTTGGACCCGAACCGTGGAACGTCGCTTACGTCGAGCCGTCACGCCGTCCCACCGACGGACGCTACGGGGAAAATCCGAACCGTCTGCAGCACTACTACCAGTTTCAGGTTATCCTGAAGCCTTCGCCGCAGAATATTCAGGAACTTTATCTCGATTCGCTGCGCAGCTTCGGCATCGATCCCAAGGCACATGACATCCGTTTCGTTGAGGACGACTGGGAATCACCAACCCTAGGAGCCTGGGGGCTGGGCTGGGAGGTCTGGCTGGATGGCATGGAGATCACCCAGTTTACCTACTTTCAGCAGGTCGGCGGGATCGATCTCCGCCCGATCCCGGGAGAGATCACCTACGGGATCGAGCGGATCGCCATGTACATTCAGGGCGTTGATAATGTCTATGATCTGGAATGGGTCGATGGCATCAAGTACGGCGACATCCATCATCAGACCGAAGTCGAATTTTCCCACTACAACTTTGAAGAAGCGGACACGGACATGCTTTTCCAGCTGTTCGACATGTACGAAAAAGAGTGCATCCGCCTGGCGGAGAAGCAGCTGGTCTTTCCCGCCTATGACTTTGTGTTGAAAGGGTCGCATGCGTTCAATCTGCTCGACGCCCGTAGCGCCATCTCGGTAACGGAGCGCGCCAGCTATATCGGGCGGGTGCGTAATATGGCCAAACTGTGCGCGGAAGGTTACGTGGCGCAGAGAGAAAAGCTGGGGCACCCCCTGCTGAAGAGATAATATCCGGCAGCCGCCATGGCTGCTCGACCCCGCACAGCGTCGGGGTTCCTCGATACTGGAGATCGCAATGTCTGCTGAACTTTTTATAGAACTGGGCACGGAAGAGATTCCTGCCGGATTTATTCCCAAAGCCCTTGACGATATGTCCAGGCTGTTGACGCAGGAACTGGACAAGGCACGGATCGGTTTCGGAGAGATCACCACCTATGCCACCCCCCGCCGCTTGGCGGTATCGGTTCAGGAGGTGTCGCGCCTGCAGGAACGCCAGGAGCTGGAAGTTACCGGTCCACCGGCGCGGATCGCGTTTGACGCGGACGGAAACCCCACCAAGGCAGCCGAAGGGTTCGCCCGGACCAACGGGGTCGACGTCACCGATCTGCAACGGATCGAAACCCCCAAGGGTGAGTATCTCTTTATCTCCAAGGTGATCGAGGGTGGAGACAGCGCCGAGCAGCTTCCGGACATCCTCTCCCGGGTGGTGAGCCAGTTGCCGTTTCGCAAGTCGATGCGCTGGAAGGACCTCGAGGTCCGTTTTGCCAGACCGATGCATTGGATCGTCGCCCTCTATGATGGGCAGGTTGTCCCCTTTACCTTCGGGGATATTGCCAGCGGCAATCAGTCACGTGGCCATCGCTTTATGGCTCCGGATACGTTTGTGGTGACTGACGTAGCCGACTATCTCACCCAGGCTGAGGCCCATCACGTGATCCCCGACGTCAACAAGCGGCGGATGCTGATCCAGCAGCAGCTTGATGCTTTGGCGACCGAGCTGGGAGGTACCATTAACCCCGACGATGAGCTGCTGGAAGAGGTCAGCTATCTGGTAGAGACCCCGCAGGCGCTGGCCGGTCATATTGAAAAAGAATTTCTGCAGTTGCCACCGGAACTGTTGATCACCAGTATGCGTGAGCATCAGCGCTACTTCACTTTGCTTGATGAGCAGGGCAAGCTGCTTCCCCATTTTATCACCGTCGCCAACACCCTGGCGACCGACCCACAGGTGGTTATCCGCGGAAATGAGCGGGTGCTGCGCGCGCGGTTGTCCGATGCCATGTTCTTCTGGAAGGAAGACCAGAAGTCCGCGCTGCAGGATCGCCTCGAACCGCTGAAGAAGGTGGTCTATCAAGCCAAGCTGGGGACCAGTTACGAAAAGGTTGAGCGTTTCACGGCTCTGGCGGTCGGTTTGGCGCAGACCTTTGCTCCGGATACCGTGACCCTGACCGAGCGGGCCGCACTGCTGGCCAAGTGCGATCTTGAGACCGGCATGGTCTACGAGTTTCCCGAGCTCCAGGGGGTTATGGGCCGTGAGTATTCCAAGCTCGAAGGGGAAGATCCGCGGGTCTCTCTGGCTATCTTTGAACATTATCTGCCGACCCAGGCCGGTGGCGTGCTGCCAAGCGATGACGTCGGCGCGTTCGTCTCGCTGGCCGATAAGATCGATACCCTGTGCGGCTGTTTCGGCGTCGGCCTGATCCCCACCGGAACCGCTGACCCCTACGCCCTGCGCCGCTGCGCGATCGGCGTGCTGTCGATTATTCTCGATCGGGGCTATGCGCTGTCGCTACCGTCATTGATCAAGCAGAGCGTTGGTCTTCTCGAATCCAAGTTGACCCGTCCCGCTGAAGAGGTTGTCGAAGATGTGGTGGCGTTTATCCGTCTGCGTCTGGTCAACATGCTGACCGGTCAGAGTGAGCCGCAGGATGTGGTCGACGCGGTGCTCAGCGTTGCATTTGATGAGGTTGTCGACGCGGTCGAGCGGGTCAAGGCGCTGGCTGAGCTGAAGGGCCGTCCGGACTATGAACCGCTGGCGGTCGCGTTTAAGCGGGTCGTCAATATCATCAAGGACGGGATTGATCGCGAGGTCGATCCTGCTCTGTTTGAAGATCCCTGCGAGGCAGCGTTGAACGATGCGCTGCGGCAGGTGCAACAAACCGTCGCCGGCCAGGTTGCCGGGCGGGACTATCGCGGTGCCCTCGAGACCATAGCCGGACTGAGGGTTCCTGTGGACGATTTCTTTGAGGGGGTCATGGTTATGGCCGAGGACGATGCTGTCCGTACCAACCGGCTGGCCCTGTTGACCGGGGTCGCCAGACTGTTCGCCGGGATCGCAGATTTCGGTCGGATTGCGGCCTGATTTTGCACGATTTCGGCTGCGGAACGGGCATTCCGCAGCCGGTTTAAAACCCGCAAGTACAGACATTTTTTGATGGCCGGAGCGCTGCAATTTCCGGCAGGGAGTTCAACGATGAGCATCTCTATTTCACAGTGGGACCGCGGTAGCTTAGGCTCGGTTGCACGGTGATGTATGGGTGCTCTGGACTTTCTGCCAGGGGGCGTTTATCCGGCCTTTTTGTTGTTTGAGACATCACAGAGGAGAAAAACATGACTAAGTACGTCTATTTTTTTGGAGATGGACAGGCGGAAGGATCCGGTGAGATGCGCAACCTGCTGGGCGGCAAGGGTGCGAATCTCGCGGAGATGACGTCGATCGGACTTCCTGTTCCGGCGGGCTTCACCCTTTCGACAGAGGTCTGCACCGCTTTCTATGCCAACAACAGGAATTATCCCGAGACACTCAAGGCCGAAGTCGCAGAGCATATGCGGTCTGTAGAAACGCTGATGGGCAAGCGTTTTGGTGATCGAGACAATCCGCTGCTGGTGTCGGTCCGTTCCGGTGGCCGGGCATCGATGCCGGGGATGATGGACACCGTCCTTAACCTCGGGCTCAACGATGAAACGGTCCAGGGGGTCATCCAACAGAGCAGCGATCCCCGTTTTGCGTACGATTCTTACCGCCGCTTTATCCAGATGTACGCCAACGTGGTGATGGGGATGAACGGTGACGCCCTCGAAGATATCCTCGAGGACATGAAAGATGAGCGAGGCGTAGAGCAGGACACCGAACTGACCGCTGATGATCTCAAGCAGCTCGTGGTCCTTTTTAAGACCAAGGTCAAAGAAGCTCTCGGACAGGAATTTCCCGAAGACCCCCATGAGCAGTTGTGGGGAGCGATCGGTGCGGTTTTCGGATCGTGGATGAACCCGCGTGCTGTGACCTACCGGAGGCTAAACAACATCCCCGCGGCGTGGGGAACTGCCGTCAATATTCAGTCGATGGTGTTCGGGAACATGGGCGATGATTGCGCCACCGGCGTTGCCTTCACCCGCAACCCTTCTACCGGAGAGCATCTGTTTTTCGGTGAGTTTCTGGTCAATGCACAGGGAGAAGACGTTGTTGCGGGGATCCGCACCCCCCAGCCGATCAATAAGGCCGGTGGCGATGGGTCTCTGCCCTCGATGGAAGAGGTCATGCCCGAAAGCTACGCTCAGCTGATGAAGATTCAGGAGACCCTCGAGCGACACTACCGCGATATGCAGGATATCGAGTTTACCATCGAAAAGGGCAAGCTCTACATGCTGCAGACCCGTTCCGGAAAACGGACCGCCAAGGCGTCGATTCGGATCGCCGTGGAGATGGAACAGGAGGGTCTGATCAACGAAAAAGAGGCGGTGCTGCGGGTTTCCCCCGAGCAGTTGGATCAATTGCTGCACCCTTCTCTCGACCCGACCGCCGACAAGACGATTATCGCCAAGGGACTTCCCGCATCTCCCGGTGCGGCCTGTGGCAAGGTGGTCTTCTGTGCCGATGAAGCCGAAGAAGAAGCCAAGCTCGGACGAGACGTTATCCTGGTGCGGATCGAAACCAGCCCGGAAGACATTCACGGGATGCACGCCGCGCAGGGGATTCTGACCGCCCGCGGTGGGATGACCTCTCATGCCGCTGTTGTCGCCCGCGGGATGGGTAAATGCTGTGTCTCCGGTTGCGGCGATATCAAGGTCGATTATCAGCAGAATCAATTCACGACCCGCTCCGGTGAAACGATCAAAAAGGGCGATCTCATTACCTTGGACGGTTCCACCGGTGAGGTTATGCTCGGTCAGGTGCCGACGGTTCAGCCCGAGTTGACCGGTGATTTTGGCGTACTGATGATCTGGGTCGACAAATACCGGCGAATGAAGGTTCGCACCAATGCGGATACACCGCACGATTCAAAGGTGGCACGGGAGTTTGGTGCTGAGGGCATTGGTCTCTGCAGGACCGAGCATATGTTCTTTGAGGGTGACCGGGTCACCGCGGTGCGGGAGATGATTCTGGCTGCGGACCTCGAAGGTCGCAAGACGGCGCTGGCCAAGATCCTGCCGATGCAGAAAAGTGACTTTCTCGGGATCTTCCGCGAGATGAAGGGCCTACCGGTCACCATCCGTCTGCTCGATCCGCCGCTGCATGAGTTTTTGCCCCATACCGATGCGGAGATTGAAGAACTGGCCGCGGGTCTCAATGTCAGTATGCGGGTGTTGAAAGACAAGGTCGATTCACTGCACGAATTCAACCCGATGCTCGGTCATCGCGGGTGCCGTCTGGGGATCACCTACCCGGAAATTTACGATATGCAGGTGCAGGCGATCATGGAAGCGGCCTGCGAGCTGGTGAAGAATGAAGGCTTCGATATCGTTCCCGAGATCATGATTCCGCTGGTGGGGCATGTCAAGGAGCTGGAAATTCTGCGCACCAACGCGGTACAGGTCGCCGATGAGGTGATCGCCCGTTACGGGGTCGATGTTCAGTATCTGATCGGAACCATGATCGAGTTGCCGCGTGCTGCGTTGACGGCCGACGAGATCGCTGCACAGGCGGAGTTCTTCTCCTTCGGCACCAACGATCTGACCCAGACCTGCTTCGGTCTGTCCCGGGACGATTCGGGGAAATTCCTGCCCTACTATGTTGAACAGGAGATCCTGCCGAATGATCCCTTTGTCGCCATCGATCAGAGTGGTGTTGGCGAACTGGTCCGTCTCGGCTGTGAGAAGGGACGTCAAGCCCGCTCCGATATCAAGCTGGGGATCTGCGGTGAACACGGTGGAGAGCCTTCCAGTGTTATCTTCTGCCATAAGATCGGTCTGGACTATGTCTCCTGTTCGCCGTTCCGGGTGCAGATTGCCCGCCTTGCGGCCGCCCACGCAGCACTGATGGACGCATAGCGCAAACGCTCAGTACCACTGAAACAGCAAGAGCCCGGAGACGCAGGTCACCGGGCTCTTTTTTTATTGCAGGACGATTCCCGCTTCCGGTTGACGAGGTGCTGCCGCTTTGCCCCTATCGTCCGGTGACGGCGTTAAACCATTCGGCGATCAGGGTGAGCGGGTCGCCAGCGCTGACAAGCCCGCCGAACAGCGCGAGTCCAGCCCACGCCGCGATTGCAATCACCACCAGCAGGGTAAGAATAAAAGCTACGCGGAAGGTGATGACCAGCAAGGTCGCCCCAAAAGATGTCTGTGTGGTGTCCTTCAGATCGGTCTTCTGTGCCGTTGTCGCTTTCATCTCGTCCTCCTTTCTTCTCTCATACTAAATTTTACATACAGTTCAGGAGAAAGACAAGTTGGGCTGTCAACAATGGCGCCGGACGGCTTAGTGCTGAGGGTCTGGGGGGCGTTGTTTTAGGAGGGTGTTCAGCGCTTCAGCATCCGCTGCGGAGAGCCGCTGGTCTGCTTGCGCCAGAGTCAGGGTGTGGGTGGCGAGGACCCGGTAAAGATCGAGCATGTCGGGGACTTCTGTGGCTAACGCCAGCAGGTGATGAGCGACGGTGCTGACATCGCCGCGGGCGATGGGGCCGGTTAGCGCTTCTTCGGCGGAGAGATGCGCCAGGTTTGCGGCTGTGGCCTGTTGAAGTGGGCGCAGCAATTCGGTGGCCTGCTGTTGATCGAATCCGCAGTGGGTCATCAGGTTTCGAGCACAGGCCGCGAGGGTGATCTGAAAGTTGGAGGCGACACTGGCAGCGAGGTGATAGAGGGTCTTCGCTGTGGCGGGCAGAATAAATCCACGCCCCCCGATCGCATCGACCAGTTTATGACCGAGGGCAGTACAGGCGGCATTCTCGCTCTCGATGGCGCAGGGGCAACCTTCGAGCTGTACGAGCGCCGTTGCACGATCGGCGAAGCTGAGGAGTGGATGGATCGACAGGGTTGGAGCGCCGGGGTCTGTGTCCATGACTGAGGCTGGTAACAAGCCGCTGAAATGGACCAGAGTCGTTGTTTTTTTCAGTCCGAGGGAGGCTAGTTCGTGAGCCAGAGCGATGACGGCATCGTCCTGAACCGCGAGGAGAATGACATCCGCTTCGATGGTGCGTGACAGGTCGGTGGTGGCGCGCTGTGGGTCGATGCCGATAAATGCCGCTGCGTCACGGAGAGTCTCCTGTTGGCGGCCGACCAGAGCCCGCCACCGATAGCCGGCATCGTGCAGCCGTTTGCCGATGGCGCAGCCGACTCGGCCCGGGCCGATCAGGGCGAGGGACGGTCGCTGCGTCATGCCACCGAGACCTCGAGGACGCCGACCCCTTCAATTTCTCCTCGCAGCCGGTCACCGCTGGCGATTCGCGCGACCCCGCCAGGCGTGCCGGTCAGGATCAGATCCCCCGCTTCCAGGGTATAATAACGTGACAGTTCGGCAACAATCTGGGCGACGGGGCGCATCATCATGTTGGTGTTGCCCGATTGCCGGAGGGATCCGTTGATGTGCAGCCTCAGGTTCAGGTTGTCGGGATCGGAGATTTGGTCTGCCGCCACAAACGCCGAAACCGGACAGGAGGTATCAAACCCTTTGGCTAGCTCCCACGGCAACCCCTTGGCTTTAAGTTCGGCCTGCAGATCACGCAGGGTCAGGTCGAGGGCGACCCCGTATCCTGCCAGGTGAGAAAGAGCCTCTTGTTCGGCGATGTTTTTAGCTGTTTTTCCGACCAGCAGGGCCAGTTCCAGCTCATGGTGGCAGTCGTCAGTATAATCGGGAAGTAGGATCTGACCGCCGTTTTTCAGCAGGCTGCTGGCCGGTTTACAGAAGATCACCGGTCGATCGGGAACCGCATTGCCCAGTTCCCGGATATGGTCAAGATAGTTGCGGCCGAGACAGAGGATCTTTCCGACGGGGATCGGTTGCTCCGAGGCGAGCAGGGTGACGTGATGGCTCATGGTTGATATCCTTATTGCGGTCAGCGCTTATTCGGCGTGTGGCAGCGACCAGTTTTTGCGGATCGCGAAGATCCGCAGCAGTATGACACAGCTGGCAGACAGGATCAGATTCAGTTCGTGCACGACCCCGAGGCGATGCAGGAGGACCATCAGTCCTGCTCCGACGAGACAGGCCGAGGCATAGACCTCTTTGTTGAGGATCAGCGGAATGCGGTTGGAGAGTACATCCCGAACCAGTCCACCCGCGGTGGCGGTCATAACTCCCATCAGCACAGCGCCAAACGGACCCAGGCCGAAGGATAGGGCTTTTCCGGTGCCGATGACGACGAAGGTCCCCAATCCGACAGCATCACAATAGAGCAGTGGATTCTGCAGTCGTCCCAGATGACGATGGCCGGCGAAGACCAGCAGAGAAATGAACGTCGAGAGCCATAGATAGGTTTCGTTCTTGAGACAGAAGGGGGGCATGTCGTGCAGCAGGATGTCGCGCAGCGTACCTCCGCCGATCGCGGTCACCATTCCCAGGACCATGACGCCGAACAGGTCCATTTCGCGCCGGACACCGGCCCAGGCACCTGATGCCGCAAAGGCAGCGGTGCCGAGCAGATCAAGCAGATAGAGTAGGCTCATGGATCGTGTCTCCGGCGATGAAAATGGTGTTGTCCTCCGGGGTGAAAATAACGCCTCGTGTGCGGAAAAGCAAGGTGTGACATGCCCGGGTGACGACTTGAATGGACTGTGGTACTTTGGTTTTGACCCTTTGCCGTTAATCCGACGATGAGCGTTTAGATGATCTTCCCCATTGCGGATACACCTAACCCCCCTGGACGTCCCTACGCGACCTACCTGCTGATTGGGATCAATGTAGCGGTTTATCTGTTTGTGACGCTTCCGCTGTCAGCCCGCTCACCCGATTTGAGTGACCCCGTCCTTCATGAATACCTGCGGACCATCGGAGTCTACGGGTCGGTGACTGCCGCCGAAGTGCGTGAACACCTCTCGGCGTATGATGTTCTGGTGTTTCAGTACGGATTCCGCCCCGCTGAGTTCTCGCTGGTCGCGTTGTTTTCATCACTGTTTCTTCATGGGGGACTGTTGCACCTCGGCGGAAATATGCTGTTTTTGTGGATATTCGGCGATAATGTCGAACACCGCCTGGGGGTGGTGCGATATGTTTTCGGCTATCTGTTTTTCGGTGTGGCGGCGACCCTGTTCTTTGCACTGTTTGCCCGGAACTCCCAGATCCCTCTGGTGGGAGCCTCCGGAGCGATTTCTGGTGTATTAGGCTGCTATTACGTTTGGTTTCCGCGTAACCGGGTGCGCTGCTTCGTTCTGCTGTTTCCGTTTCTGGTGACAACCCTGATGGTTCCGGCGCGGATCGTTCTTGGCTTTTATCTGCTGATCGACAACCTGCTGCCGTTTCTTGTCCAGAGCAGTGGCGGCGGTGGCGTGGCCCATGGAGCCCACATCGGCGGTTTTGTCGCCGGTCTGGGAGCTGCAGTCGCACATGAGCGGCTGCCCTGGGCATCGCTAAAAAAGCACTTCCGGCGGGAAGGAAAGCTATCGCCCCCCTGTGCGGAAAAGGTCGGTTCGCTGCTGGCTGGCGGCGCCTTTGACGAGGGTGCTGCCTGCTATCTCGGTCTTCGGCACAGAGCGCAGCGGCTTCAGGTTGCACCCGAGGATGCACTGGCAATCGGTGATGGCTTGTTGCGCAGAGGTGATTATAGTGCTGCGCTGCAGGTCTACAAACGTTTCATCGCTGAACGGCAGAACGACAATCTGCTGGACCGGGCCTATCTTGGGGCCGGCTATGCGCTGATGGCGCAGCCCAGGCAGGCGACCCGCGCCTATCAGTATTTTCTGTCAGCGGTGGATCTGGCCCGTTCTGATGCCCGCGCCGAAGAGGCCCGGCGTCAACTACGTCTCCTCGAAGGGGGACACAGCCGCTCCGACCGAACCTGAACGGGAGATTTTCATGTACTATTTTGATTATGACGCGCCACTGTTCAGACCGCCATCCGAGGCCCACAGTCTGATTTTTCAGGTGACTTTGGGGTGTTCTCAGAATCGGTGTCGCTTCTGCGGAATGTATAAGAGCAAGCGGTTTCGGCTGCGCAGTGTCGATGAGGTTTTCGCGGAGATCGCTGCGATCCCGAACGCACATCGCGCCGCAGTGCGCCGCATTTTTTTCGCCGATGGCGATGCGCTGATCTACCCCCAGGCCGGTCTGTTGACCCTCTTGGAGAGGGTGCAGTCTGCGTTCCCTAATCTGACCCGTGTCGCGGCCTATGCTTCGCCCCGCAGTCTGGCCAGCAAAACGCAAGTTGAGCTCGAACAGCTCCGTTATCATAAACTGCGGCAATTATACTTCGGCCTCGAAAGCGGCGATGCTGTAACGCTGAAGCTGGCGAACAAGGGGTATGGGCCTTCGCAGATGCTGGATCTCTGTCTCAAGGCGCAGGCGGCCGGTTTCAAGCTGTCTGTCACGGCGATTCTCGGACTGGCCGGTCACCAGCGGAGTCGGGAGCATGCTCTGGCGACAGCGGACTGGATCAACCGGTTGTCGCCAGCGTTCTTCTCTCTGCTCACACTGTTTCAGCGCCATAATGACGATTTTTTTCAACAGATCGAACCGCTGACGCAGGGGCAGATTCTGGAAGAAGCGCTGCTGATTGTTGAGCATCTGTCGCCACAAAAAACGATCCTGCGCTCCAATCACGTTTCTAATCTGCTGGCTCTGGCCGGCAGCTATCCCAAAGATAGACAACGTCTCATCCTCGCCGCTGCTCAGGCGGTGCGAGCAGCGCAGCTCGACCCCGACTGGTATGATGCCGTACCGGATTATCGCGAAGAGCTGTTTTGAGGACGGTGCGGCGCTGAGTTGTGAAGGGGTAAACTCACATTGACAATGGGGCTGCGTGGTCCTGTATAATACAGCATTTAGTCGTGGTTTCGATCGGCTCTCTTCAAAAGGATAAGCTATGAATGCTCTGAAACGTGTTGTTATCGGTTTTTTCTGGCTGTTCTGTTTTGTCTCATCCGGTTTTGCCAGTGACGTTTTTACGGTTGATCATGAGGCGTTCCCTTACTATCCCTCCCTTTTTAATTATCAGGCTTCGGAGACCGGATTTTATGCACCCGATGTCTGCGCTGGCTGTCATCCGCAACAGTTTGAAGAATGGAGCGGTTCGGTGCACGCTTTGGCGCTGGTTGATCCCATCTATCAGGGCGAGCTTCTGCTGGCCTATAAAAAAGCCGGTCATGACGTGACCAGGCAGTGCGAAGGTTGTCACAGCGCTGCCGGAGTGGTCACGGGAGAGCTGAGTAAGCCGGGCCTGGAAGGCCTCAGTCCGATGACGCTTGCGGGGGTGTCCTGCGATGTCTGTCACTCGGTGGTCGGCACAACCCATTGGCAGACGCCATCGCACGAACCGGAGAACGGCTCTCTGGTCCTGCGCCCCGGGGTAGAGACCGCGGACGGGTCTATGCCCGCCAAACGGGGCCCGTTTGCTCCGGATGAGGCGTGTGGGATGGGGTTTCACCAGTGTGAGGAATCTCCCCTTCATAAACAGGCCGACCTCTGTGCCGGCTGCCATCAGGTGTATCACTACGAGGCGCACTTTCCTCTGGAAGCCACCTATCTGGAGTGGAAGCATGGCCCCTATGCGCAAAAGGGGATTCACTGCCAGGATTGTCATATGGTCGAGACCGAGACCTTTCTGAGTGCGGCTGACGACTTCCGGAAGCCGGTGTCGGGCGAATATCGCCACTACTTCAACGGCGCAAACTATCTGCTCTATTTTCTTGCGGGTGAGGCTGCTAAAAAGTCCGGCGATACAGATCTCGCTGCAAATGTGCAAAAGAAATACGAGATGGCGATTGCCCGCCTGCAAGCCGCTGCGCAACTCGAATTGACCCCGCTCTATCGTGGGAGCGCGCTATCTGAACTGAAAGTACGGGTGAAAAATGTCCGCGCAGGGCATAATTTGCCGACCTCGTTGACCAATGTGAGGGAGATGTGGCTGGAGCTGGAGGTATACGATTCGCAGGGTGCGCTCGTTCTGAGCAGTGGAACTCTGGATGCCGATGGGCACCTGCCGAAGGATGTACGTCGTTTTAATTCTGACGGCATGGGTGACGACTTTCATTTCGCCATCGACCCGTGGGCGGTCACCGCTTTCTCGCGACATGAGACAATTCCGCCTAAAGGGTACAAGGATGTTTATTACGGTCTTGGTGGTTTGTCCGCCACTGGTCCGTTGCGGATCGAAGCGCGTCTGCGCTATCGTCAGGCCGACCAGAAGATGGCGGAAAAACTGCTGGGCAGTGCGACGAAAAATATCGATCTGGAGAAGGTCTACGGACTGACCGAAGTCCCGATGCTGCCGGTGATCGACATGGCCACTGCGCAGTTGGACATCGACGCACGCAACTGAGCGGTGTGATAATGTGGCAAAAAAGAAGGCCCCCGGAACATCTGTTCCAGGGGCCTTCTTTTTTGAGTTGTATCAGTGACGTCTATTTACGCTGGAACGTACTTTCGGCGAATGAATACTTAAAGTTCATGTGGTCGGTATAGGTTCCCTCTAGGATGGCGACGACGTCTTCGGTAAAGACAAGCTCCTCATCGGTGGGGATGACAAAGGCCTTGATGGGGGAGTCCGGTGTGGTGATCATGGTCTCCCGCTTACGGGTCATGGTGTTGCGGTTCTTGTCTTTGTCGATGATGATCCCCATGGCCTGCAGACCTTCGAGTGTTTTTTCGCGGATCAGCCAGCCCATCTCCCCGACGCCGGCGGTAAAGACAACAGCGTCAAGGTTTCCGACAGCGGCGAAGTAGGAGCCGATATATTTTTTCAGTCGATAGGCTTCGATCTCCAGCGCCAGTTGACTGCGTTCGCAGCCCTCTTCGGCCGCTTCGATGATATCGCGACGATCGGTGTATTTTCCGGTGACGCCGTAAACGCCCGATTTCTTGTTCAAGACGTTGTCGATCTCCCGTGGAGACATCTCTTCACGCTCCTGGATAAATGCCGGAATCGCCGGGTCGATATCGCCGCAGCGGGTTCCCATGACCGCCCCCTCAAGGGGGGTCAGCCCCATCGATGTGTCGACGGAGACGCCATTTTTGATTGCGGTGTGGGAGACGCCGTTGCCGATGTGCATGGTGATGATGTTGCAATCTTTGGGTGCCTTGCCCAGTAGTACCGCCGCCCGCTTGGAGACATAGAGGTGGCTGGTGCCATGGAAACCGTAGCGGCGCACACCGTGCTTCTCGTACCACTCATAAGGGACCGGGTAGGTGTACGCATACTTCGGCATGGTCTGATGGAAGGCGGTATCAAAAATTGCGATGTGCGGAACATCGGGAAGATTAGCCTGCGCCGCTTCGATTCCCGAGATGTTGGGGGGATTGTGGAGCGGCGCCAAGTGCTGAACCTCTTTGATCGCATCGAGGACTGCGGAGTCGATTTTCACCGAGCAGGTGAATTTCTCGCCGCCGTGGACAACGCGATGTCCGACCGCTGAGATTTCACTCATGTCGCTGACGACACCATGGTCTTTGCTGGTCAGAACCTTGATAATCAGGTGGATTGCGGTGGTGTGGTCGGGGCATTCGTATTCTTCTCGGTATGTTTCGCGCCCGGGGACCTCGTGGATGATATAGGAGTCCCCGACTGTGACCCGCTCGACCATCCCTTTGGCGATCACTTCTTTGCGAATCCAATCGAAAAGCTGATACTTGACAGAAGAACTGCCACAATTCAGTGCAAGTATGTCCATTTTTTTTACTTCCTCCAAAGGTGTAAGAAATTTGATTTTTTAGTTGTGTTAAAATAATGTTTTATCTTAGATAAAATACTGGTTTGTTTTGGGCAAACCCTTTGTATCCGAGGGTTTGGAAGAGACAGGCTAGCTCAATCATCCCTGTTTTGCAAGGATTTTCACCCTGCGCCAATGGGCTGGACAGACGGGATTTGATCGGTTAAGCTAACCCAGTTGTGTGGCCGGTGAGCGGCCCGTTTAAGAATATTTTCAGAAGAATAAAGGAGAGAGATTATGGCACACGTAATCAGCGAAGAATGTATCAACTGTGGTGCTTGCGATCCGACCTGCCCGGTCGAGGCGATCAGTGAGCAGGGTGATGTCCGCGTCATCGACGCTGCGACCTGCACCGATTGTGCAGCATGTGTTGACTCTTGCCCGGTTGATGCAATTTCTGCGGCTTAAGTTCGACGCTTTGCTCAAAAAAAGAGAGGGCGCCTGCTGTTGCGGGCGCCCTCTCTTTTTTTGCTTTCAGTCTGCGGTCTACTGGGCTGCAGGGTTTGAACCGGCTGCTTCGACGACGAATTCAGAGAGGTTTGGGGGGATATCTCTGAAGACGATGGTAAACGAGATGTCCTGTCCTGGGGTGACATTGAGATTGACCAGTGATTCGCCGAACTGATTCCCCATGATTTCTTCCAGCTTTGCGTAGGGGAGACTGCGCAGGTCCTCGTCTGTAATCGGGTTGCCGCAGAAAATTGTTCTCTGTCGCAGCTGGTTGCCCTGGCTGTCAAAAAGGATTCCCTTCACCTGCAGGGCAGCGCGGGACTGACTAAACTCGTTGAGGGCTTTGCCGTGAATTACCAGGATTTCTCCTGCTTGCTGATTGGTCATGAAGGTGCCTTTGAGGCCACGGACCGAGATCTGCTCCTTGGTTTGAGGCGTCAACTGTTGCCCGGTGACCTTTTGGTAGATTTCCTCGATGGCCCGCGATCCTCCCTGCCAGTAGAGAACGCCGACTGCAGCACCCAGTACGACGATGGTCATCAGCAGCAGCAAGAACAGGTTTGCCAGGCATCCCCGTCGCTGTTTCGTATCGAGAGGTGGTAGGGGGGCTTCCTGGGTAAAGCTCTGCTCATCGTAAGAGCTGTCCGGTGAATCGGTGACAAAACTGGTATCTGATGGCAGTGGTGTTTCGACAGGGTCTTCGACGGGATCGGTGGAAAATGCTGGCACCGGTGGTTCTTCAGTGTGTTCAGTATCCGGTGTTGTGGGTTCTTCATCATCAAAGGTGAAGGGCTGTTCTTCGTCGTCGCCGCCGATCTCGACATTGCCGTAGTCTTCGTCGAACGAGAAGGCATCCTCGTCTACAGGAGTGTCGTCTCCGATGGCGGCGGGGTCAAATTCGTCGTCGACTCCGGCACCGATCTCCACGGTCGGTTCGGTGTCCCCGGGGGAAGTATCCTCGAAGGAAAAATCATCCCCGGAAATGTCGCTCGTCGCCGGTTCCTCAAAGTCGACAGGTTCGTCAAAGTCGACAGGTTCGTCAAAGTCGACAGGCTCGTCGCTCATGGTACCGGATGAAAGTGTGGTTTCCTTACCACTTGCGGTGACGATGGGTGCTGCTGTTTCTGTGGCGGGCGGTGCGATGTCCAGCCCCTCGTCAAAGTTGTAATCGGTTCCGTAAAAGGGGTCTGTCTCCGGGCCGTACTCCGGAGTGTCCGCCGGTGCAGGCGCGGTGTCCGGGAGGCGGTTCTCTGTTGGTGTGGGGGAAATCTGCTCCGGTTGCGGTACGCCGTCGGGATAGACCGGGAAGATGTGCTCACAGTGGGAGCAGCGGAGCTTTGCTCCCTGGGGTGGAATTTTTTCCGCTGAAACGCGAAACGGGGTCGAGCATTCCGGACAGTTGATGACCATGAGCAGGCTCTCCTTGAAGTGAATGCAGAGCGGTGTGCCGGCGCGTTGTTGCACCGCTTTTCAGCGGCTGTCGGCTCGTGTGGTTAAGCTGGAGCCCCTTCGATGACGTGGATGTCGGGCAGGTCGCGGTATCGTTCGTCGTAGTCCAGACCATAGCCGACAATAAAACCGTCATCCATTGTCAGGCCGACATAGTCGGCCTCGATGTCGACTTCGCGCCGCGCCCGTTTGTCGATCAGGGTGCAGATCTTCAGGCTTTTAGGGTTCTGCAGCAGCAGCTTGTTGTATAGACATTCGAGGGTGAAGCCGCTGTCGACAATGTCTTCGACGATAATGACATTGCGGTCCCGGATCGGCATCTCGAGATCTTTGCGGAACTCGATGATCCCAGATGTCTGGGTGCCCGAACCGTAACTGGCCAGGCGAACAAAGTCGATTTTTGCGGGAATTTCGATCGCCCTGATCAGGTCGGCGACAAAGAGAAACGATCCCTTTAAAACAGCCACCAGCATGACCTCGTCGCCCGCATAATCGGTGCTGATTTCCTGACCGAGGCGATCGACTTCTGCGGCAATTCGGTCGCGGGGGTAGAGAACGTCCATGCGTTGTGCTGTCATATACTTAAAAACTCCTGAAGTGAAGAGATGTTAAGCGCATTCTATAGCAGGAAAAAAGCGCTGCTGTCAATCACCTCGACGGTGTCGAACTCCCGCCCGGCGGGCTATCGTGAAAATGACAGATTGTGCTACAATTCTGAATTGTTACATTTTCAAGCGAAGCAGGGAAAGGAACGACAAGATGCGTTTTGGACTGGTTCTGTTTTCGTTGCTGTTTGCGGCAACAACTTTGTGGGCGGCTCCGCAGATCACCGCTGAGGAGCGGGTGTTCGATTTTGGCGAGGTGCTCCAGGGTGATACGGTAGAGCATGTGTTTCTCTTTAAAAATAGCGGTGATGACATGCTGCGCATCGAGTCTGTTCACAGTTCCTGTGGCTGTACGGCAGCCTTGGTATCGGCGCGTCAGGTTGCTCCGGGCGATCGGGGTGAACTGCGGATAACGTTCGATTCAAGTGATTTCAGAAATGCGGTCCACAAAACGATTACCCTGCAGACCAACGATCCGGACAAGGCGACCTATCTCTTTGAGGTCAAGGGGATCGTTAAGGAAGAGCTGTATATGGTTCCGGCCCGGTTGCGATTGGGGGTCCTGGCGCCGGGGGCTGAGATCGAAAAGCAGGTGGAGATCAAAAACGACAGCAGTGCTGCGATCCAATTAAAAGCGCCGCAATCCACCAATGCCCATGTATCGGCATCCCTCGACCGCACTACGATTAAACCGGGTGAGCGGGCTCTGTTGTCGGTGCGTATCCGGGTGCCACAGGACGCCAGGCGGGTCAGCGGTTATGTCACTCTGGAGACCGACTACATCAAGGTTCCGCGATTGCGGATGTCTTTATCTGCGCGTGTTTCCCCGTAGACACGTGTTCGTCAAGGAGGGCTGTCTATGAGCGATTCATCTGAAACACAGGCCGAGAGAAGGACGTTTCTCGGCATTCTGCTCGGAGGATTCAGCGTAGCGCTGGTTGCTGCTTTCGGCTGGCCGGTGTTCCGCTTTCTCGCTCCCCGCGAACAGACGGGGCAGGATCAGCAGGTGCGTGTTCCTCGCGAACAGGTGCCGGTCGGTACCGCACACTTTTTCAGCTATCAGGGGCGCCCCGCCGTGCTGCTGCAGCCTGCGGTCGGTGAGTTTGTCGCCTTGAGTGCGGTTTGTACCCATCTGGGCTGTATCGTCAAGTGGGATGCTGCCAAGGGAGAATTCCTGTGCCCCTGTCATGGCGGCCAGTTTTCGACTGCGGGTCAGGTGTTGGGCGGACCCCCGCCAAAAGCGCTGGAACCGTATCCGGTTGCCGTTGTCGATCAAGAACTCCTGATCGGATAGAGGAGGGTGGCGATGAACCTACAGAAGAGAGCGATCGATTGGCTGGACAGCCGCCTCGGTGTCCGTGAGCTGCTTCAGGCTCAGCTGGGTGGCTACCGTCTGCCCAAAAACATCAACAGCTGGTATGCGCTGGGGGCTGTCATCATGGCCCTGTTCGGTCTCCAGTTTGTGACCGGAATTCTGCTGTTGATTTACTACGTCCCCGATACCGAAAAAGCTTTTGCCAGTGTCACGATGATTATGAATGAGGTCCCCTTCGGCTGGCTGTTTCGCTACCTGCATGTGGTCTGTTCCAACCTGATCATCGTCGCGCTGTTGCTGCACATGCTGTCAGTGCTGTTTATGGGCAGCTACAAGCGCCCGCGGGAGCTGACCTGGCTGTCCGGTTTTACTCTGCTGAATATGGGGCTGGTGTTCTGCCTGACCGGCTATCTGCTACCGTGGAGCCAGTTGTCGTTCTGGGCCACTACTGTCGCCACCGACGCAGCCGGGGCGGTCCCGGTGGTCGGTGACTATCTGGTCGCGTTCATGCGGGGCGGGCCGACCGTTGGTGCCGCAACGTTGGGGCGTTTCTTTGCTCTGCATGTTCTGGTGCTGCCGCTTGCCCTGCTGGGCCTGGTTGGATTTCACCTGTTCTGTGTGCGGCGTAACGGGATTTCGCAGGCCCCGTTCGGCAAGGACTATCGTCCTGTGACACATCAGGACACATTTGCCCATGAAGAACATCCGGACGGGATCCCCTTTTATCCGAACTACACCAGCAAAGAGATCGCGGTGATCTTTTTTGCCCTGGCGATTCTGGCGGGAATCACCTTCTTCGCTCCCTGGTTGTTTATTCCGCTGGATGCGTTGGAGCCTGCAGATCCCTTTTCGACTCCCGAACATATTAAGCCCGAATGGTATTTTCTGTGGGCTTATCAGACCCTTAAGATTTTCCCCAGCAAGTTTTTCGGGCTGGCGGTACAGGGCGCGGCGATGACGTTTCTGGCGTTGCTGCCGTTTGTCGACCGTGGTCCAGAGCGTCGTCCCGGGCGGCGACCGCTGTTTGTAACCTGCTATCTGCTCGGTCTTTTCCTTTTTATCGGCATCTCGCTGTGGGGGCACTACTCATGAGACGACATCTGATCGGATGGACGCTGTTGTTTCTGCTCAGCTGCGGGGGCAGTGCCTGGGCTGCAGATTCGGTATGTGTGCAATGTCACGGTGGGCTGGATGGTCGATTGTCCGCCCCGGTTGCAGAGTGGCAACAGAGTATCCATGCCGATAACGGCATCGCCTGCCACGACTGTCACGGTGGCGATCCCAGCGATTTTGCTATGGCGATGAATCCGCAGCGTGGTTTTGTCGGTGTGCCCGACTATGGTGATGTGCCCGATTTTTGCGGGCGCTGTCATCTGGGTGTTGCCGAGGATTATCGCGACAGCGCCCACGGAAAAGCATTGAACAGGGGTGGCCCCCAGTGCGTGGTGTGTCACCAGAATCATCATGTGGTCAAGGCGTCCAGCGACCTGATCAATCCCGAAAGCTGTTCACGCTGTCACGATTATGAACGGGCCGCTACGGTCAAGCAGGAGATTGGCGATACCGAAATGCGCCTGACGACTCTGGAACGCTCGGTCGCGGCACTCCACCGCGTCGGGATCGACATGGAAACAGTGTCGGGCGAGCTCTTTCAGAATCGTAACGCCTTCAGGCGACTGTTTCACACCGTCGACATCGATAAACTGAAGCAGAAGAAGGCCGGCGTCAACGCCGAGCTTGATCAGGTCGAAGCGCAGATTGTTGAGATCGAATCTGAACTTTCACAGCGAAAAATGATCGGTGGTATTCTCGTGGTTCTGCTGCTTCTGGCAGGAGCCGTAGCTCTTTTGATCCGGCAGACCTATCATCAGGAAGAACACGACTGAACCGGTCCTTCGGGCGGGTCTGTGGGTTATGCTTTCACAGCAGTTTTTGCAGTTTGCGCCCATAGAACAGGCCGATCGACGCACCGCAGACACTGGCCAGATAGGAGCCCATGACACCACCAGGAGAGCCGAGCATCCAGCCGGTGCTGCTGCCAATCGTCAACGATGCTATGAGGACCAATGATTTCATCATGGATGCAGTCTTAGCCGAGAGTCTGACGTGTGACAAGAGAAAATAACATACGTGGCCGCGACCGGCTCTGAAGAGGTCTGTCGCAGGGTTTTCCGGTTGCAATGTGCGAGGGCATGGAGTATATAGTACCACCCAATGCGCGATTAGCTCAGCTGGATAGAGCGCTGCCCTCCGGAGGCAGAGGTCGCAGGTTCGAATCCTGCATCGCGTGCCATAAAAATCAAGGAGTTAGCGAG
>PKUC01000040.1 GCA_002868865.1 Desulfuromonas sp. | reverse complement strand
TCCAAACTGCGGAGCGCCTTTTATGAATTTCGCAACCGCATGCCGCAAGACAGGTTCGGCAATGGCCTTAACTGGATAAAGGCGGAGGAGGACGGATTGCTGTCAATCAAGGATTCTCTGGAGGGCCTCTCGAATGTGAAGGCGGAGTTCACCGGCCCGCCGAACATGAATCTTTCGGATGGCGAAACCACCATGCCCGATATCTTTTTTTCACACTCGAAGCACGCGGTGTGGAATGGCTGCGCACTCTGCCATCCAGACCTCTTCGGTGTTAAGAGAAATGTGCAGCCATACAGCATGCAGGACATTTTTGAAGGCGAATACTGCGGAGCTTGCCATGGCAAAGTGGCATTTCCAAATATCGATTGCCGCAAATGTCACGCCAAAGAGGTTTTCTGAAGCTGAGCACTACTTCCTCAACGAGCGAAAGCAGAAAACCAAGGGCCGGGTTGCATTTTTACTCAACGGCAGATCTAACTTTATAAGGAACAGGATGAAGCGGATCGTTTGTTTTCTGGCAGGGCTCACAGCGGTTGTCGGTATGGCCACATCGCTTTCCGCCAAGTATTGGGATCTTCCCCCCTTACCCAAAGCGCATGAGTACGGCAATATATTGATCAATCGCACATCAGCGATGAACAACATTGAACCGGTGCAGTTCTCGCACTGGAGCCACAGAATGAAATACACCTGCCGGGTCTGTCACTTTGAACTCGATTTTTCCTTCCAGGCAAACGGGACTGAAATAACTGAAGAGGACAACCGTAACGGGTTATTTTGCGGCGCCTGTCATAATGGCAAAAAGATCTTCGGGCACACGGAAGAGAACTGCAAGAGGTGCCATGCCGGAATGAAAGGTCCGGACAGAAAGAAGTTCAGGGAGATGACCGCCACACTGCCGAAAACGACATATGGCAATCAAATAGATTGGTCCAGAGCCCTGTCATCGAAGAAAATTACTCCTCTATACAGCTTATATGTCGAGGATGAGGCGCCGCTGCCATTTGAACGAACCCTTACGCTTGAGTCCAAATGGGCTCCCATGACGATACCACCGGCTTATTTCCCGCACAAATCCCACACCGAGTGGCTGGATTGCGCCAACTGCCATCCTGATATCTTCAACATCAAAAAGCGAACGACCAAGCACTTCACCATGGATTACATCCTCGAACAAAAATTCTGCGGCGTTTGTCATATCAAGGTCGCTTTTCCGATTGACGACTGCAGGGGCTGCCATCCAGACATAAAGAATCAATAAATTTAAGTACAACCTGATGATAACCGACTATAGATTCGATAATTAGATTTATACGGCATAGGACGTAAAACTCTTTGTAATCACAAAAAAAAAGAGACCAAGCAAATTGCTTGGTCTCTTTTTTTGTTTGGAGCGGGAAACGAGATTCGAACTCGCGACGTCAACCTTGGCAAGGTTGCACTCTACCACTGAGTTATTCCCGCGTTGTGTGTTAGTGCGTCGAGCGGGGATATGTATATCAAAACGGATTGACAGGTGTCAACGCCTTTTTATGGTTATTCTCCTCTTTTTTCTTCAGCCGGTCTTACCGACCAGAACCCTGAAAAATTTCACCAGATAATCACCACCGGACCAGACAGTGAGAATGAAAGAGATATAGAAGAAAAACAGCCCAACGTTGTGCATCGACGGATAGAAGATATCGACCTGCCAGCCGAACAGCCAGTAATAACGGTAATGCAGCAACAGAGCGATAATGGCGATCATCTGAAAGATGGTTTTGTATTTCCCGAGAGGGCTGGCGGCGATGACGATCCCCTCACTGGAGGCGATGGAACGGAGTCCGGTCACCAGCATTTCACGAGCGAGGATAACAAACACCGCCCATGCGGGCACGCGATCGAGGGGAATAAGCATAATCAACGCCACCATAACGATCAGTTTGTCGGCCAGCGGGTCAAGGAATTTACCGATAACGGTGACGATCTCCCATTTACGGGCGAGATAACCATCCAGCCAATCGGTGATGGCCGCAACGGAAAAGACGACCGCAGCCCAAAAGCAGTTGGCGCTCGATTCAAAAAGGAGTAGGACCAGAACGACGGGGACCGCCGCGATCCGTGCCATGGTCAGAATATTGGGCAGGTTGAATATCAGGGGTCGATTTTCCATACAGGATCAATCCTCGCTCTGGCGATAATGATTTAAGTAGGATTTGACGCGGTGAACATAGGCACGAGTCTCCTCGTAGGGTGGAATCCCCCCATAACGCCGGACCGTGCCGGGGCCGGCGTTATATGCGGCCAGGGCGTGATCAAGGTTCAGATCGAACGAATCGAGCATTTTGCGCAGATACAGACTGCCACCAAACAGGTTCTGGGCAGGATCGAAGGGATTGGTCACACCGACTTCCCGGGCGGTCTCAGGCATCAACTGCATCAAGCCCTGTGCGCCCTTACGCGATACCGTCCGCTGCTGAAAATTGCTTTCCACCTTGATCACCGCTTTGATCAAGGCCGCATCAAGCCGAAACAGATCCGCATAGTGGCGAATCAGAGAGTTGAGTTGAGAGGTCTGGTCTTCGGCACGATACAGCTTGAATGCGGATGTGGTCGGCACATTGGTAAAGAACTGGCGTCCCTGCGCATCGATAGAGCGATAAATCTTCGCATCCACCTCTGTGACGCCCGCCCCGAACAGCAGCGCAGCGTGGAGACAGATCAAAAAAAATGGTAATATTCGCAACATCGCTCCACTGTAATGGAAAATCGAACGCGTTTCAACGCTCATCCGGTCGGGACGTCCCCCCCGGGTGAGCGCGAACCGCTTGACATCACAGCACCCTCTCCCGATAATGCTCGCTTACACTTCAGGCGCTGTCAGCCCGTACCTTTCACTTGCCCGATGGAGTTCTTGTTCCGATGAAAATGACAGCCGATTTTCTGGTAATCGGGTCCGGCATTGCCGGTCTCTCCTATGCCCTCAAAGTCGCAGAACAGGGCTCTGTTGCCCTCGTAACAAAACGTGAAATCGATATCACCGCCACCAGCTTGGCGCAGGGTGGCATCGCGGCAGTATCTTCAGAAACGGACAGCCTCAAGTCCCATGCCGAAGATACTATGGTCGCCGGTGCCTACCTGTCGCATCCTGATATTGTTGACATGGTTGTTTCGGCCGGGCCCCAGGCGATCAAGAATCTGATCGACTGGGGGACGCGTTTCTCGAAGCGTGAAGACACCCCCGACGAATATGACCTGACCCGCGAGGGAGGACACAGCCATCGCCGGATTCTGCACGCCAAAGATGCTACCGGCAAAGAGATCGAACGGGCTCTGGTTGAAGAGGTTCGCAATCATTCGAACATCACCGTCTACGAACAGCATATCGCCGTCGATCTGATCACCGAAGCAAAAATCCAGAAGCGCAAACTCGACAAGAACCGCTGTCTGGGTGCCTACATCCTCGATACAGCGCGAAATGAGATTGTCACCTTCGGGGCCAAAGTCACCGTACTCGCCACCGGCGGGGCTGGCAAGGTCTATCTCTACACCTGCAACCCCGATATTGCCACCGGTGATGGCGTCGCCATCGCCTGGCGCGCCGGGGCCAAAGTCGCCAACATGGAATTCATGCAATTCCATCCGACGACCCTCTATCATCCCCATGCGAAATCGTTTCTGATCTCCGAAGCGGTCCGTGGTGAAGGCGCTATTCTGCGCCGCCGTGATGGCTATGCCTTTATGCCCGACTATCACCACCAGCGCGATCTTGCCCCGCGGGATATCGTCGCCCGGGCGATCGACAACGAGATGAAAACCCAGGGCGATGATTGCGTTTTTCTCGACATCACCCATAAATCCGCCGACTACATCCGCGACCGTTTCCCGACCATCTATCAGACCTGTCTCGATTACGGCATCGACATGACCAGTCAGGGGATTCCGGTTGTGCCGGCCGCGCACTACCTCTGCGGTGGAATCCAGGTCAATGAATGGGGCGAAACCTGCCTGGAACAACTGTTTGCCATCGGCGAGGTCGCCTCAACCGGTCTGCACGGCGCCAACCGCCTGGCGTCCAACAGCCTGCTCGAAGGGATCGTGTTTGCCGACCGGGCCGCGACTCGCTCGCAGCACTATCTGGCTCACCCCACCGACCCCTACCCGCAGATCGAACCTTGGGACAGCAGCGGCGCCACCAAGAGCAACGAAGGCGTCGTCGTCTCGCACAATTGGGACGAAATTCGCCGCACCATGTGGAACTACGTCGGTATCGTCCGCTCCGACAAACGTTTGCGCTGGGCCCTGAGCCGGATCCACCTGATTCAGGAAGAAATCGACGACCACTACTGGAATTATCAGATCACCTCAGACCTGGTCGAACTGCGAAACATCGCGACGGTAGCGGAGCTGATCATCAAGAGCGCACAGTTGCGTCATGAAAGCCGCGGTCTGCACTACACCCTCGATCATCCCAAAAGGGACGATCGCCGCTTCCGCCACGACACGGTCATCCCCGGCGCAGAGCTGAAACTGAAACCCTGACCCACAAAGAGGCTAACCCTGTGACCATCGATGACATTCGACTTCAGATCAACGAGCTGGACAAGCAGCTGCTGGAGATTTTCAATCAGCGGGCTACACTGGCCCTGGAGATCGGCGAAATTAAGAAACAACAGAATCTGCCGATCTACGACCCGAAACGGGAAAAACTGATCTTTGAACGGATGAAAAAAGACAACCCCGGCCCGCTGGATAACGGTGCCATCGTCCGCATCTTTGAACGGGTAATCGATGAAAACCGCCGGCTGGAGCGCCTGCGGACCAAGGAAGGTTGATTCGCATGCTAGTCGTCATGAGCCGCAAGGCAACAGAACACCAGCTGGAGCAGGTCAAACAGTATCTGGTTGAGAACGATTGCGACTTTCACCAGTCGACCGGTGCCGACCGCACGATCCTCGGCGTGGTCGGTGACACCCGTCGCATGGACCGGGATGAACTCGCCGCCCTGTCCGGTGTCCTCGAAGTCTTTCGCATCCCGGCCGAAGACTGAGAAAGGCACCCGCAAAAGGGTGCCTTTCTCCTGAAACTGATCAGCATTGTCGGGTGACAGTGCGCTACGTACTATCCCCCCACCACCTCACTGCGGGTCAGGACCGCCCGCAGTGCAACGCCCTCCCCTTCAATATTGGCACGAGCACCCTCTTCACGATCGACCAGGGTGACGATACCGACCACCTCGAGCCCCTCTTCACGGGCCCGCTCCACAGCCTTGATCGATGAACCACCGGTGGTGGTAACATCCTCGACAATCACTACCCGTGAGCCCGGTGGCAGATTCTTCCGGCCTTCCAGCCACTGACCCGTGCCGTGTCCTTTGGGCTCCTTGCGGATGATAAAGGCGTGGACCTCATCCCCTTCCAGCTGTGCCGCAATCGATGTCGCCGTAGCGATGGGATCCGCCCCCATGGTCAAGCCGCCAACCCCGTGTATCGGTCCGGGAAACTGCTTGACCTCTTGATAGAACGCCTGCCCCACCAGCAATCCACCGCGGGAGTGCAGGGTGGTCTGCTTGCCATCGAAATAAAAGTTACTCTTACGTCCGGAGGCGAGCGTCACCTCACGCTCTTCATAAGACAGCTCACGAACAATCGCTTTCAGTTCTTCCTTAACGCTCATAATTCCTCACCCTTTACACAAAGTAATCACAGCTAACAGTCTAAATAACCTCAGAAGAGTCCCATCTGCTCGTCAGTTTTGACCCGTGGAAATTTCACAGGATACTTGCCGCTGAAACAGGCGTCACAGAAGCGGGTATTGTCCTGACCATGCATCTGTACGGCAGCGTTCAAGCCATCCAAAGACAGATATCCGAGAGTATCTGCGGTGACATAGGTGGAGATCTCATCGATGGTGTGCGATGCGGAGATCAACTCCTTGCGAGATGGCGTATCGATGCCGTAAAAACAGGGATAGCTGGTCGGCGGGCTGGAGATCCGTAGATGAACCTCTTTGGCGCCGGCATCGCGCAGCATCTTGACGATCTTGCGTGACGTTGTGCCACGCACGATGGAATCATCGACCACCACGACACGTTTGCCGGACAGAATCTCCCGCACAGGGTTCAATTTGATCTTCACCCCGAAGTGTCGGATCGATTGCTGCGGCTCGATAAAGGTTCGCCCCACGTAATGATTGCGGATCAAGCCGAGCTCGAGGGGAAGTCCCGCTTCTTCGGCATACCCCATCGCCGCCGGCACACCCGAATCGGGAACGGCGATGACCAGATCGGCCTCCACCGCGTGTTCGCGCGCCAGCTGATGACCAAACTCTTTGCGCACCGAATAAACCATGCGGTCAAAGATGCGGCTGTCCGGACGGGCAAAATAGATATATTCAAAGATACAGGGGGTCGGGTCGGCTTTTTTGAAAGGAAAATAACTCTTTAACCCTTCTTTGTTGACGACGATCATCTCTCCCGGTTCGACCTCACGGATAAACTCCGCTTCGATAAGATCGAAGGCACAGGACTCAGATGCGACCACATATGCACCATCGAGTCGGCCCAGGCTCAGCGGCCTGAAACCGTGTGGGTCACGCACGGCAACCATGCGGGTTTCGGTCAGAAACACCAGGCTGTAGGCACCGCTGACCTGACTGAGGGCCTCACTGACCCGCTCAACCAGGGAATCGGATTGTGCCCTGGCGATCAGATGGATGATCGTCTCAGTATCGGCTGTGGTTGAGAAGATTGATCCTTTTTTCTCCAGACGACAGCGCAGCTCATCGGCATTGACTAGGTTGCCGTTGTGGGCGACGGCGATACTGCCCCGCGAGTAATCGACCATGATCGGTTGGCAGTTTTTGATATCGTTGCCACCGGCCGTGGAATAGCGCACATGACCGATCGCCGCGTGACCGGGCAGGCGATCGAAAACTTCATCAAACTTAAAGACATCGGAGACGAGCCCCATGCCCCGGTGAGCATTGAGACGGTAGCCGTCCGACGAGACGATCCCGCACCCTTCCTGACCCCGATGCTGCAGAGCATACAACCCCAGGTAGGATAGGTTCGCTGCCTCCGGGTGACCATAAATCCCGAAAACGCCGCATTCTTCGTGCAATTTATCGAACATTAACTCTCGACTCCGAAAAATATTGAGCTACAACAATTCATCACGCACGAAGCGCACCGCGTTCTGATACATCCACAGTCCCATCCCCTCTTCCGGAAGCTCTTCGCGGGTCCAACGCGGGTGGTGCGTCCGGTGAACGTAGGCTTCAGGGTGCGGCATCAGACCAAAGATCCGGCCGCTGCAATCGCAGATGCCTGCAATGGCGGCCACGCTGCCATTGGGGTTATCGGGATACGACATGGTGGGGCGCAGTTCGGTATCAGCGTAGCGGACCACAGCGAGATGCTGACGTTCCAGATCCTGGAGCAGCTGATCATTCTCGACGACAAACTTGCCCTCGCCGTGGCGGACCGGCAGATAAAACTCCTTATGTCCGCGGGTGAAGATACAGGGAGAATCCTCATCGACCGCCAGCCACGACCAGCGATCCTCA
>PKUC01000072.1 GCA_002868865.1 Desulfuromonas sp. | reverse complement strand
GACTTTGAAATCAATGAAATTAATCGAACAATCCATAAAATCTGAGGTGACCGAGCTGTAAGCCGCAAGCAGCACAAAAATCAAACCCCGCGGCTGTTCACGTCCATTAGCGAACAGGGTAAGCGGGCCCGCCTTTCGGTGGCACGGTAGACGTGCAGTCACTCAAGGACGAACGTCCCCGCCCCCCCTAGCCGAAAGATCCTTCAATCGCAGCAGCTATCCTCTCAACCGCCTTGCCATCGCCATAGGGGTTATGCGCCATACTCATGGAGTGATAGGCGCTTTCGTCACTCAAAAGCTGCGCCGCTGCGGTGACAATTCGCTGCGGGTCGGTGCCGACAAGCTTCACCGTGCCCGCCTCGACGGCTTCGGGTCGCTCAGTGGTGTCGCGCATCACCAATACCGGCTTACCGAGTGAAGGCGCTTCTTCCTGTACTCCACCGGAATCGGTGATCACGAGATGACAGCGATCCATCAGCAGTAAAAACGGCAGATATTCAAGCGGCTCAATCAGATGAACCCCCGAACAGTCGCCCAGAATACGTTTGACCGGCTCCTGCACGTTGGGATTCAGGTGGACCGGGTAGATAATATTGATATCGGGAAAGCGTTCCACCAGGTCCTTCAAAGCCGTGCAGATCTGCTCAAAGCCATCACCGAAATTCTCCCGGCGATGACCGGTAACAAGGATAAAACGGTGAGGTGCGAGGCGTGAGGCGGAAGGAGCTAAAACCCTATCGAGGGAAGGGTAGCGTTGCACCAGATCGGTCACAATCCGCTCATCAAGGCCGCCAGTCTTGAGTTTCTCTCGTGCCAGAAACAGCGAATCGACCACCGTATTGCCGGTGATAAATATAGCCTCCTCCGCCACCCCTTCTCGCAGCAGATTGCGTTTCGACTTTTCAGTGGGCGCAAAGTGCAGATCGGTCACGCTCCCGGCAATCTTGCGGTTGATCTCTTCAGGGAAAGGAGCAAACTTGTCAAATGTGCGCAAACCGGCTTCGACGTGTCCGACCGGAATCCTTCTGTAGTACGCAGCAATCGTTCCCGCCATCGTCGTTGTTGTATCGCCATGAACCAGCACCAGATCGGGCTGTTCCTCCTGCAACACCGACTTGAGACCCTGCAGCACATTACAGGTGACATCAAACAGATCCTGACCGGGCTTCATGATATTGAGATCGTGATCCGGCTGAATATCGAAAAGGGCCAGCACCTGATCGAGCATCTCACGATGCTGCGCCGTCACACAGACCACACTGTGAAATCTGTCCGGATGTCGCTCCAGTCCCTTGACCACCGGAGCCATTTTGATCGCCTCAGGGCGGGTGCCGAATATAGAAAGTATCTTTTTCATATATAACTCCACTGGCGAAGGTACGAGAGGTGGCGGGACGCGACCCGCCGGTTCTAAAATCAGCAGTAGAGCCAAAAGGGACAGGCACCTGCGGAGCCAGTTTCTAGCGCCAGATTCCTCGGGTATCGATCAGCACTTTTTCCTCCAACAGCTCATAATCGATCTCTTTAAACTCAGCGTGATCGACCAGAACCACCAGAATGTCCGCTCGCGTCAGAACCTCAGCGAGCTCATACAGGGGGAATTCACTGAACTCACCATTGACGTTCGGCTCACAGGCCATCACCTCACCGATATTGCTATCGATCAATTTACGGGTGATAGCGAGGGCCGGGGATTCACGCAAATCATCGATATCGGCCTTAAACGCCAGTCCCATGCAACCGATCACCGGGTTTTTGAAGCGCTCAGCCATGACGGCAACCTTGCGGACCACCCACTCCGGCTTACAGTCATTCACTTCACGGGCGGTGCGGATCAACGGGGTCAGCTCCGGCGCGGACGCCACCACAAACCAGGGATCGACGGCGATACAGTGACCACCGACGCCCGGGCCCGGATTGAGAATATCGACCCGCGGGTGCCTGTTGGCCAGGTCGATCAGCTCCCAAACATTGATATCCAACTTATCGCAAACCAGCGACAGTTCGTTGGCAAAAGCGATATTGACATCACGGAACGAATTCTCCACCAGCTTAGTCATCTCAGCGGTGCGGCTGTCCGTCAGCACAATTTCGCCGCTGCAGAAGGTTTTATACAACCCCCGGACCTTCTCCGCCGAAATTCGGTCGACGCCACCGACAATGCGATCATTATCGACCAGCTCCCGCAAAACATGTCCCGGCAACACCCGCTCAGGGCAATGGGCCACGTAGACCGGTGAGGTGTGAGGGGTCAGAGGTGAGGCTGCAAACAGATCGCTGCGTTTTTCGGCAATGATCTCTTTAATACGTTCCGTCGTTCCGACCGGCGAGGTCGATTCCAGGATCACCAGATTGCCCGCGTTCAACACGGGACAGATCGCTTCAGTGGCCGCTTCAACATGTGAAATATCGGGGGGGTTGCTGGCATCGTCATTCTGTGTGAAGGGGGTCGGTACGGCCAGGATGAACGCATCCGCCGGCTCCGGTGTTAGGGACGCTTTCAATTTCCCACTGTTCACAGCCGACCTGACGAGAATATCGAGATCGGGCTCAACAATGTGGATTTGCCCCTGATTGATGGTCTCCACCGTCACAGGATTCACATCGACACCGAGTACCTGATAGCCCTTAGTCGCCAGCATAGAGGCCGTTGGCAGACCGATATATCCCAGACCGACGACGACGATTTTTTGTGGTTGCTTCATTGCAAAGTTCCTTGTGTTGTTGCGGGGACGGGCTTCGCATGGGACAGCCCCCCCCTCAGCTTCCACAACGGGCAACAGGGACAGCCCTTCAAGCTAGAGGAGCCCCCCTGTCCTTCTCCAGGCCCATTTTGTACTTCATCACCAACCAGACAAATTTCGGCAACGTCAACTGACGCCTCCAGCGCTTCGGTTCCATGAGTAATCGATAGAGCCACTCGGTCCCCGTCCTGCGAAAAAATTCCGGGGCCCATGACACCTTGCCACAAACCACATCGAACGTCCCGCCAACCCCCATGCAGAACTGCGCATTGATCTGATCGCGGTGCTCGGCAATCCAAATTTCCTGTTTGGGTGATCCCATGGCGACAAAAACCAGTTGCGCATCGGAAGCATTAATCGCATCAACAACAGCGGCAGCTTCCTGAAAATAGCCATCCTGCCGACCGACGATATTCAGATTGGGATGATCATTTTGGAGCTGTTTCGCAGCGGCATCATTGACATCCGGGCTGGCACCCAGCAGATAAACCCTCCATTGATTATCAGCCGCAGCCCTGATCAGCTCAAAAAACAGGGCAACACCGGTAATACGGTCGATCTTTTTACGATGCAGGACACGGACAGCAAGCGCCGCCCCGACGCCATCACAAAGACAGATCTCTGCTCGATTGAGTAGCTCGCGAAGCGACCGATCATGGCTGGCCCGATAGATCTTTTCCGGATTCACAGCAACACTGAAGACTTTATCCTCCGACGCCAACAGAAAGGACACAGTTTTTATTGCGTGAGCATAATCGGCAAAGGGAGTCAACTTAACCCCCATCAAAGGCATTGGTTCCGGTAATTCATGAAGCGAAGTGGACATGGGTTACTCGCCCTTGTGGTCGTGAAAAAAATACTCACTCAGGGCACGAAAGGCCCAGGACTGGTTCCAGCGCATATAAGGAACTTTGTTGGTCATACGTGGCCCCCTTCTAAAATAAAAGAACCCCTGTTCACCACGCATGTTGTTCAACATCCAATTCAGAACCCGCAGCGTCAGATCGCGGTATTCTTTCCCCTCTCCCGCAAAGAAGAAAACAGCCTCAGCGGGTGCATGGATATCGATCGGATAGGTTCTGTCGTGATAGTATTTGGGGGTACCATCTTCCAGAAAAAAATTTTCGGCGTAATAACGCACACCCTTCTCGTAAGCCGCGCGATACTCCTGCCCTTCCCCCAGTCTTAAAAACCAGCGGATCGCCTCAAGGTTAAAGCCGGTATGAAACGAATCGATCCAGCTCTGCATCGCCGTTTCGGCATAAAACCATGATCCATCGACATGTTGACGATCCATGGTGTAGGCCAGACTGGCCTGGGCGGTATCGCGTAAAACCGAATCACCCGTCAGGCCGTACAAACGGATCAGCAAAGAGGCCCCCATAAGGTTGGCGTTGTGAACAGCAGTACGGTCGTTGGGTGTGTAGCTGAAGCCGAAGGTCTCACCTGCGATCGTTCGATGAAGGTCGTTGAGCAAAAAATCCTTGATCGACACGGCCATATCAAGTGCCCGCTGCTCACCGAGCAAATCATAGGTGTCGAGCAGGGCATGACCAATAAAGGACGAGTTGACGATGGTTGGGGTATATTGAGGAACAAAAAAAGCGCGAGACTGCCAGTCGAAATTGTACCCCCAGCAGTTGCCTGAATAACCGGCGCATCGGGTTTGTTCAAGCAGGTTGAGTAGAGTTTGTATCTGCCTTAAATAATCAGAGTGGGGGTCGCATTTATGCAACCTGGCATAGCCGCCGAGAAAAAGCCCCAGCCCTTTTGGATTATACCCTTTGGGCACCAAAAACAAGGGCCGTAGGTTGATCGGGCAGCGACGCATAAATTGAATCCATGCGATCCGCCCATATTTCCGCCCGCATGTCAGCCGGCGGATAATGGGGCTATTAAGGGCATCATAAGGGTCATAGCCTACATAGTTGTGTCGCTGCACCCAAGCGATGAGAGAATTGATTTCCGAATCAATTTTCAACGAAAACCTCAAGATAGATTGGAGGGAATAGCAACGCTATTATCGAACATCCCCCCCCTACCTGACGTCTTATTCTCTACGGAAAAACCTGGGTTTGTAAAGTATTTTGCGCATCATGGTTAAAACCATGAACGATCCAGAACTGGCCAAAAGTGTTTATCCTGCTAGTTTTTCTCGGCTACTTTGCCACCTCACGATACAAGCATTCAAATTCGTCCGCAATTTTATCCCAATTATATTCGGTTTCCACGCGTTTAGACGCTTGGACCGCGACCGATTTTCTAAGAGCAGGATCGCTCAACAATCGACTTAACTGCGCGTTTAAGTCATTGGTGTCCTTGTTTTTAAATGTAAAACCCGCCTCCCCTATCGCTTCTCTATTTTCGGGGATATCACTCACAAGGCAGCAATTCCCGTAACTCATCGCTTCCAGCAATGCGATAGAGAGTCCCTCGATTTCAGAGGGTTGAACATAAACAGCCGCATTGCTAAACAGCTCGACCAATGCGCGCCCTTCAACAAAGCCGGGGAAAATAATCCGCGGATCACCTTCGGCCAGATCGACGAGTTGCTTTTTGTATTGTTCTTCCCCCTTAGCATCTCCGGCGATAACTAGCTTGAAATCAGTATCCAGCGCCCGAAACGCCGGGATCAGATAATGAGCACCCTTTTCATAAACAAGCCGGGACGCAAACAGGACGTACTTTTCAGCCTCTAAGCCGAGCTTGAAAATTTCCTGAACCGGTTGGTGGTCTTTGATGTCGGCGCCGGTCGAAATGTAACGCATCTCGACACCGTTTCGCTCGTGATAAAAATTACACTGGGTGTTTGACACGGCAGTAAAAGCATGGGCTCCCTTCAAAGACAACCACTCGAGAGTTTTCAGCATATTTCTGCCAAAAGCACTCCAACGCGTCCTGTGCCATTCAACACCATGCATCTGCAAAGCACATCGGTATCCTCGTAAACGTAGTAAAGGAGCAAAAGCACCGGCGGCAACGCTATGAAGATGCACAACATCATACTTCTCGCCACTAAAAACGAGTTTAAAAGCTGCAGCAGCTGAAACCGTCAATTTTTCAAGGGCGGAATGCTGAATACAAGGCAGCGGAACAATACGCATTCCCTCACATTCAAAAGCAACCTCACCGTAATGCCCCATAGAATAGACAGTCACCTCATGTCCACGCCGAACCAAGCGACTCCCCAATTCTAGGGTGTATTTTTCAATGCCGCCGCCACGGGCAATATTTTTTACCACCAGAAAAGCAATTTTCAACTTTCTAGAATTCATCAAAAAAATCTCCCCAAAAAGAAAGCGGAGTCATCTCCGCTTCTCTCAAATTCATTATATCCACACGGCAACTACCCAACAGAACGGCCTAGATTCCCCTGTTCCGGATCTTGTCCGACATTGTATTGCGGACAGCAGTAACCGCAGATCTTCCCACCAGTCAGGGACTTAAGTTTGTTTTTGACAACCCAAGGACCAACCTTTTTTAAATATTTCCGCATGACGGGCGACGCCGAACCGATCATCCAACAGTTTTTTGGACACTTGGCCACCTTGGCACGAACATCTTCAGCCAAAGGACTGTTCCAGATCGTCATGAAATCGTCGACATCATGCAGATTGCCCATACTCTGGAACCAATATTTTTCTTCCATCCCGTTACAAGGGAGCACCTCTCCACGCGGATCGATAAAGACGTTCTCGCTCCCCGCTTCACAGGGCAACATCCGTTTACCGCCACGAATATAGTTGATCAACCCCACATTGAACAACGCCCGAAACCATGATTTGGGGTGGTTCTCTTTCATCAAACGGTTAACCAATTCCTCAAAGTTGGCGGAGACTTCGTCAATGTTGGTAATAACGTTGTCGTCTTTCTGGAAGTAAAAGGAGTTATGAAAGGCCGCCGTCGCAAACTGGAGATTCAGACCTTTGGCCAGTTCATAAAGATGAAGCATGTCAGGGGAGTTGTTGTTGCTGACCGTAATCCCGAACCCGATGTCCTTAACCCCCATGCGCCTCAGGCCCAAGAGAACCCGCAGGCCGCGGTCAAAACCGCCTTCCTGTCCACGTAGATCGTCGTTCTTCTGGGAAAGCCCTTCGATACTGACGCGGAAACCAAGGTTGGGAAACTTCTCCGCCAGCTTGAAGATACGATCCTCGAACCAACCGCTGGTGGAAATAACCACCCTTTCCGTCTTGGTGAAAAGGATGCGGACGATTTCGTCCAAGTCGTCACGAATAAAAGGTTCGCCGCCGGTGACGTTGACAGCTGCAAGCTTGGGGAGCTTTTCAAGCAACTCCGGCTTGAACTCATCATCAGGCTTGGTGGGGCCGTTCCATATGTCGCACATCTTGCAGCGCATTGGACAGCGGTAGGTTACGATTATCGATGCATCCATATTTAGAAGCCTTTAAGTTATACGCTATATATTTAATGTGTTCATGGATTTAAGAATTTGAGCTGCCAGCTACCAAATCCGTGAAAATGGATTGTAATTGTTGAAAGTGTACATCCGCAGTGTGATACTTCTCATAACGACGTCTTGATTGTTCTCCCATGGCAACCAGGTCAGAATCACACGACATTTTATTCAAAACCTGACTAAGCTTTTTTGCGTCCCCGGGAGATACCAGATAACCGTTCTCTTCATCCTTCACCAGTTCAGTGAGGCTGCCGACATCCGAAGCGACGACAGGCTTTCCAGCGGAGAGTGCCTCAATCAGCGTGTTCGGCATATTTTCAAGCCAAATAGCCGGTTGTACAACAAAGGCGCAGCTTCTCAATTCCTGCCACATAGCTTCGCCGTGCAAGGGCCCGCTAATCGACACCATGTCGCGATGGCGAGCATCAAGCAACGTATACAAGTAAGTCCGATAGTCATCGGAGCAATGGCCGATGAGCTTGAGCGGGTATCTCGGCGACTCCAAGGCATTGTAGGCCCTCAAGAGCACCTCAACGCCCTTTTCCCGTGTCAGTTTGCCGAAATAAAGGATACTCTTACCTGTCTCTCCGCTACCACTCAACAAATCACCTGTAAAAGTTGGCACCCAGGCAACTTTCTCTTTTAAAAAACCTGCATTGAGCAGACAGGTCTGCATCAAACGGCTCGGGCATACAAAACGATCCACACTATCATACCAGCGCCGCTTGCGAATCATGGCGATCTGAATCACCCGCAACAGGGACGCCAACATAGAACTCTGCACACACCGATACCTGACTGCTGCCCATGGGGTATTCAGGCACTCCTGGCAGACCTCGCCGTTGCGAAAAAAAAGATAAGAGGGGCAAATCATGTGGAAGTCGGAAAGACGATAGACAACCGGAATTTTGAACCTTTTTTTGGCAATATGAAGAATTTTAGGAAGCATCGACGAAGAAAGATAGATCGAATAAACGATATCCGGTCGCTCTCGATCTAAAAGATCAAAGAATTTCTTTTCAACCTCTTCGTTTTTAAACATCTTTCTTAAATATGTGAGCTTTTGGCGTTTCGTCAGTTTAAGATTTTCAAGAAGAAAGGTACCTCTGCCACTGATCGGTTCTGGAAAATACCGTCGATATGGGGTTTCAAACGTTTCATCATAGTCGAATGAGAATGGAATAACGGCATGTCCAGCCTTTTCCAGCAAATCCTTCACGTTGAAAAAATAGCGATCCGGGCCACCGTGGATAAAATAGTGATAATTAACCAACAGGATTTTCATCACATCCTCCCGATTGTGATTCTAGGCAGGGGCACCCCCTGAATCTGGGATTCCCGACGTCTTGTTTCAACCGTTCGCTGCAAGACTGAAGTTTCGGCCAACATAAAGAGGAAGGCGACCAAGGCAGGTTGTTGCCGGATGAAATTCGAAGAGAAAAAAGACGCCACCAACATAGCGGCTACGCCTGCGAGAAAACTATACGCCAAAAGCTTCTCATCATCATGGCTGAATGGCGAAACGATGATGCGGTACAGCATCTGACAAAGGCGCCAGATAATCAATCCGTAGAGGGCAAACCCGATTACCCCGAATTTGGCCAGAATCGTCAAGTAACCATTATCGATCGAATACTTCATCAGAACCACGCCTCCTAGGCGGCTCATTATCGGAATTTCCCCACCAAGCCCGGTACCAAAGAGCGGAGAGTTCATGACATACTCGTTCCAGACAACTTTGGCAGTCGCCAGACGGGTGCCGACCGTCTCCGTCTCGGTAACCCAAGTATTCTCCTGACCAAGGAAAGTCTGTTCAAAACTGATGAGCGATTCGATTCGTTCCTTGACCGAGGTCATGGCCTCTTGCAAACCGATTGTTTCAGCAGGGACAAAGGTTAAGAATAAAAAAGTCACAGCTAATATTAATGAAACCCAATAGGCGTTTTTGACCATAATTGCTGTCTTGAAAAATGCCCTTCTTTGATTAAAGGTAGCCATTGCAATAACAATGGCGAATGCAATCCAATAAGTACGTACCTGCATAACAATAAGCATTATAAAATTCGAAGCCAATAGGATTGATGCAAATCCTTTATGCGACTTTTCATTTTTCATAAGGGCAATACCTAGAACATAACCACCGTATATCATGAGAGGAAGCATGGTGTTATCGAAAAAAACACGCTCAGCCAAACTCTCCCTTGTGGCGATGGCACCTCTAAAAAATAAAAAAATGAAAACCACATAAATTGCCACAACTATCGTGACATTTAAAATACCTTGCCGCACCCTAGAAAGGTCTTTCGCGAAACCAAAAAAACGCATCACCCAAAAATAAAGAAAAAGGGGCAGATACTGGCGGAAATCTCCCAAGGCTTTGTTCACACCAAAATGCTGACTTCCAAAAATCAGACTCAGGCATAGGTAGGCAAGAAAGAGCGAAAAAACTTTGTCGAGAGGAGAAACATAGCCTGTCCCACTGACCAGAAGGTCGAGTAGCCAGTGCCCGAGAAGAATGAACAGACAGATCTCTACCAGGGTGATGTAAAAATTGCCAATCGGGATCGCTGGCGGGGTGAGCTGAAAACTCGACGGCAGTAGAAATATAAGCAGAAGAAGGGATATATCCACGGTGCCAGCACGGGGCGTACTCAATTCACACCCTCCTGATTAACAAAAGTACCATTAATCATTGTGACGGTCGTAGGATATGCTTCCCTTGGTGGCACTGAAATAAGGGCGCCCCTAATGATGTCGATGCCGATAAGAACGTTAAGTAGGCATGCGGCGAAAGCCGACCGCAAGTCTCGTTTCTTAACCCAGTAGGTTATCAGAAATATGAGGCTGAGACTCAACCAGATCAAGGGAACAGGGGGCCAAACCCAAGCAAACAACACCGCCGGTATGAACAACAGGGAAAAGCAGCCAAGGACAAGCTGAAGGCGAAAGCGATGGAAATTTTCCCAACCGTAACCCTCCTGAAAAGAGAGCCTTATCATCTGCCCAACTCCGCCAACCAACCCTCGGCGCAGCCGCCTTCCCACCTCTCGCAGAGGATCGGGAAGATATCCATAATGATTAACAGCATCGACTGGAATATAGAGAAGTTTGCCACCACGGGTTCGCAGGCGCTGGGCAATTTCGTATTCTTCCTCGGCCTTGAGGAATGGCTGAAAATTGCCTGCCTCACGGATAGCTATTAAACGAAAGAGCGCAGAACCGGAAGCACAGGTGATAAGCTCCGGGGTATCCTCTTGACACCTCTCCTTGGCGGAGGTGGTTTTGGCAAATTTACTGTTAACATGGATAGTGTCGCCATTAATTTTGTGAAAATTATGCAACCGCCCTCGCACTGCAACCACTTCGGGATTGACTTCCATTTGGGCCAAGGCCTTTTCAATAAAACCCGGAATCAACTCCATGTCTCCATCGATTAACAGGAGATAGCGGCCTTTGGCATGCAACACAGCTGTATAGCGCCCAGCAGCTGGAGAGTGCGGCCAGTCGTAACCAAGTTGTATGATTGTAACCGGATACTTTTGTGCTAACTCAACTGTTCCATCAGTCGAATAAGAATCAACCACAAGGACTTCAACCTCCAGGTGCGAAGTCGAAGCCAGAATCGACTCCAAACAGCGCGCCATGTTACTGACTTCGTTTTTGCAGATCACTGCAACCGTTATAAGTGTGGCGGATTCCATATGAAAACCTTTTTAACTAAGAACTTAGTTAATCGATACCTGCAGCTTTAAGGAAATCATCAAAACTTTCGAAAAGTGGCACATGGTGTTCCTTGTAGTGGTCATAAACCTCTGCCATTTGGGCTCTTACAGGTAGATCGGTCGGTTCTTCATGGGCTTTTAGAAATAATGGAAATTCAGATTTGAAGTCTGCGAGAACCGGTCTTCGGCCATACCGTTCCACGATGGCATGGCAATAGGCGAATGCCTCTTGGACGTACACGGCTTTGCGTTTTTGATAGTACTCATCCACGGTGCAAACGACCCGGGCGGGTGAACCAACCGCAACAGAGTTGGCAGGAATGCTCTTGGAAATAACTGAATTTGCACCAATGATGCAGTTGTCTCCGACTGTTACCCCCTTAAAAACCTTACAATCGAAGCCAAAATAAACATTATTACCGATGGTTACTTTCCCCGAAGCAGAAATCAACTCTTTGAACTTGTGGCGCAATACAAAGAAACCGCCGTCATGCACCCTCAGAAAGAAATTTTTATTGATCCGTACATAGTCACCAATCTCCACCAAGCAAGGGCGACACAGGTCAATATCAACAGTGGAGGGAAAAGGAATCATACAGTTGTCACCTATCTTCACCTTCTTCCTACGCAGGTAATCTATATATCTCTTTTCGTTAGTTCTTGCCCATTTCCGCTCAACAAAACCAGCGATTTTCTTTATAGTTCGAACGAGAAGACTCACTTAGTACCTCCAATGAAGGTTCGTCTGGGAAGTGTTTCCATGCATTTTCTATAAAGCAGAACAAAATCCTCCTTGCAGACACTAAGCTCCCTAAAAGTGCCCCCGGACTCTTTGCGATAGGCGTAAACCAACTGTAATATCCACGGAAGACGAGCAAGCGTTACTGCCATGGCAACACCCAAAATGCCCATCGCCGGATACAGCACGATGGAAAAGATGCAAAAAGTGGCAACCTTGAGCAAACCCGATGTAATCTCGTATCTCGGTTTCTTGGCAACACGAAGGTAGGAGGTCAGAATCCTGCCTCCGCTGGCCAAGACGATACCCGGTACGATCACCGAAACCAGATAGTAACTCGACGTGTACTCGCTGCCAAAGAGAAGCCAAATGAGGGGAAATCCGACAATCAACATGCCCAGCATGGAAAAGCAGGAAGAGATCATAGTCAATCTGAATATTCGGGGGGTCTCGGCAGCATACCCGACTCTGCCGTTGCTTAGCCGCGGCAGGTAGACCTGCGATATCGACATCGGGACCATTTCCATTTGAACAGCCAGTGCAAAGCCAACTGCAAAAATGCCGATGTCGGCATTTGATGCTCCAAGGTAACCAAGCACAAAGATGGGAAGAGTAGAATCAAGATTGATGACAACTGAGCAAAGTAAATATTGCACTCCAACCCTATTGCATTCTTTAAAAAACTCTCGTGACATCTTCGCCTTTCGGCAAATTATTTCACTAATGTAAAATCTAAAGACCCAACAGTAACCGATAATGGTAACGAAGTTGACCACTAGAATAATACCCATGGCCTCAAGTACCCCAACTCCGAAACCGAAAACAAAGATTCCTGTCAGTACAGCCTGAAGAGCAAACCCGAAAGTTGTTATAACTACATTTGACTGAATGAATTCGGCACCTCGGGTTAACTCCCGCATCAGAAGATTAAAGGACAAAAAGGGGAGAAGAACCGCGCCGCCATAGACAAGTTCAAAACTGAGTTGGTCATAGTTTCCCAAGATGGTAGCCTGCGACCTGAAAAGAGCTATATAACTGACAGCGCACAACGCACTAACAAACAAAGCAATCAGGAAAGACTGAACGAACAACTGCGGCCTATACTCCTTGTGTAACCCGGCAAAGGTCTGGTTAATCTGCAGTTGCCCCAAGGGGATAAACATTGCCATCAGGTTTGGACCGGCAATGGCCATGGCATACAGACCACGCTGATCAGTCCCCAACCCGCGAGCCAATAGCGCACTGGCAAGTGTGGCAAAGACCAGACGGCCTACCTGCCCACTCATGGTATAAGCAATGTCTTTCTTCATCGAGGATTTCATAAATACTTTTTTGCTATTATTGCAACTTTCTGTGGAGAACTCACAGGCCTTTTGTTTCATTTAACATTTAGACAAGAGCACTAAAGTTGATCCTGGTAGTGAGTCAAGAGTTCTCTCCCAGACGTCAAAGAGATACTGTCATCGGCAACCAGAGAAGTCACCAGCGACTCGAAGAAAGAAAGTCTCTCTGGAGACGCCCCAAGAACCCAGGGATGAAAACCAATAGCCGCCACACTCCCCGGTCCCAGCATAGAAATCCGCTCTTCCCAATAACGAAGCATTATCTCAGGAACCATGTGGTTATCAAAATAATCCCAATCATCGGCGATAGAAGGAATACATAATCTCTGATCCACAAAGGGTAATTTCAACAGATGGGCATGCCAATGCTGCGGGTTATTGTCGCGAGCAATCAAGTACTGATATTCTGTCAACTTCATCGCCTGCAATAGGGGGATTGACCACCGATCTTGCGGCGGGTGAAAACCAACTACCTCTACACCAAATTCGTCAGCAAAGCGTTTTCTGCTCAGGCGCAGTTCCTGGACGATCACATCGCGGGTAATATTTGTCACATCGACATGGTGATAGGTGTGGCTTGAAAGCTCATGCCCCCTATCAACCAACATTTGTAGCGTATCGGGATATTTTTCCGCGATCAGCCCAACGCAGTTCCATGTCGCCTTGATGTTAAACCGGTCAAGCGTCTCCACGATAAAACGAAAACCGGTTTCTGCACTTGCCTTTGCTGCAGGATTACCAAACTCTCGTTCATAATCAAAATAAAGAACGAGGTTTATCATGTCCTTTCCCTCAGGACCGGGACCAAGGAAATTTCTCTTTGTTAACGTGCTGAGAATTCGGCGCTTAATCCTGTACGTCAAATCAGTCATCAGGGGAGATACTCCGATCCAGGAATCTTGCCTTTAAGCACACGAACAATCTCAACAAAGCTTGGCTGCTGTACAGGACGAATCTGATCAAGATCTGAATCGCCAAGACTGAGCAGCCAATCCCTGGCCATAATCTCATCCACATTTAAACCAGACGCCTGCGGTGAGATATGAAAGACGGGAACATCGATATCAACCAAACCAAAACCGAGCCTCTTCAGTGTCTCACGCTGGTTCTCTGTGCTTGCACCACACTTGATTAGATCAATGCCGTTGCGATCAAATTCAGCCATCGCCAATGCTATGAGAGAAGCATGAATTGCGGGATTATCACCAATCGAAAAACATTCGGAAATGATCCCCACCCGCTGCTCTGCGCTAACCGACAGTCGATAGACAAGCAAACCGACGGGTTCGCCATTTCGCAATGCGAGCACCTTATGGTAATCGAAGTTTGGCTGACGAACATATTTCCAATTTAGATAGGCTGAGTTTCTTTCGACAGCGAAGGAGTAATTGTCAACTAAACGACACCAGAGAAGGTCTGTTTCTTCCCCGAAATGGGCAATCTCTTCAAATTTCAGATCGCCGGGGCCATTAGCCATATCCTTTTTGTCCCGGCGCTGCCGTAAACGTAACGAGAGAGAACAGGCTGCGTTTAACAACCACGCCGGTCCTAAATCGCGACATTTAAAAAACAGAGCTTCGCCAAAGCGGCCAAGGTACTTTTCGACAACCTTGAGAAAGGATTCGTAGAGCACATTTTTGTCAAGAGTCGTGCCAATACGCAACCATGTGTCAAGCGGCTTCCCTGGCTGCCCGCCAACTTTGTATTTATTTCGTCGATTGGGAGGTGATGGATCTATAGCAATAAAAATCCCATGAGCATCCTGGTTCAGTTGCTGCAGTTTTTTCCCCAGTCCGTACCGGCGGTATCGTTCTAGAGTGTATGTATCACAGGAATGAGCACCTATTAAATGTTGGCCTGCTGCAATAACCGGGACGGCCATGGCGGTGGACCAAGCAGCTATCTCCCCATTTTTTGCGACAGCAACCCAGCAAAGGGGGCGTTCATCTGCCGGAACAAAGGGATTATTAAACATGTTCCAGCGCCAACGATCTGGAAACTTAAAGTGAAAAAGTGCAGGATACGCCTCCTCCCAAGCCGTCATCAGTTGCGACTCATTGTCGGCAACAAAACTACGGATTTCAAATGGTTCATTTTCTATATGGTTTACCATTTCTCAACCTTAAAACACATAAGGGAACCACTGAGGGGGACAAGCACCTGCGAAGCCAGTCCCCACAGCCCGTCTACCGCCAAATCCCCCGGGTATCAATCACAATCTTCTCTTTCAGCAATTGGCCATCAAAACCCTTAAACTCATCATGATCCACCAGCACCACCAAATTATCCGCATTCCTCAAAAACAGAGACAACGAACAGAGCGGAAACTCGGTACGGTGTGTCTCATCAAGACCACCGAGACCTTATACAACTCAGCCCGAAACCGCCAGCGGTAAAAAACACTTATTGGTATTTATTACCATAAAAAATATTGAGATTATCTATCTTGGATTGGACCTGCACGGGTCAATCCGTATTCACAGCCAACGTCTGCACAATCCTCACGGCAGCGCGACCATCCCCATAGGGGTTATGGGAGCGACTCATGGATTGATAGGCGGTATTATCCCGCAGCAACCGGGTTGCTGCGGCGACAATCGTATCCGCATCGGTTCCGACCAGCTTGATCGTTTGGTCCGCGACCCGCCGAAGTTAATTCGCGGTAAGCGATGAGACGTTAAACTTCAACCCCCTGATGTTCCAGCACACTCATGCCAAGCCTGAGATATCCCTTGAGATCATCGGGATTATGGGCGTCGCTGCCAAAACAGGAATACAGCCCGCCGTTGAGCATAGTCCGAGCCTGATGACGGGCCTGCGGTCCGTAAAATCCGCAAAAGCTGCCGATATTGGCCTGAAAGCGGCACCCCATCTGCACCATCTGCTCGACTAGCGGGGCGCACTCCGTTTTTTTCTTGCCAAACCAAAAATGGAACGAGCGACTGTCGACGAACAGGCGCTGGCAGCGTTCGGGGTGGGCAATCAGGGGTACAAAGCCACGGCGGACGATCGCAAAGAGCAGTTCGAGGAGGGGTTCGAGGGAGGTGTGATTGGGGAGTTCCACCAGCACCTGATCACTGTCACCGAGGGGGAGGAGGCAGTCAAGATGCTGTGCGAAGTTGTCATCGAGGAGGTATTCCATCCCCGGCATCACCGTGAGCGGTATCCCGGCATCGTCAACCTGCTGCTGCAGGCGAGCGACGGCGAATTCGACCTGGCCGACATCCGGCGCATAGAGGCCGTAAATCTGGTGCGGGGTGCAACAGGCGTGGGTAAAACCGCAATCGGCCAGGACGGCCGCCATCTGCAGAGCGTTCTCCCAGCTTTCCGCTCCATCGTCGATCCCCGGCAGCAGGTGGGTATGATAATCGTGACGTCCCGGTAATGCTTGACCCTCCATCAGAACAACTCCGCTTAGCCTTTGAACAGTCTGGACAGCAGAGAACCTCGTCCCTGTTGCGTACTCCCCTCTCCGTCATACCCGTATCCGTATCCGTATCCGTATCCGTAACGGCCGCGATAAGATCCGTAGTAATGCGCTCCCTTGCCGAATTTGTCATTGAGGACGAACCCGGCCACCGGCTTGGCGGTCATCGCCAGACGTTCGCTGACATGTTCGGCCGCTTTGATTTTCACCCCGCCGGCTTCGACAACGACGATGCTCATATCGGCGTAAGCGGTCAAAACCGACGAATCGGTGACCGCCAACAGCGGTGGCGCATCAAGGATGATGGTATCGTAACGCTGGCGCAGCTGATCGATCAGGGATTGCATCGCGTGGCTGTCGAGCAGTTCGGCGGGATTGGGCGGGGTAATGCCGGAGCTGATAAAATGGAAGTCCGTGCTCTGCGTATCGTGCAGAATCTGACCGAGTTCGGCATCGCCGACGAGATATTCGGTGAGACCGGGGGATTTGTCGCGTCCGAAGATCTGGTGAAGGGTCGGAATGCGCAGGTCGCAACCGATCAGCAGCACCTTGCGGCCCGCCTGGGCAAAGGCTTCGGCGAGGTTTGCGGAGATGGTGGTTTTACCTTCCCCGGGAAAGGCGCTGGTGATCAGGAAGACCTGGGCCGCCTGATTGGCGGCGGTAAAATGAAGCGCGGTGCGCAGGCTGCGGAACGCTTCGGCCGGTGCCGAGCGTGGCTGATGATGGGTGACCAGCGCATGCGCAATCGACAAGGTTTTCTCTTCAGTTTCAGCGTGACGAATGCGGGGGATCACCGCCAGGGCCGGAAGACCGAGAGCACGCTTGGCGGTTTCGGCGTCCTTGATGGTGTCGTCGAGATATTCCTGAAAGAACGCCAGACCGACCCCGAGCATCAGGCCGACAATAATTCCCAGTAACAGATTTTTGCGCTTGTTGGGCTTGATCGGATGCTGCGGCACCGCAGCCGGATCGATAATATTGATATTGCTGATGGTGGCGGCGCGGGCGATACGGGCCTCCTCATGCTTCTGCAGCAGGAAGGTGTAGATATCGGCATTGACCGTCGCCAGCCGGGTGAGGCGTGCCAGTTCCTGCTCCGCCTTGGGAAGTTCTTTGATCTGCGCCTCGAAGCGCTGCAGGTCCTGATCGAGGGCATCGTAACGCACGGTTAAACTGCGATAGTTGGTCTTGTACAGGGCGAGCAACTGGTTCTGGGCCTGACGGATCTGGCTGTCGAGGCGTTCCACCGCCGGGTGGGACGGTGTCACCTCAACCAACAGGGCGCGGCGTTCCAGCTCGAGGGTTGCCAGGCGGTTGGCCAGTCCGGACACCACCGAATCGTCGAGCAGCACCGCGGGGGCGTAGTCTTCGCCCTTCTCCAGTGCCTGTCCGAGGGTTTCGTGAGCAAATTCAAGCTGGCGCATCTGCAGCGACAGGGCACTGCGTTCTTTTTCCACCGCGGTCAACTGCTCGATGAGCACCCCCGCTTCGGCGTCGAGTTGCAGGATGCCGCTGTCCCGTTTGTAGGTTTCGAGGCTCTGTTCTGCAGTGTCGAGGAAACTGCGCACCTCGTCGAGCTGCTGCTCGATAAAGTCGACCGACTTGCGCGCTTCTTCGGTTTTGAGGGTGATCACCCTCTCCAGGTAGACAGTGGCCAGAGTATTGACCAGCTCAACGCCACGCTGGGGGTCGGTGTCCTGATAAGACAGGCGGATAATATTGGTGCCCTTGCCGACCTCGGAGGCATTGAGGCTTCTGCGTAAGGATTCGACCACATCGGCAGCGGAACAGAGAGTCAGGGTCATCTGCTGTCCCGGATCGCCCTGAATCTCATCGATCAGCAGAACCAGCTCATCAAGCTGCAGACGTCGTCCGCGGATCCCTTCTCCGAGGAGAACATCCTTTTCGTTAAAAACCTGATAGCGACCGTCCCCCAACAGTTGCAGGTGATAAACCGGTTGCTCAGCCGTGGAGCTGAATTCAAGAATATTGACCCGGGTGCCTTCGTCGGCGTCGGAGATCTGCCAGGTCAACTTGAGACGACGTACCACTTCTTCGGCGTTGGTGCGGGATTTGAGGATCTCGATTTCGGTCTCGACAGGGTTCTGCTGAGTCAGCCCCAGCCCTTCGAGCATGGTGTTGCCACGCAGTTTGTCGTCGCGAACATGCATGGTGGTGGACAGCTCGTACACAGGCTGCAGCATCAGGGTGTAGCCGGTCACTGCAATCGCCACCAGGAGGAACGTGATCAAAAATGTCTTCCGGCGGCGTTGGAGAACAGCGAGATAGTCCTGCAGGTGGACCTCTTCCATCGCCGATGGCACCATGCCGCTGTGGGTCTCATTGTGCTCGTTCATCGCGGGCCTTCCTATGGTTTACGACGGCTCCACCGCCGGATTCGTTTAATTTTCTTTGAGGTATTGCACCTGGACAAAAGGCTGCAGCAGGGCGCTGACGGTCTGCAGCGAGGGCAGAAGCTCACCCAGTGCCTGGTTCCAGCTGCCGATGGCGCTGTGCGGTACGTAGATAATGTCCCCTTCCTGCAGCAGGTAGGGCAACACTTCACCGCGCAGCACCCGACCAAGATCGAGGACCAGCAGTTCGCCACGAGTGGTAGAATGGGAGCGGATAATCCGCAGCTTTTTCTGGTTGTCGCGGCTACCATTGAGGCCTGCTGATGACAGGGCCTGCGACAAAGTCAGGCGGCCGTTGGGCATCGACACCGGTCCCGGCTTTTTGACGGCACCGAAGACGAAGACATTAAGATTCTTATCATCGGGCACATAGAGAGTATCGCCGGATGCCAGCCAACTGTTCTGCTCGGCGTCCCCCTCCCTGAGAAGTCGGGCGATATCGACCGGGACGATCTGGCCATCGCGCACCAGACGGGCGCTGCGCAGATTCGCGGTGTCGAGCAGGCCGCCACCGAGGGCGACCCCTTGCAGCAGAGTCAGCGGGCGATCCATATAATAGGTCCCGGCGCTGCGAAACTGGCCGATCAGATAGAGGGGTTGACTGCGGTAATCGGTGACTTCGACCACCACCCAGGGATCGTTGAGGTAGTGCGCGAATGCCATTTTCAGGCGCTGTTGCGCTTCGCGAATGGTCGATCCGGCCAGAGACACCGCGCCGACCAGCGGCAGATGAACAGCACCCGTGCCATCGATGCGGCTGCCACTGAGATCGGCCGATCTGGCCGTCACCGGACTGCCCAGTTCGGGGCGGCCGTTGACGTTGATAAAGAGGACATCTCCGGGACCGAGCCGATAATCGCGATCGGGAGCCGTCGCGGTTCCCTGCTCGACAACCACCTGTTGCTGCTCAAGGACAGGTGATGCCTCGAGAATACGGGATGTTCCCGGAGGAAGATCGTTATAGCGGCCGCAGGCGGTCAGCAGCAGCGACGCGGCGCAGAAAGACAATAACAGGAGTCTGAACATAATCGGTCAACCTTCGACAGAGCAACAGGTCTACAAGACGGGTACGGCAAAGAACGGCCAGAGAAAGCCTACACACAAAAAACCGCCCGGTCCAAAAACAACACCGTAGCGGTTAAATTACGTAACATCGCGTCCCCTCAGACGTTTTCGCATAGGTCAATACATTCGATATCAACTATCGAACATTACATCGCAAATCGCGGGGGATCATAGCGCCGAAAAACCCCTTGAGTCAAGCCATTCATTGCGCCCGCAATGGCCTGTCCAGCTGTGTATCTTGATGGAAGAGACGAGACAACTGATGCTACCGAGACCACCTGTTTTAAACGGGCAGTTTATCGCCCCCTACAGAGCCGCTTCAGCTCCGGGACTGCTTCGAACCTGCTGTCACCTTGTAGCCGCCGCGAATCATACTGCGGATCGGGTCGACGCCGAAGGCCGACCAGTTGGCCTGATAGAACTCTAAAAACTCGGGATCATCGTACTTTTCAGTGCGCTCCTCCTGCGAAACCATCTGCAGGCGGCCGTTCTGATATCTGACTTTTATTTTCATCGGTACCCTTCTCTGCACGTTCAGATCGATACAAACAGGGTCAATATAGCACAGATCAATCGAGCAATGCATCAATCGCATTAAAGTCGAAACGATTTTCCGCCAACTGCTTGACCAACTCGATCTTATGCGTGTCTTCCGCAACCAGTTTCGAGACATCATCGGTGATCAGTTCGAACACCGCGGTGGAGGTAAGTCCGGCGCGCATGATGGGAATACCGCTGCTGTCGATGATCTGCTGGGTGATGCGGCTGATGGGACCAACTCCGGGGATGATAACCCCCGCCAAACGGTCGCGGTATTCTTCGATCTGATAGAGGTTGGAGAGGGTGACCAGCAGCTCGTCACGACTGCTGTTAACGATTACCAGGGTCGATTCCTTGAGCAGACTGGCAACACGCTGGGCGCTGGCGGCACCGATCTGGATATTGTGGATAATCCGCTGGGCTTCGTCTTCGGCACAGTTGAGCTCGATGTCGAGTACCTTGGAGATGCGCCGCAGGGTCGGATTGGCAAGAATAGGCTGATAGTTAAAACCGCCGATGACATCGAAGGGATGATCGGCAAAGGCCATCTGCAGGTAGCGCAAGGTGCGCTCACGCTTGGTCGGTTCGATCTTGTTGACCAGCGCCGCTTTGACCGGTACCTGCTGCTTTTCGAACAGCGCCAGATTCATATGTGCGGCGTCAACGACGTTGCCCAGCCCGCCGCCGGTCACAAGCAAAACCGACGCACCGGCCTCGCGAGCGACCTTGGCGTTACAGCAACCGAGCAGCGAACCGACCCCGGAGTGCCCCGCACCTTCGATAATAAGAAAGTCGTTTTTGGCATCCAACTCAGCGATAGCATCGAACATCCGCTGCGAAATCTGGTCACGGGACAGCTCACCGTCCAGCACACGTCGGGTATCTCCCGGTTGCAGGACAAAGGGGGACATCAACCGCAGGTCATCCTCGAGGCCGAACACCCGGGCGATCAGGATCGCATCCTTATCGGCGACGATCCCGTTGTGCTCTGCGGGCTTGGGTCCGATCGGCTTAATAAAACCGACCCGGCCGTATTTCTTGCGCGCCATGTGCATCAGCGACAGGCTGGTGGTGGTTTTACCGCTGTTCTGGCCGGTGGCTGCAATAAAGAGCTTACGCGCCATGATATGAAACTCCTTCTTGAATCGTGCGGTCCCTGACCGCTTTTAAGTCAGTACCCCCCCGCTCAAAAAACGGTGAGAGCACATTTATAAATCTATCGATCTATTGTTCCAGAACAATCTCAGAGTCCGGTGCGTGAAGACGGCAGCAGCTGAGAGCAGACGAAACCGAGCGCAGCGACCACGACGATAGACGGACCCGCCGGCGTGTCAAGGTGCCAGGACGCGGTCAAGCCACCGACGACAGCCCCGCAGCCGATCAAAACCGCAAACACGGCCATCGCTTCTGGCGAAGCAACAAAACGCCGGGCGCTGGCGGCCGGGATAATCAACAGTGCGGTGACCAACAACAGGCCGACGACCTTCATCATCATCGCCACAACCAAGGCGATCAGGCAGGAGAACACCAGCTCGACCAGGTCGACCGGAACCCCTTCGACCCGGGCCATGTCGCGGTGCAGGGTAATCGACAGCAGCGGTCGCCAGAGGACAAACAGAGTTCCGAGGGAAACCAGACCGACGGCAAGCACCCACAGCAGATCGCTGACACCGATAGCAAGGATATCACCGAACAGGTACGCGACCAGATCGACCCGGACCTGTTCCATAAACGCCAGCACCACCAGCCCCAGCGACAACGCGCTGTGGGCCAGCACCCCGAGCAGGGTATCGGCGGGCAGGCGTCGCTGGCGCTGCAGAACAAACAGCAGTACCGCCATCAGCAGGCAGACCGCCATCACCGCCAGGGTCGGATCGACCTCAAAAAAGAAACCGAGGGCAACCCCGAGTAGGGCAGAATGCGCCAGTGTATCGCCAAAATAGGCCAATCTGCGCCAAACCACGAAGGACCCGAAGGGTCCGGCAATCAGCGCGACGCCAAGTCCACCCAGCAGCGCCCGCAGGAGAAAATCATCCATCACTCACCCCCCTTGCAATTTGCGTCAGAACAGCAACAGCTCTGCCCGTTACACCGATTGTGACGGTGATCGGGATCGTGGCTGTAGAGCGCCAGGTGCGGCAATACTGCGGGCCCGAACAACTGCAAAAAACGATCATCGCGGCTGACCGCTTCAGGTGTTCCTGTGCAACAGATGTGCCGATTGAGACAGACCACACGGTCCGTAGAAGCCATCACCAGATGGAGGTCGTGTGAAACCATCAGTACCGAACAGCCCCGTGTGTGACGCAGCGCGGTAATCAGCTGATAGAGTTCCACCTGACCGTGGACGTCGACCCCCTGCACCGGCTCATCGAGCACCAGCAGTTCGGGATCACGCAGCAGCGCCCGGGCCAGCAAAACACGCTGCAGCTCACCTCCCGACAGGGAGGCCAGCGGAGCCTTCAGTAGCGAACCGGCACCGACCTCATCGAGGATCGCTTCGATCGAATCACGGTTTGTCTGCGCTGTCAGCTTCATCAAGCGCTGAACAGACATGGGAAAACTCTGGTCCGGGTGAAGACGCTGCGGCACATAGCCGACCCGCAGGCCCGCCCTGGGGCGAACTTCGCCCCGACTCGGAGTCAACAACCCCAGCGCCACCCGCAGCAGAGTCGTCTTGCCGGCGCCGTTGGGCCCGATCAGGGTGAGGATCTCGCCACGCCGCACATCCAGATCGACCTGAGAAAGCACGCTACGACCACGTAGATCAACGCTGACGTTATCAAGAGCGATCAACAGATCATCAGCAGGCATGGTCGGCCTCCTGCCGGCAGCGTGGGCAGAGACCGCTGACCTCTACGGTCTGACGACGTACCTCGAAACCGAAAGCGTCGGCGCTGGCATCGATCTGACGCACCACATCGGCGCTGTCAATTTCAGCGAGCACATGGCAGGATTCGCAGATCAGCACATGGCCGGCGTGATCCTGACCGGGGCGCGTACAGCCGAAGTAGGCGTTGCGGGTTGCGAGTCGATGAACCAGGCCGCTTTCGAGCAGAAAGTCGAGGGTGCGATACACGGTGGGTGGTGCGGCGCGGCCCTCTTTCTGCAGGATTTCGAGCAGATCGTAGGCTCCGACCGGCCGGTGACTCTGCCAGATCAGGGTGAGAATCTTCCGGCGCAGCGGGGTCAAACGAAGACGCTGCTCGCGGCAGAGACGTTCAGCTGCAGTCAGGGCGGCATCGACGCAGTGGTCGTGCTGATCGTGGGAACAGGAAAAGGGTTGGGACACCAGCATTCCTCCCGGGAAAATAGGGTTGTCCATAGGAGCAGACAAACAGGACGATTTCTCCGTATCCATCTGCCACAACTTTCTGTTACTTTATAACATACTACTTTTCAGGAGGCGACCTTAATGCTGTCTGGCCCTATTCGAATTCTTGCACTCTGCACCCTGCTGCTGACACTGTCGATGTCGACCGCGCTGGCGGCCACCGACGTGGTGGTCACGATCAAGCCGATCCATGCCCTGATCTCAGGGGTCATGAAGGACATCGGCAAACCGACCCTGCTCATCAAGGGCGGGCAATCCCCTCACAGTTACAGTCTACGCCCCTCGGACGCCAGAGCCCTGGCAGATGCTGAGCTGGTCGTCTGGATCGGCCCCGAGCTGGAATCGTTTCTGGTGCAGCCGCTGCACTCACTGGCACCTTCAGCACAGAAGGTCGAGCTGCTGCGCAAGCCCGAACTGATCCGCCTGCCGCAGCGCCGTGGCGGCAACTGGACAGACGGTCACGACCACAGCGAACACCCAGACCATCACAATCATGCTGATACGGAATATACCGAAATCCGCCGCAGCAACAACCCTCACCTCTGGCTCGATCCGCACAACGCGATCGACATCGTCACCCTGACGACAGAGAGCCTGTCCGAACTCGATCCGAACAACGCGGCGACCTACCGGACCAATGCGCACCACCTGATCCAGCGACTGACCGCCCTGGATCGTGAGCTTGCAGCACAGCTGAAGCCGCTGCAATCCCGCCCCTATCTGGTTTTCCACGACGCCTATCCCTACCTGGAAGCCCGCTACCGGCTGAACCCGGTCGGGGCGATTTCCATCAATCCCGATCGGCGTACCGGCGCCAAACGGGTCGCGGAGATCCGCGCAACCATTGAGTCATCTGGTGCCCTGTGCCTGTTCTCCGAACCCCAGTTCCGGCCGCAGCTGGTCAACGCTTTGCTGGACGGGACCGATGCCCGCGGCGGTGAACTCGACCCCCTCGGCGCCGATTTGCCCGCCGGAGCGGACAGCTACTTTGAGCTGATGCGCGCCTTGGCGACAGCCCTCGAGGGATGTCTTGACCCATCCTGACACTAAAATCGAAGTCGGAGATCGTCATCCTCGCGAAAGTGGGCAACCAAATAACGAGGAGGCACTGAAAGACCGGGCCTAAAGTGCCTAATATTGAAACGTGACGAAACAATAAAAAAGTGGCCACAAACCATACAGTTCGGGACCACTTCTTCAAATATAACAAAAACTATTTTTCGCAAAAACTAGCGGTTAAAAGCCTCCTCGATCTTTTCAACCATCCCCGCGGCATCGATCTTAAGAAGCTGCCGCAGTTCGGCCTGGGTGCCCTGCTCGACAAACTGATCGGGGATCCCGATCCGCAACATGCGTGGCGCGATACCGGCCTCTGAAAGCTCCTCGAGGACTGCAGTACCGAATCCCCCCTGCAGCGCATTCTCCTCGGCCGTCACCACCAGCCGGGCAGTGCGGGCCTTGTCGCAGATCAGATCGGTATCGAGCGGCTTGACAAAACGGGGATCGACAACCGCAGCATCGATCCCTCGTGACGCGAGGATCTCCGCGGCCGTCAGCGCCTCCGGCACCATCGTCCCGAGGGCGAAAATCACCACATCGGTCCCATCCCGCAGCACCTCGCCCCGCCCGATTTCCAACGGCTCGATCGGACCGTCGAGGGACAACCCGAGTCCGTTGCCACGGGGATAACGGTAGGCAAAAGGCCCTTCTGCGCGACTGGCGGTCAACATAACCCGCTGCAGCTCAAGCTCATCGCGCGGCACTGCAAAGGTCAGGTTCGGTATATGGCGAAGGAACGACAGGTCGAACACACCGTGATGGGTCGGCCCATCAGCACCAACCAGACCGCCACGATCGAGGGCGAAGGTCACCGGCAGATCCTGCAGACAGACATCGTGCAGCACACTGTCGTAAGCGCGCTGCAGAAAGGTGGAATAGATCGCCACCACCGGCCTCAAACCCTGACAGGCCATTCCGGCAGCGAAGGTGACCGCATGCTGTTCTGCGATCCCCACATCATAAAACCGCTGCGGAAATTCTTCGGCGAACCCCTTCAATCCAGTCCCTTCGGTCATCGCTGCGGTGATCGCCACCACCCGGTCGTCGTTACGGGCCAGATCGATGAGGGTCTGGCCAAACACCGCGGTATAGGACGGTGCCTCCGTCTGGGTAGCTAACACCTCACCCGTTTTCGCGTCGAAGGGACCGACACCATGAAATTTAGGCGGATTCTGCTCCGCGGGAGCAAACCCCTTCCCTTTACGGGTGGCAATGTGCAGCAGTACCGGACCATCGATCTGCGACAGATTTTTTAAGGTGTCTTCCAGTTCGGTGAGATTGTGACCGTCGAGGGGGCCGAAATAGTCGAAGCCGAACGCTTCAAACAGCATTCCCGGGGTGATAAATCCCTTGAGAGACTCTTCGGCGCGTTTAGCAAGGCTGACCAGATCTTTACCGAAGCCGGGCACGTGACTGAGGATATTTTCGGTCTCCTTCTTGAAACGGAGAAACAGATCGGACGACATCTGTCGACTGAGAAACGCTGAAAGCGCACCGACGTTGGGCGAGATTGACATCTCATTGTCGTTGAGGATGACGATCAGCCGTTTTTTCAGATCTCCGGCATGATTCAGCCCCTCGAAAGCCATCCCTGCCGTCAGCGAACCATCGCCGATTACGGCGATCACCCGTTCGTTGCCACCGGCAGCATCGATCGCTGCCGCCAACCCCAAGCCGGCCGAAATCGAGGTACTGGAATGACCGACATCGAAGGCGTCGTGGGGACTCTCCTTGCGCTTGGGAAACCCGCTGATGCCCTGAAACTGACGGAGGGTATCGAACTGTGCGAGGCGGCCGGTCAACAGCTTGTGGGCGTAGGCCTGATGGCCCACATCCCAGACGATCTTGTCCTGCGGCGAATTGAACACCCGGTGCAGGGCGATGCTCAGCTCGACCACCCCCAGCGAAGAGCCGAGGTGTCCGCCGTTTTTGGCAACGGTCTGGACGATCTGATCGCGCAATTCAGCGGCCAGCTGGGCTAATTGTAGCCGGGACAAGGTCTTGACGTCTCCCGGCGAGGTGAGTTGTGAAAGGAGCGAACTCATCGTGATATATCCTGTCGGTACGAAAAATACACGGTCAAACGGTCGTCAGCGTTTATAACACAGAACCGCTGGCGACGGGATCGAATCGACCATTAAAAACTGCGATCGACGATATAGGCCGCAATGGCCCGCAGCGGCTGTGCGGCAGGGCCGAAGTCGTCCAGCGCAGCCAATGCCTGCTGTTTTAAGTCCCGCGCTTTGGCACGGGCACCGTCGAGCCCCAACAGCGCCGGGTAAGTCGCCTTGCCGCGCTCCTGGTCGCTGCCGACGTCCTTGCCGAGCAGCTCCTGATCGGCGACGATATCGAGGATATCATCGGCCACCTGAAAGGCCAACCCCGCAGCCTGTCCATACCGTTTAAGCCACTGACGCTCGGCTGCAGAGGCACCGCCGATCACCGCACCGCAGTCGATGGCGGCACTGATCAACGCCCCGGTCTTGCAGGCGTGGATATACTCCAGGGTTTCCAGATCGACAGGTTTTCCCTCCGATTCCATATCGACCACCTGGCCGCCGACCATCCCCTTCGACCCCGCAGCGGAGGCGATAATGCCGGTCACTTCGGAACGAACGTCAGCGGAAAGAGTGCGGGCAAAGTCGGGGTGAGCCAGCAGCACAAACGCCTCAGTGAGCAGGGCATCCCCAGCCAGAATCGCGACGGCTTCACCGTACACCTTATGGTTGGTCGGCCGGCCGCGCCGCAAGTCGTCGTCATCCATAGCCGGCAGATCGTCGTGAATCAACGAATAGCTGTGGATATACTCGATGGCACAGGCTGCCGGCAGAACCCGCGCAGGATCAGCGCCGACCGCTTCGCAGGCCGCCATCATCAGAATCGGCCGAATCCGTTTGCCACCGGCAAACACCGAATAGCGCATCGCTTCGTGCAGGTGCGCCGGTGACGCATCGGCCGCGGGAAGGTAGCGATCCATCGCCGTTTCGACCAACTGCAGCCGCTCACGCAGATAGACCTTCAGATTCAAATCGGACTCTGTCGCCTCAGTCATCGATCGCCTCTTTCACAAAATCACCGCTGTCGGTCTTTTCCAACCTGCGGATCTCCAACTCGGCCGTCTCCAGCGCCTTACGACAGCTGTCGACATCCGCCACAGCTCCTTTGTAGATTTTCAACGCTTTTTCCAGATCGAGATCGCCATTTTCAAGTGTCTCGACCGCCTTTTCCAGTCTTTTTAAAGTGGTTTCATAGCTCTTTTTACCAGCCATAGTCTCTCCATCAGGACGGCTGACTGCCGTCGTTATCCACAACACACGCGGAGACCGTCCCGCGGGCCAAGTCTATGTCGAGTCGGTCGCCGGAGACAACCTGCGACGCATCGGTGAGCAGGCGGCCATCATCCCGGCGGTGGACCACGGCATAGCCGCGCGCCAGCACCTTAAGCGGAGACAGGGCTTCCAGCCGGGCGGTAAGGACACCGAACCGTGAATTTCTGCGCTCCATCTGCATATGGATGGCGCGTTCCAACCGGACGGCGGTCCCGCTGAGCACCTCCATGCGCCGGGTAAGCAGCTCGCGGGGCGAACGCAGCCGCCGTTCAAGCTGATCGAGCATCATTCGCAGACGGTCAACGATAGACAACATCACCTGATCGAGTCGTGCCGCAAGGTGATCGAGGTGCTGTGCAACATCCTGGCGATTGCGAACCACCAGTTCGGCCGCAGCACTCGGTGTCGGTGCCCGAAGATCGGCCACCAGGTCGGCGATGGTGACATCGACCTCATGTCCGACCGCGGATACGACCGGCCGCTGTGAAGCGACGATGGCGCGGGCGACCCGTTCGTCATTGAAGGCACTCAGATCCTCGGCGCTACCGCCCCCCCGCCCGACAATCAGAACATCACAGCTGCCCTCGCGGTTAAGGTCAGCGATAGCGTCAACAATCTGCTGTGGGGCCTCATTCCCCTGTACCGCAACCGGCCTGAGCAACACCTGCAGTCCGCAGCTGCGCCGTCGCAATACATTGAGAATGTCCTGCACGGCAGCGCCAGTGGCAGAGGTCACCACCCCGACCGTGGCCGGGAATAGCGGCAGAGAACGCTTCCGTTCAGAAGCAAACAGTCCTTCCGCCTCGAGGCGGGCGCGTAATTGCTGGAACGCCAGCTGCAGACTGCCCTGTCCTACCGGATCGATCCGTTCGACAATCAACTGCAGGTCACCACGCTGTCCGTAAACCGAGAGCGTCCCCTGACAGATCACCTCGAGACCATCCTCCAGGTCGAAGCGCAACAGGCGGGCCGCACTGCGGAACTGGACACAGCGCAGCTGGGCGCGATCATCTTTAAGGGAGAAATAATGATGCCCCGACGCCGGACGGGAAACGTTGGAAATCTCGCCGCGGACCAGTACGCGGGTAAAATTATCCTCGACCAGATCCTGTACGACCTGAACCAGGCGGGCTACGGAAATAACGCTGGACGTCACCGGTTCTCCTGCAGTGAATTCAAGAAAAGATGCATTATACTCATTTCGCCTGCCGATTGACAGTCCTCCACCAATCCCCTATAAACGGCAGAGCAGCATCTAACTCGACTCTTCCAATAAAGGTTTTTTTGTGGCCCGTCCATATGTCATCACCATCGCCAGTGAAAAAGGGGGCGTCGGCAAAACCACCCTCGCCACCAACCTGGCGATCTATCTCAAACACCTCGCAGGTGACGTGCCGGTCACGCTGTTGAGCTTCGACAACCACTTCACCGTCGACCGCATGTTCGTTCCCGCACTGAAAAAAGCCGGGACCGACGTTTCCGGCCTGTTCACCGGCATGCCGATGTCGGAGCTGCTGATCGACGGTGCTCACGGGGTGCGGATCATCCCCTCAAGCCGCTCACTGCAACAGATTGCCAGCACCCTGGCCGACTGCGAGCAGCTGGCGGGCGTTTTGAGCGGCTCCGGATTGCAGGGCATCCTGATTATCGATACCCGGCCGGTCCTCGACATCCTCACCCAGAATGCACTCTACGCCGCAGACCGGGTGATCGTTCCGGTCAAGGATGCGCCCTCGCTGGAAAACTGCAAAAACCTCAGTCAGTTTTTTACCGAAAACGGTCTGTCCCGTTCGACCCTACGCCTCCTACCCTGCCTGGTCGACACCCGGATCCGCTACAAGGGACCGTTCCGCGACCCGTATCAGCTGCTGAAAGCCTACGCCATCAACCGCGGATACCGCTGCATGGAAGGCTACATCGCCAAAAGCCCCAAGGTCGAATCGCTGGGCACCAATCCCGAAGGACGCGTCTACCCGATCATCGAACAGGGCCGGGGCACCGATGTTCATCTGCAGTTCATGCATCTGGCTCGACAGGCCTACCTGCACTATCTGGAAAACGGTCCCCATCGTCTAGGCGGGGTCGCTCACCAGCGGGCCGAAGTCGCGCTCACTCAGCAGCGCGACCTGAACCGGCGCCGGCAGCGTGTCCCCGATCACTGCCTGTTGTGTGGACAGCAGATGCCGGAAACGACACCATGGCCGCAGGCCTACTACGCGGAGGCGACCGACGGCAGCCAGAGCGGATTTATCGAAGATGACTGTCTGGGGGATCTGATCTTTCAGAATTTTTACGGTCAGCACAAGGCCGAGGCCGCCCAGCGGTCGATGCGCGAACTGTTTCAGGAATCGGCCAATCGCTCCTATTTTGTTCTCCGGCAGCAGAAAAACCCGGCGACGCCGGAGAGCCTTTTCACTTTCAGCCGCCTCGATGAAACCGGAACCGAACTAAGCAGTACGGACCTGACGGTCAAGGGAGGCCAGACCCTCGGACTGCGGCGCAGACATCATCCGGTTCAGGAATTTTTTGACATCTTCTTTGGCGAGTCGATCCAGTCGCGCGACCGGACAATCCTGCTGCGGCGCTGCGGCGAGCAACCGCTCAATATCCTCACAGGCACCGCCTATATCCACTGGCAGAAGATCCTCGGCCGCATTCAGATGGAACAATCCCTCGACCACACCGCCTGCCAGTCCGAGCCGGTTTAATCGGTGCGCACCACCTGAGAGGCCTCCACAAAATCGACCTTCTGTTGCCGCAGCCAGTCGACTTCGCTGCGCAGTGCCTCAAAGGTTTCCCGGTACGGATGACAGATCGCGATCGCCTCACCGCGATCGATGGCGACCTTCACCGCCTTCCGCAGCTGCCGACGGATATAGGTTACATCCTCTTCATTGTCGAGAAAGACCTGGCGGGTTGCGGTACGCAGTCCCATTTTTCGGGCTTCGGCATAGGCCACCGAACCGCCGATTGTGCGGCTGTCGACAAAAAACAGGTCGCTACGCCGCAGCTCGTCGAGGACGACCCGCATCGGACCCGTCTTGAGGGTAAAGCGTGACCCCATGTGGTTGTTCCCCCCCACCGCACCGGGGACCTGCTGCAGATAATGCTGCATGCGTCGGCGGATCTCCTTTTCACTCAACCCGACCAGCAACGCATTTCGTCCCGGATTGGTCGCCGGATAACTCTTTGGCTCCATCGGGATATGAATCATATATTCCCGCCCTGCCGAGCGCAGCAGGGACGTCGCCCGAGTCGCATAATCGGTATACGGCAGGATCGCCGGAGTGACCGGAACCTTAAGATGGATCAAAGTCTCGAAGTCGCGGAGCGAGCGGCCCATATCGTCCATGATGATCGCTATTTTAGGGCGCTGCTGCAGCCGGCTGTGATCTACCGGATAGACCAGTTCGACTCGCACCTGTCCTTTCCACAGCAGTCGGACAAAACCAGTTCGGGGCGCCAACTCAAGTTGCGCCGGACTGTTGCTCACCGCGATGCGGGTCTGCAGCTCCATCAAGCGGTGCGGATCGGGATAGGTCCCGAACATCTGCAGACGCTCGATCCCCTGATCCCCATCAAGACGTTTCCACCCCTGCGAGAGACTGCCGGTCAGCAACTCATCTTCGAGCAGAGCATAGACGTCATCGTAGGGGGTTTCGTGGTTTAACTCGACCCGCTCCTCCTCCATCGGCGTCACGACTTCGACCCGTGCGGACGATGGCGAATAGCTCCGCTGCAGGGACACCAGTCCATACAGGCACAATCCGACAAACAGGGCCAGAAACAGTGCCGCAAACAGCAGCCGCAGGGCCTGTGATGGGCCTCTGGATGCCTTACGACGTCTGTTTTTTTTACGGGTGTTTTTCTTTTTTCGTTTGGCAGCGGCCATATCAGCTTTCTGTATCCGGATCGATCAACGGTGGCAAAAGGGTACTCAAGAGGTCATTCCGCGCAGCAGCTCCAGTCCCTTCAGCAGATCGAATGCCCTCATCAGCTGAAAATCGGTCTGATCTGTGTCACTGAGATGAGGGCCGGTCGTCTCTGTGCTCTGCGATGCGGCATTGGGTTGATCGATATGGTTTTTAAGATCGCCTTCGCGGAAATGAGCGGTGTCACCTTTCGACTCGAGACGCAGACCGGACACAACGATATCGGGCTCGATCCCTCTGGCCTGAATCGATACTCCGCTGGGGGTAAAATAACGGGCAGTAGTCAACCGCAGCCCGGAATCATCGCTCAAGGGGATAATGGTCTGAACCGAACCCTTACCGAAACTCTTTTCGCCAAGGATCAACGCGCGGCCATGATCCCGCAGGGCACCTGCAACGATTTCCGACGCACTGGCGCTGCCTCCGTTGATGAGGACCACCAGCGGGTAGTCCGGTTCCGTCCCGGACGACGTCGCAGAAAAACGCATCTGGCTACCCTCTTCCCGTCCTTCGGTGTAGACGATCAGCCCCTCTGACAGAAATTGATCCGCAACGGCGACCGCCTGGTCCAGCAGACCTCCCGGATTGTTTCGCAGATCGAGAATCAGCCCCTTAAGGGGAGAATCAAACGTGTGGAGCCGATCAAGTTCTTTTTCCAAATCGGCACCGGTCTTCTCCTGAAACTGGGTGATCTTGACATAGCCGTAGCCGGGCTCGAGCAGGCGCCCCTTGATGCTGTTGATATGGATAATATCGCGCACTAAGGTATAATCGCGGGGCTGGTCGAAGCCGTCGCGCCAGATGGTCAGGGTCACTGCGTCCCCTTTGGCGCCGCGCAACTGACGCACTGCCGGCATCAGCTCAGCATCCTTGATCAGGACCCCGTCGATCGCGCGAATCAGGTCACCGGCCTCGATCCCGGCCTCATCGGCCGGGGTTCCTTCGATCGGTGCGACCACCAGCAACTGGCCATCACGCACCGCAATCTCGATCCCGACCCCGCCGAACTCGCCGTGGGTATCGGCCTTCATATCCTGATACATTTCTGGTGAAAGAAAGCTGCTGTGCGGGTCGAGAGTGGCCAGCATGCCGCGGATGCCACCATAGATCAGCTCAGTGAGATCGACCGGCTCGACATAGCTCTTTTCAACGATGGCGAGGACATCGGTAAACAGCTCAAGCCGCTGATAGGTTTCATCTCCAGCGGACGCGACCGTCAACCACAGCACCGGCGCCAGGATCGCGACCTGAACGGCGATCAACAACGAGCGTCTTGTCGGTTTCTGTCTCTTCATCTTCTGTAACGCCTCCTCTCGGGATGCAGTTCCTTAGTTCTTGTCTGGCTTCAACCAGTCGATCGGATCGACCGGGCGGCCGTTCTTGCGCAGCTCAAAATACAGTACCCGGCGGGCGCTCGAATCGGTATTTCGGACCTCGGCAATCACCTCTCCGCTGCTGACCTGTTCACCGACAGCCCCCTCAAGCTCAGCAAGCTGGGCATACAGGCTATGATAACCGGCATCATGAGCAATAATCATCAACTGTCCATAGCCTTTGAAAAAATCGGAAAAGACGATACGGCCATCTGCTACGGCACGCACTTTGGCGGTGCGGTCATAACGAATTTCGATACCGTGGCTGTCAAGAACCGGTCCTTCTCCCCTGCTATTCTGGGTCCCGAAATCGACAACGACCGTCCCCGACAGTGGCCAGGGGAGTTTCCCCTTAAGAGAGGCAAAGGCGGCCTCCGCCTTCTTTTTGTAGGTCTTTTTCTTGAGCGTCTTCAGCAGACCCTCGAGTCGACTGGCCCGCTCTTCAAGTCGCTTCAACTCAGCGGCGTACTGCTGCTTGTCCTTGCGCACCCGCTGAAGAATCGTGCTGTACAGTTTTCGGCCTTGATCTGCGGTACTACGGCTGTCTTTCTCTTTAATGATCAGCGCCTTCTTCTGCTCACGCAGATCTTCAAGTTTCCGCTGGCGGGCCTGAGATTGTTCATATTTCCCGGCAAAGTCCTTAAGCAACTGCTGGTCCTGTGCCGTGATCAGCGCCAGGTATTTGCGATTCTGAATCATCTCCATCGGCGTTTTCGACGAAAAAAACAGCTGCAGAGGACCGGTCTCCCCTTCTTTGTAGAGTGCAACAAGACGGTGTTCAAAGGTCCGCCGCGTACTGTTCAGTTGCTGCTCGACATCCCGAACGGCTGACCGGGCTGCTGCCAGCTCCGCATTCAGGCGTTTCTGCTCATTTTTCAGCATCCGCAAACGTCTGTCGATCCGCTTGAGAGACGTGGATACTTGGGAGAGATCCTGCAACAGTTCCTTTTCGGCCAATTCCTGTTTATTGAGTTGCTGCTCGGTCTCTTCTAGGCGCTGCTTGATCTGCCTGAGCTCTTTCTGGCTCTCAGCGAGTTGGGCACAGTGTCCCGACACAGAAAACAGGAGAAGACAGATCAGGGCACACAGAAAAACTCTCATCAGATCTGGATCAACTTTTTTAAAGAGGTCAGGCTACCGAACACGCCGAGGAGCACGCCGCCAAAGACGAGAATGAGCTGTTGATGCCCATTGAGAAACAGCAGTGAAAAGGCTGCCGGAGTGACCCACAGGGAATGGACGATTTCCACAAGGATCCCCTTGAAGATCAGCGTCAACGCCAGCAACGCCAGCAGACCGCCGAACAATCCCTGCAGGGCACCTTCGAGGAGAAAGGGGGTCTTGATAAATCGCTCGGTGGCACCGACCAGAGCCATAATTTCAAGTTCATCGCGGCGCGCATAGAACGTAAGGCGGATCGTGTTCGAGACGATAAACAGCGCAGCAAACAGCAGAAAACCGCCGAGCGCCAGGCCAGTTAAACGTAACACCGAAACGAACGATTCAAAACGTTCCAGCCAGTCCTGACCGTAATGGATATCGTGACCGGCAGCCACGGTCTTTAAGCGTGCGAGGAGTTGATCCATACCGTCTCGTTGTTGGTACTGGGCATGAAGCGCGATCTCCAGCGAGCCGGGGAGAATATCGTTATCAACGCCCTGCAAGAGCGCGGCGTTTTCTCCGAGACGCTGGCGAAACTGTGCCATCGCTTCGGCCGGTGTGACGTGGATCACCTGCGCGACTTCGGCCATTTCGCGGATCGAAGAGACCATCTGAGTCAGAGCGGAGGGGGCGGGCGCCCTGTCGAGGTAGACCACAACCTGCAGATCTTTGCTCCAACGCTGGGTAAGCTGCTCGACGTTGACCACCACCAGAAAAAAGGTCGCGACCATCGTCAGCGCAACCGCCATGGTCAACACCGAAGCCGCACACAGAAACGGCCACTGACGCATGTTGCGCAGGGCCCGCATGATGAAATATCTCATTTTATCCAACACGGTAAAAACCTCCGGAGCGAAGCGGCCGTAAAACGGGCACCCTCAAACCGTATCCGGTCGATAATCACTGACCACCTGCCCCCCGTCGAGTGAGATCAGTCGCCGCGGAAAGCGCTTGTACAGACCGGGGTCATGGGTTGCCAGCACAACGGTCGTACCGCGCGCGTTGGCCCTTCGAAACAGTCCCATAATCTCCGTCGCCACGGCCTGGTCCAGATTTCCGCTCGGTTCATCAGCGAGTAGAATCAGTGGATCGACAACCAGCGCCCGGGCAATCGCGATCCGTTGCTGTTCACCACCCGACAGTTCAAGAGGGGTGCGGTTCAGACGGTGCTCGAGGCCCACCTCCTTGAGCGCCTGATAAACCTTTTTGCTGACCTCGTATCTCTTTTTTCCCTGGGCTTCCAGGGCAAAAGCGACATTTTCATAAACAGAACGGCTGTTCAGCAGTTTGTAATCCTGAAAAACAACACCGATTTTACGTCTCAAATACGGGATTTTCTGGCGACCGATCCGAGTAATATTCTGACCATCGATGAGAATCTGACCACGGCTCGGCTTTTCCGCCGCGTACAGCATCCGCAGCAGCGTGGTTTTCCCGGCCCCGGACGCGCCGGCGACATAGACGAATTCCCCCTTACCGATCTCCAGGCTCAGGTCCTTGAGAGCGACGCTGTCTTTACGATAGGATTTCGTGACGTTGAACAGCTGGATCATCAATGATCACCACTCGAAATAGGGCAATCCATTCAGACCGATCTTTTTGCTGCCGCTGAAGACGTCAAAGCAGCGCCCATCGATGAGGTTGCCGAGTTGGTTGTACTCCGGTGGTTTACAGGTCCAGGTTCGGGTCTGAAGAGTGAAGGGGTCCCGGGGAATAGCGCGCAGATAGCGCATATCGACGAGGGCTTCGAGAGAATCGGGATAACGTGCATAGTCGGCGAAATAGGCGTCGATGGCGCGGCGCATCTGATACAGATCCTCGGAAAGCACCGCTTCACGGGCCCGGATCTGAGAGCGTTTGTAACTCGGCACCGCGATCGAAGCGAGGATGCCGGCGATCAGCATGACCGTCAGCAGTTCCATCAGGGTGAAGCCACGGCGGTCGGTGAGACGTTTTGTCAAAGTTCTAATCATCTGTTTTTCACCAGGTATTATAAAGTGTGCCATCAAGTGCCGTCCGGTCGCTCTGGCTGAAAACATCGTAGACATCATCACCACCCCAATACGTGGTGTCATAATCATCGGCGTAGGAGCGCATCCCCCAGCCCTGCTCGTATTCATCGAACGGATCGACAGGGATACGCCGCAGGTATTTTTTTTTGAAACGGTACAGCCCCCCCCAATCGCTCCCTTCGACCAGAACTTCGAGGGTCTCCGGATATCCATTATCATCGATGGAGGTGCGAATTTTCTTCTGCTTGACCGCCAGGTCGAAATCGGTCTTGTAAGCATCGATGGCGCCGCGCATGATCCGCAGAGAGCGTTTCAGCTCGATCTCTTTGGTGCGCTGAACGGTGACCTCTGCCAGCGGCAGGACCACCGACGACAACACCGCCAGAATCGCCAGGGCGATCACCAGCTCCATGAGCGTCAGTCCGGATTGTTTCTGTCGGGTCGACACCTGTTTCATGCGGATTATTCAGTGACCTCCAGGGTCAGGCCGGTTTTGGCCACCGGGATCCGCAGACCCTGCGGCGTCTGCAGGTTGATTTTATCGGGCATGATTTCCGCGAGGCCTGTAGCTTTGGGAGTAAATGTCAGAGTAAACAATCCACCCCCGCCATCAACCCCCTCCACGCCGGCGGCGCGTTTGAGCCCAACAATGATCTGTCCTTTTTCAGGCAACGCCGAGTGAGTAAAATTGGTCTCACTACCACGTTTTAGCAGACCCGCCTCTTCAATGCTGACAAAGTCGAGTAGATTCTGGTCGTAGTTTATATACATCGGTGCGCTGTGCAGATCTCTGACAGCTTCTGCAATAACCACAACCTGATGGGGGACTCCCACCTTCGCTAACCGGCTTCCCAGCAGAAACACCTGCGCGGCCTGATCGGCCTCGACGACAGAAGGCTCCGACAGGCTGACTTCGGGGACATCCTCAACGACCACGGGCTGTGCTGCCGGTGGCGCAGGAGCGGGAGTCTCCGTCTTCTCCTTCACTTTCTCTGTCTCAACCGCGGCCGGAATCGCCGGGTCATCTGCTGCAGTGCCCTGATCACCCCCCAGGTCAACCCGGATGGTCCGCCGCGGAGTCAGGGCTGGAACCGGGTTGGCCGGCCGTTCGCTCTGACCGTTGCGGTAATCCTCGGCAAACGATCCGAAGTTGCGACCGTTCTTGAAGTCATCTTCACCGCCGGACCAGAGGCTGGTGACATCGCGTTGCGGTAAATTAACCGACTTCACGATGTGAGGAGTGATCGACAACAGAATTTCCCGCTTGACCTTTGACTTGTCGATATTGGTGAACAATTTTCCCAGCAGTGGCAGATCTCCGAGAATGGGAATCGCCGTATTGGTCTGGGTATCAGAGGTTCTGATCAGTCCGCCGAGAACTGTCTGCTCTCCGTCCTTGAGCGTAAGGACGGTATCGGCATTGGTGGTCGAGATTGTTAACACCGTCGTGCCGTTGTCGGTTTCATCCGTCTTGTTTGCATTGCTGACTTCGAGCCCCAACTTGGTGATCACCGTATCGTCGAGCTGGATCGTCGGCTCAATATTCATCTTGACACCGACATCGACGTACTGAACGTTCTCTGATGTCTGATCTCCATTGATAGTAACCGTAACCACCGGCTCGCGACTACCGATATGAACCTTGGCCTTCTCCTTGTTTCTGACTCTGATTTTTGGATTGGCCAAAACTTCGTTATTGCTATCATTCTTAATGAGATCGAAACTCACTGAGGCGGGCAACGAATATAAGGTACTCAGGTTTTTTACACTGTCTACAACAATATTATTAACAATGGTCCCCGTTTCCTCGCTGTCAGAGGGCTGCAGACCGACCGAAACGATTTGACTTCCCAGTTTCGGGCCAAAGGTACTGGCATCATTATGACTGACTTCGATCAGTTCCAGATCGAAGATCACCTCAGCGGAGGCCCGATCGTTGGCTTCCAG